>JAAWHK010000012.1 GCA_022795805.1 Hungatella sp. | reverse complement strand
ACAGGCGAAAGGCAACCTCCAGGATTAAATTGACCGTCTCCTCCGGGTGCTTATTTCTTGCCATTACGTCTTCACCTCCAACATACTATCGGTATGTTTTTTATATTATCATACCGTTAGTATGTTTGTCAAGATATAACCGCCTGTTTTTCCGGTTTAGGGGTAAAAAAGGAAGATCTCTGTTTAGTACAGAAATCTTCCTTAAGTTTATGACATAATGCTGGGGTCAAAAGGTCATGAACTATAAAATTATGTTAATTGATTTAAAATCGTGTACAAAATCATTCCCATACTATAGCAGAAATACGATGCAAGATCAATGCATTGAATGCACAACTCAGAAACGATAAAAAAAATTTTCTGCATAGACACCTTTTGACCCCAGCATCATGACATTGGGTATGAACAGTAACCTTTTTCGGACACCGCCCGTCTCAGCCGCCGTTTTAAGACATCCTGTGCCCCCCTGGCTCACTCCACCAAATAACATCTCCCGCAAAAAGCTCCCAGCGAAATCGTCACGGTCTCCGACCTTTCATCCACCCATTCCGCCGCGCCATTTTCAATCCCCACTGTATTCCCCCCATAGATATCCCTGTCCGTGTCCAGAAGAAGGGTTAGCTTTTTTGCCCCCGGCATCCGGAGTTTATAATCCTTCTGCGCCATGTCGGAAAAGTTAAACACTGCCCCAATCCTCTGTTTTTTCCCTCTTCTCTCAAAAGCGTAGATGCACCTGGCCTCCTGGCGGCAGTCCAGCCACTGAAATCCTTCCTGCTCATAATCCATCTGCCACAGAGCCGGATTCTTCAGATACAGCTGATTCAAATCTCTCATAAACCTGCAGAACGCGTCATGATTGGGATACTTCAAAATATCCCAGTCCTGCTCCCTTTTCTCATCCCACTCCCTCATCTGCCCCAGCTCATTTCCCATGAAATTCAGCTTCTTCCCCGGATGGAGATACATGTACAAATAAAACGCCCGGGCCTGCGGGAATTTCCCCTCATAATCCCCGTTCATTTTCTGTAAAACCGCAGCCTTCCCATGGACATTTTCATCATGGGACAGGGGAAGCAGATACTTCTCCTGATAATAATACTGCATGGAAAAGGTCAGCTTGTGATACTGTTCCACCCTCTGTTTCGGAGACGACTGAAAATACGACAGCGTATCGTTCATCCACCCCATATCCCACTTGTAATCAAACCCAAGTCCGCCCTCCCCGGCCGCCTTTGTAATATCCGGCCTGGCCGTGGAGTCCTCCGCAATCAAAAGACAGGACGGATGGCGCTTTTTCAGCCCCTGGTTCAAATTCTGCAAAAATACGACGGCTCCCCGGTTCTCCCCCCTGGCCGGGTTGCCCTGCCAGTAAATCATGTTGCTGATGGCGTCCATCCGCAGGCCGTCAAAATGAAACTCTGTCAACCAGTAATTGGCTGCCGACTGGAGAAAGCTTCTCACCTCTCCCCTGGAATGCATGAAATTGCAGCTTCCCCACTCACTCCTTCCCACATCCTGGTTAGGATACTCATACAGGGCCGTACCGTCATAATTCCACAGCGCATAATCATCCACCGCAAAATGAACCGGCACAAAATCCATGATAACCCCGATATCATGGCTGTGGAGAAGCTTTACCATACGTTTCAGCTGCCTGGGCGTGCCGTATCTGGAAGTAGGGCTGAAAAACCCTGTTATCTGATATCCCCAGGACTCATCGCTGGGATGCTCCGCAAGGGGCAGAACTTCCACATAATTGTACCCCTGCTCCTTTAAGTAGGGAACAAGCCTTTCTGCCAGCTCCTCATAATTGTACCAATCTCCCGGCTCATCTGAAGGCCGTTTCCAGGAACCGGCGTGAATCTCATAGATATTCAGGGGCTTGTCGATTGCCGCGCTCCGCTTTTTCATCCAGGCCCCGTCCCCGAAATCGAATACCTCCTCCCCGCACACAAAAGACGCCGTGTGAGGCCGCAGCTCCATGGCAAATCCGTATGGGTCCGCATGGTCCCGCACGCTGCCGTCCGCCCCGGTAATCCGGTATTTGTACATCTGCCCCGGTCTTGCGTCCGCCGCGGTACATTCCCAGAAATTTCCGTCGTGAATCTTTCCCATGTCCTGCCCCTGCCAGCTGTTAAACTCCCCTATGACCTCAATCCTCCTGGCCCCTGGTGCAAAGGTGCGGAATACGATGCCGTTTCCCTGCGGGTGAGCCCCCAAAAAGTTATGCGCCTCAAATTCTGTCCCCGTGTAAAATCCGTAAAAATCCATCTATAGTCCCCCTCATTTTTATGGTATAATTAGGAAGCACGCTGATGCGCGCCCAGGTCTGCAGCCTGACGGCTGAAGACAAATTATAATGTACCATTATAAAAACAAGACGCGTTGTCCGCCACAGACAGTTCCACCCTAAAGTCGGATAACCAACTCATTTCCAAAATTGTCGGTAAGAGGAGACGTAACCTAATGGATCTGCGGATTGTAAAGACAAAAAAAGCCATTATCAACGCGTTCCTGGCTCTCCGGGCCAAGCGGCCTCTGGAGAAAATCACGGTCAAGGAACTGTGTGAAATGGCTATGGTCAATAAATCAACTTTTTACTCTCATTACGGGGATATCTATGAATTATCAGATACATTGGAAAATGACGTGGTCCTCTCTGTAATCCAGTCCATGGACCACTCCGAATACATCTGGGAGAACACGGGAGAATTTACCCGTCAGCTGGTTTTAGGCTATCTGTCCCAGGACCACCTGATTCAGATTCTCTTTTCCGACAGCCGAAGCAGCCTTTTCGTGTCGAAAATCGAACAGTCCATCAAGAAAATGATTGCCGAAAAATACCCCCAGTATCACCTGGATCCTGTGCGGAATATGGTGCTGACCTACACCATCTACGGCGGATATTACGCCTACATGGGAAGCCGCAGCTACGACCGGGACCAGATACTGTCAACTCTTGTAAGCCTGACGCAGAATACGGGGCAGTGGTTTCTGGCTATGGAAAAAAGTCTCAGCTAATCAGAAAAACGGCAGAACGCCGTCATCCCACGCCGTTCTGCCGCGCCACCTCTGCCGTCTCCCTGGCAATCTCCAGCTCCTCATTGGTTCGAATCACCAGCACGTTGACTTTGGAAGTTCCCTCTGATATCCTTACGGCCTCCGCCTGTTCCCGGTTCTTAAGTTCATCCAGGGTGATTCCCAGAAACTCCAGATAGCTGCATATCTCCTGACGGATATCGGAATCATTCTCCCCAACTCCGGCGGTAAACACGATATTGTCCACCCCGTTCATGGCAGCCGCGTAGCTGCCCACATACTTGGCCACCTTGTAGGCAAAAATCTCCCTGGCAAGGGCGGCCTTCTCATTGTACTTAATCTCCGCATCCTTCAGTTCTCTGAAATCGCTGGAATAATTCTTGGAGATGCCCAGCACTCCTGATTCCTGGTTTAAAATAGCCATAACCTGGGGAAAGTCAAGATTCTCCTTCTTGGCCAGAAACTCCAGGGCCCCCGGATCCACATCCCCGCACCTGGTCCCCATGACCAGGCCCTCAAGGGGCGTAAATCCCATGGAATTATCTACCACCTTTCCGTACTTTACGGCGCTGATACTGGCACCGTTGCCCAGGTGGCACACGATAGTCTTCACATGCCTGGGATCCTGCCCCATAAATTCCGCCGCCCTCTGGGACACATACTTGTGGCTGATGCCGTGAAATCCGTAGCGGCGGATCTTGTATTTCTCATAATACCGGTAGGGCAGTCCGTAGAGATAGGCCTTGGGCTCCATGGTCTGGTTGAAAGCCGTGTCAAACACCCCCACCATCAGCGTGTCCGGCATCAGCTTCCGGCAGGCATCCACCCCGATTAAATTGGCCGGATTGTGCAGGGGCGCCAGGTCGTTGCACTCAGTCATAGCCTGAATCACCTCGTCCGTCACCACCACGGAACCGGTAAATTTCTCTCCGCCGTGAACCAGCCGGTGGCCGATAACATCAATCTCCTGAAAACTGCCCACAATGCCTTTCTCCGGATCCACCAGGGTATCTAAAAGCGTATGTACGGCCTGGGTGTGATTCTCCATCGGCACCGGTTCTTTTATAGTTATCTTATCCGTTTTGTATGTAAATACACCGTCAATGCCGATGCGTTCGCAGAGGCCCTTGGCCAGTACTTCCTCGCTTGCCGAGTCGATGACTTGAAATTTCAGGGAAGAACTTCCGCTGTTAATCACTAAGATTTTCATTCATGGCCCTCCTGCTGCCGTTTGTACAATTCCTTATTTCTCCGTTTGCATTCATACATAGCCGAATCTACTTCTCTGATAATCTCTGCCAGGCTTCGCGTCTCCTGATTTCCCATTATCTCAGTTACGCCGAAACTAAACCCATGGGTATACTCTTTATCTTTATACCCCTGGAATTCCTCCATAGCAGCCGTCAGCTTCTCTATCGCTACATCTTCAGAAATATTATCAAGAATCAGACAAAATTCATCTCCCCCGATTCTTGCAAAAATATCCGTAGTACGAAAATACTTCTGCACCGTAGAAATAAACCGGAGAATATATCCATCGCCTTCTCCGTGTCCAAACTGATCGTTAACCGTCTTTAGGCAATCCAGATCCAGGTACCCTAAAATTGCATTCCGTTCCTCCCTCAGGATTTTATCCATATATTCTTCAAAATAAATACGGTTATATATTCCTGTGAGCCTGTCATGATAAGCTTTATTTTTTAACGACCTGGTCTCCAGCCTTTCATCTGTAATATCCAGAAGGATATGGGCATATGCCTCTCTCTTTTTCCACTCCAAGGGAAAGGTGGTAATTCGGAAATACCTGTGATTTCCGTCGTTAGCCTCCCACACATGGCCCTCCTCTGCATCTTCCCAATAAAGGAGCCTGTTTCGGAACGGAAGCCTGTTCTCGCACACCTCGCAGAATTCGCTGTCAGCCGTTTCCTCCTGCCCGGCCCCACGTTTATTGCAGTACACAATATCCTTATCCTGAGCATCTACTACGAGAATCCATTCTTTTTGTTTCCTTGTCAGTTCCAGCAGCAGCTCATTATAGCCGTTCACCAGATCTATCTGTCTCTCTACCTGCGCCTTTTCTGATTTCTGCTGGCTCTCCCGTTCTTTTAACCGGATAATCATCGTGTTAAAAGCGTCCGAAAGTTCTCCCAGATATGTAACCTCCTGGGAATAATCCCCTGTTGACACCTGCTTGGCCTGCCAGGCCAGACGATTTAAACTTGAGTGAAGATTTTTGAGATTTTTACACAGCGGATTTGCGTCCGGGCAGCTAACCCCCGACAGATTACCTTTGGAAAGATTACCGGTATAGAAAAGCATCTCCTCCACCCACTTCTGCAGAGTCTCAAACTCCTGGCCCAGTTTCTTATAGGAATCTTCCAGTTCCGTTAAATCCGGCTTCTTTATTGGGGAGTCATAGAGAATGCTCCTCAGATATTCAAAAAGGATCTCACAATTTCTATTTTCCATAGCAGTTCCTACACGGCTCCCCCTTACCTGGATACAAAATCTGCCTGTTTCCCGGTTCTTTTCACCCTCAGATTACCTCTTCCATAGGCAGTATCTATCATATAGTCTACCAGTGGCAATCAAACAGTTGAATCCTGTTCATTAGCCATGAGAATATTATAGCACATTCTGACCATTGGGAAAAGAATTTCTTTTACATTACGGCAAAGCCAGTCTGTCCAGCATCTCCTGGACCATTTCCGGGTTTTCTCCAAAAGATTTTATCGGCGCCTCCAGGTATTCCGACGCCTCCCCGGCAGTCAGTGTGGTTTCCCTCTGGACGGCTCCGTCCTCTGTCTCCACAGTGTAGCGCCAGGTAATCTCCCCCAGATTGTCAATCAGTGCAAGAAGCACACACCCGTAGTCTCGCATCCTGGCCTCAAACACTGCCGAATTAAGCACACTGTCCTCCCGCTTTAATATCCACCCATAAGGTTCTTTTGTGGTCTGAAGCTCGTTTTTAAATCCGCCCATCTGCTCCCCCAGTCTCAGAACACCGGCCAGTCGTCCGTTGGCAGACACGTCCCCAATATATGGGTTCCTGGCCTCGTAGAGATCATTGGCCATCTTGCTGATGACTGTGCCGTCACGTTTGACTACCGCCCCGCCGATATCCACCTGGCCATCCACATCTTCCATGTTCAGAATCAGATTGAATTCTCCGTTCCGATTCCATCCTGATGCCAGGCATGCATAGACCACCAGTTTCTGCGTGCCATCGTTCTGGCGCACCAGCTTATGTCTGCCGTAAACGTAACCTGAGCTCCAGAATACGCCGCCTGTATGAATCTGATCTTCACTGACATCCATATACGTAATCGTATAGGATTCCGATTGGAAACCGATAACAAAAAGTTTTAACCCAATTCCGGCCAAAACCGCCAGGATCACGGCACCCGCCGCACATACCATATTCCGGATGTTTCTGTTTCTCACGGTTTTCAGATAATTGATTTCCCTTTTTTTCTCCTGCTTCCCTTCGTTGAGGGGCGCATTCATACCGGCTTTCATCCTCTCACAGCTTTCCCTGCAGCTGCCGCAGCTTTCCAGGTGCTCCTCTATCTCCCGGGCAGTCTCTTCACTGGTAAGTCCGTCCACATACAAGGGCAGCAAATCCTGTATCATACAGCATGAAATTTTATGGTTCATCTCTCTTTACCTCCTTCATGATGATTTCCTTTCCCCGGTAAAACGTGACTCTGGCCCAGTTCTCGCTTCTTCCCATAATCTCGCCGATCTGCTTAAAGGTCAGGTTTCCTATAAGCCGCAGGTACAAAGTCTCCCGTACAGGCTCCTTTAACCTGTGCAGAGCTTTGAGAATCTGCATGTTCTCCCACTCTGCCATGTGGGCTTCCTCTGCAGACCCGCAGCTTCCCTTCGCCCCAAACCTGCCGTCCCCATCTGTTATCCCTGCCAGGCTGTCCATGTCCTGCCGCTTTTTCTGCCCTTTCACATATTCCAGCCACACATTTCTGGCGATACCGCAGAGCCAGGTGGACACACTGCTGTCCCCTTTAAATGTTTTTATCTGCTTCACTGCCCGATAAAAGGTTTCCTGGGTCAATTCCTCCGCCGTGTCCGAATCCCGCACCCGGGTCAGGAGAAAACCATACACGGCTTTTGCGTGGTCTCTGTAAATGTCTTCCATGGAATCCATCTGGTTTTCCTCCTTCCTGTAAATGAGTGGTCCGAATACGCGATTCGTTACAGATTTATTTCATAAAATCAAACATACTTATCTGGCGGCCCCTCCATCCGCTATTTTTCAGACCGGAACTTTCCCGCAGGATCGTCCCGTCGGGCAGCCCCTTCGTGAATACGGAACTCTCTCCGGATTCTGTCATGATCAGCTCTTCCTTTGCCCGCGTAATTCCCACGTAGAAAAGCCGTTTCTCCTCTTCTGCGTCCGTCTCTGTCCCGAAATATTCCAGGGGAATGATTCCCTTTTTTACACCATACAGAATCACGGCCGGAAACTCCAGACCTTTTGAACCGTGAAGTGTCATAAGAGTAACCGCATCCGCAGCGTATGTCTTTCCTCCGCACCGCTTTAAATCGCTTTCCTGTCCAAAGGCCAGATTCTCCAGCATCTCTCCCACCGACTTATAAAACATTGCTGCCCCCGACAGTTTTTCCATGGGAATACTGCCGGCAAATCCCATATCCTCCCGCCACGCCCCTATAATATTTTGCGGCTTTCCCCGCCTGCACAGTTTTCTGTATTTATCCGCCATAGCATCGTAGGCACACTGGGAGTTACATCCTTCCTCCACATTCCACAGCAGCTTCAGGCATCTTCTTCTGGCCAGATCGTCCCCCTCATCCAGAACACTTCTGAAAAATGCCAGACTGCCCCGAACCTGAGAATCACTCAGAAAATCCTCCCGCCCTGCCACAATATAGGGAATCCCCTCTTTTTTGAGACATTTCTCCAGAAGATCCGCCTGACGGTGCGTCCGATAAAGTACCCCTATATCTTTAAAGCTTCTGGGCGTACGATTATCCCGGCTCAAAAGCCCTTCCTCCATATCCAGCATATCGATTCCTCCAACAAGCCGGTTAATCTCTTTTGCCACAAAAACGGCTTCTGCCATCTCACCGGATGTCCGTACCAGACGGACCGGAAATCCTGGGCCTTTCACAGGCTCCAAGCTGTCAGAATTTCCCAGGACCTGACAGGCTGTCTTAAGTATCTCCGGCGCAGACCGATAATTCTTTTCCAGACAGATCACTTCCGCCTCCCGTTCCCCAATAAACCTTTCAAAACTTTTCACATCCGCCCCCCTGAATCCATATATAGACTGATTCGGATCCCCGATTATGAAAACCTCTCTGGCCCCTTTGCTCCACGCCTGAATCAAGCGGTACTGCAGCGGACTTATATCCTGAAATTCGTCTACCAGAAGGTAGGAAAAGCCTTTTTGATCACACTGACCGCTCTCTGCCAGTTCCAAAGCCTTCAGAAGCAAATCGTCAAAATCATACCCGTGAAGCTGTTCCAGTTTCCGTCCGTAAAGCTTGGCCGCCTGATCAGCGCAAAAACGTTCCTGTCCGGCGCCACCCGCTTCCTCCCGGCACAAATTTGTCTTTCGCCGGGATATCATCTGCCGCAGCTTGCCCGGCTTCTCATCTATCTCCAGCTCTCTCCCTGTCTCCTCCGCGATCTCAAGCGCCGTTTCTTCATCTGCCAGAAAGAATTCCTGCCCTACGGCCTTCAGCAATTCATAGCAGAGTCCGTGAAACGTACCGATACGCATATTCCGCGTGTTCTTTCGTCCTCCCAGCTGCTCTTCCAGCCGCTGTCTCATCTCCTGAGCCGCCTTGTTGGTAAAGGTAACCGCCGTGATCTCCGAAGGCTTAACCCTGCGGCTTTGCAGAAGATAGAGAATGCGCGAAACAAGGGTCTTTGTCTTTCCGGTCCCCGGTCCCGCCACGACAGCTATGGAAGAGGCAAACGAACAGACAGCCGCTGCCTGTTCCTGGTTCAGCTCCACAGTCTTGTCAAGGGTGTCCGCAGCCTGCAGATCGGCCCCGGCAATATCCGACTGCACCAGGGCTGCACCTTTATTCTGCCCTGTCTTTCGAACTTTCGGTTTCGTATCTGTATCGCTTCGGCTCCCCAATCCTCCGTCTGCGCCAAACATGCTTATCTGTCCGTCCATGGCCTCCAGCTCTGACGGTTCAAACAGTTTAATGATTCCATACTCCCCATCAAATCCCGGAAAACGCTTCACCTTCCCCTGCCTGAGCCTTCGGATACCCTCAGCCACAAGATATCCTGCTTTTATCCGAATATCCTCCACAGGAATTTCCCTCAAAATCGAAAACTCCGTTCCCAGCGTCTCCAGCATGTCCGCATACTGACGCTGTACTTTCATGCTGGCCGCAGAATGTCCGGTCGACGCTGCAATCACTTCCCCAAGAGGCACGAGGCTCTCAAATGGCTTCGCCCCGGCAGGAACAAAGCCCTCGTCCCGGTCCGCCAGCTGTTCAATCCGATGGGATACTCCCATAGTCATCCTTCTATTGCACACCGGACATAGACCCTGATACTGCTCTGCCTCTCTCGGGCTTAAGCAAAGATGACATTTTCTGTGCCCGTCAAAATGGTATTTTCCCTCCTCGGGGAAAAATTCGATGGTCCCTTCCAGCCCCCGTCCCTCCTGAATCGCACCGTACAGTCCCTCATAGGACATGTCAATGTTCAGCAGATTCGCTTCTCTTCCCAGCTTTGCAGGCGAATGTGCGTCAGAATTGGAAATCATCTGCAGCCGGTCCAGGGCTGACAGGCGCCAGTTCATAGGCGGATCTGACGAGAGTCCTGTCTCAAACGCCCGGATATACGGCGCCAGATCCCCAAAGCACTCTTCTATGGTATCAAAACCCGAAAAAGCTCCGAACATAGAGAAATGGGGCGTCCAGATATGCGCCGGCACAAAAATCGCCTTGGGGGAGATCTCCAGGGTAATCTCCAGCAAATCGCGGCTGTCCAGCCCCAAAATCGGACGTCCGTCTGAATGAATGTTTCCGATGGTCTCCAGTTTCCGGGCCAGCCGCTCTGCATCCTCAAGCCCTGGCAGCAAGATCACATTGTGCACCTTGCGGACCTTTCCGTTTTTCTTGTAAATGGAACTGATCTCCCCCGAAATCACAAATCTCGGATCGTATGTCCCGTCTGTGGTTCTGTCTTTTTGCCGCAGCTCCTCCCTCAACACGTACAGCCCGTCCTCCGCCTCTGTCAGCTTGTCCCCCAGCTCCTGTCTCCATGCCGGGTGAGTAAAGTCCCCGCTGCCAAGCAGACTGATTCCCTTCCTCCTGGCCCACAGATCCAGGTATTCCGGTGTACACTCCCTGCTCGTGGCTCTGGAGTACCGGGAATGGATATGCAAATCCGCTATATACATATAGATCCACCTTCTTTCTTATAATTCTCTTATTTTCTTCTGTTATTCAAAATGTTAACTTATAATTATATTTGGTTGACAATCTACTTTCCATATGCTATATTTTTTTCAGCTAGACAAATACTTTTTCAGAAAGGATTATTTTATGAGCACAGTATCTTCCACTTCCCGCACATCGGACAAAAGCCGGAGCATCTCCACCCACAGCCTGGTTCTCATGGGTGTATCAGCCGCTGTCCTGACCGTTATCTCCCAGATTTCCATCCCTATGCCTACAGGAGTTCCCGTCACCATCCAGCTTTTCGGAATTGCTCTGGTAGGAACGATTCTTGGGTGGAAACAGGGCGCCATAGCCACTCTGGTCTACATATTCCTTGGCTGTGCAGGGCTTCCTGTCTTCTCCAATTTCAGAGGCGGCCTTCAATGTCTCACAGGAATGACCGGGGGATACATCCTGGCCTGGCCGGTCATGGCAGCTCTGTCGGGAATCCGGGTCAAGCACTCCAGCCAGACGGTAGTTCTCTTAGCTTCCATAGCACTTTCCGTTACAGGTTTGATGATTGTGGAACTGACCGGCGCCTTCCAGTGGTCTCTCCTGACCTCCGAAATGTCCTTTGGCGCCATCGTAGCCTATTCCTTTGTTGCTTTCATTCCAAAAGATATCGTGCTTACGGTTCTGGCAGTTCTCACAGGCAGCCGAATCCGCAGATTATTGGTAAAAGCCGGTTCCCTGAAATAGGGACCGGCTTCCTGATTTATTTTAATCCAATTGTAAAACGATATCTCCGTCTTTTGTACAGTAGTTCTCCTCTACGCCTATCCCCTCCATCCACCTCCTGGTTGCAAGGGTGTGCCACAGACCGCTGTTGTAACCATTACCATTATCATTGTCCCAAAGCCACTGTGGTGTCGGCCACAGACAAACTTTGGGAGAAATAGTCTCATATGCTGACTGTCCGATACCGTTCTGACCATGATGGGCCATCTGCACAATATCCGCCTTGACGCTATCCCCGCCTTCTCTTACAAGACGCGCCCCGCCATCATAAGACAAGTCTCCTAAAAACAGGATTCGCTTTCCGCATGTTTCCACTTTATAGACAATACTGCTGTTGTTGACCGGATCAATATCCAGTGTGTAGCGGTCATTCATAACTGTTATGCGAAGGTTGTCCACGTTTATGGTATCGTTTTTACCTATGTCTCCACACAGCATGTCCTCCGGCAGCTTCTCAAACTCTTCCAGCAGATTAACGGCTACCGAAGCTTCATCGGGTTCGACTTCTTTATACCAGGCGGCCGGAGCGAAAGAATAATAGATTTTATTTATATCAACTTCATCACTGCGATTTCTTAAAATATGGTAGAGTGCTCCTGTATGATCGGCGTGGGGATGTGTGATAAGCCATGCATCCACACTTCCGCCCTTCTCCTGTATCTTCTCCAGCAAGCGGTCGCCGTCCGATTCCCACCCGCCGTCAATCACTACCAGCTTCCCCTCATCCGACTGGATCAGAACACTGAGCATCTGGGCCTTGCCCTCACTGGCCAGCATCGTCAGCACGGTTCCCTCTGCGGGCTCTGAGGTTTCAGTCTGCTGATTCTCTTCTGCCGTATCCTCGTATGTATCGGATGCCTCCGCCTCTCCAACATCCCTGGCCGCATCTGACTCCTCCAACTTCTCAGAGTTTTCTGATGTGTCAGCTGCCTTTGATTCGTTCAGACTCTCTGTCCGTTTGTCTCTGTCTGCCTTCTCGGAATTCTCCGGTCTGCCGGCTGTCTCTGACTCTGTCGATGCTCCCGGCTTCTCCGATACTACCAAGACCGGGGCACTTATGTGCGGATCTGCAACCTTTTCTCCGTTGGGGCCTGAAACCATCACTGCTGTACTCAGCATAAATGAAGCCAACACGCTTTTTCCTAAAAACATACCATTCTCCTCTGTCAAAAGTTGTCACTTTATTCTATAGTATAAACCACCTTTATGTCAAGCCATTGCGTCCCTTTGAAATCAAATTTTCTTTTTTTCACACAACTATATCTATCTGTCATATGATATAGCATACCGTTTGCTTCGGGCAATAAAACAGAAAGGAATGCCTATGTATATTAATAAGGATGGACTAAACCTTCCAGTTTCCGATTCGGAAAGGGTTCTTGCAGCCCAGATTCCTGAATCTCCCGGTGCCGCTTCCCCGGATTCGACTGCTGACAATTCTCCGGGGTTTGCTCCCATCTCCCCGGATACGCCCTCCTGGGGGCCTCCAAACAGTGACAGCTCCCCGGGATTTGCTCCCATCTCCCCGGATACACCCTCCTGGGGACCTCCAGCCGGTGACAACTCCCCGGGATTTGCTCCCATCTCCCCGGATACACCCTCCTGGGGACCTCCAGCCGGTGACAACTCCCCGGGATTTGCTCCCATCTCCCCGGATACACCTTCTTGGGGGCCTCCATCCGGCAATTCACCGTGTATACCTTGCTGGGGACCGTCATGCGGAAATACAGGATGCGGTTCTATTATTATCACCCCCGGACAAAATCCGGGCAGCCGTTCGGCCAGTATCCGTTTCCTTCATGCAGCTTCTAATCAGCCCTCTGTCAACATAAGCCTGGGCAGACGTACAGTTATCCAGAATATGCAGTTCGGCAATTTCACACCGTATTATATTGACCGCGGCAGCCAGAGTACACTGGTAACCGTCACCAACGCACAGACCGGCCAAACTCTGTACAACAGGTATATTAATTTTGCAGATGCTGCGGCATACACCGTATCTATCATCAACGACGGCTCCGGTATTTCACTGTTTACTCTTACGGATATGCCCTGCACGAATCGGAATTCCGGTTGTCTCAGGGCTGTAAACCTGTCCTCTAACAGCGGACCTGTGGATATCTTTTTATCCGGATACGGCCGCATCTTCCAGCGGGTAAACCAGCTGGAGCCTACTGGATATCTCAGCATAGGCCAGGGAACTTACCGTGCCTTTGTCTCCGAAGCACTTCCCTGCCCCGCAAACACGCCTGTTACCATGACCAACGACTATGTGGAGTGCAGCAATACCCGTATAGCGATTATGAATTCTGCCACATTCAACCTTATGAATACCGTAAGCTATACCCTGTATATTATTGGTTTGGCCTACCAGTTTCCTGCTCTGCAGATTCTTCCTCTGGAGAGCGATCTGGTTTATTAGACCGTGTCCCATATGGGTGTGCCTTTGGGGTATGCCGCAGAAAAAGCCGGTTCCCGTTGCGGGAACCGGCTGCTGCTTTGTTATTCAGGAAACCCCTTCTGACAGATTTCCCATTGTTTTTAAAATCTCCTCTGCCTTCTCCATCATCTTTATGCTGTCACGATTCCTGGCATTTCGCTCCTGATAAAGGAATCCCGGGGTGTCGCCTGTGGTCACCTTCAGATCTCCCCTGTACTCCGAAAGCACCTGGGGAAGCTTTTCGGTGTCGATCCTGGCTTTCGGATACATAGTTATGCGTATCTCCTGCCGGTTGATATTTACCTCTGTCATGTAGGCACGGTGGGCCAGCGCCTTGAGATAGGCCACCTTTAAAAGATTCTCCACCGCTTTAGGCAGTTCTCCAAACCTGTCAATCAGCTCATCCTGCATATCCATATACTCTTCCTCATTTTCAATAGCAGAGATCCTCTTGTAAATATCCAGCTTCTGGTATTCATTTTTAATATATCCTGCCGGAATGTAAGCGTTAATATCGCAGTCCACGGCTGTCTGAAAATCATCATCCTCGGTCCGTCTGCCTTTAAGCGCCTGTACGGCCTGATTCAGCAATTTGCAGTACAGATCATATCCCACTGCCTCCATATGACCATGCTGTTCCGCTCCCAGCACATTGCCCGCTCCGCGGATCTCCAGGTCTCTCATGGCAATCTTGATGCCTGATCCCAGCTCCGTAAACTCCCTTATAGCCTGGAGGCGCTTTTCTGCCTCCTCCTTGAGCATTTTATCTCGCTTATACATCAAAAACGCGTATGATACCCGGCTGGAACGGCCAACCCGTCCCCGAAGCTGATACAGCTGAGACAGCCCCATGCGGTCCGCATCATGAATGATCATGGTATTGGCATTGGGGATATCCAGCCCAGTCTCGATAATGGTGGTAGAAACCAGCACGTCGATGTCTCCGTTAACAAAGTCAAACATAATTTTTTCCAGCTGCCGCTCCTGCATCTGCCCATGGGCAAACACCACACAGGCACCCGGTACCAGTTCCGCCACATGGGCCGCCACTTCGTCAATGTCGTGAACCCGGTTATAGACATAGTAGACCTGACCGTTTCTGGCCAGCTCCCGGTTAATGGCCTCCCTCACCATCTCGTCATTGTACTCCATAACATACGTCTGAATGGGAACCCTGTCCACCGGAGGTTCCTCCAGGACGCTCATATCCCGGATTCCTACCAGGCTCATGTGAAGTGTCCTGGGAATAGGGGTGGCTGTGAGTGTCAGTACATCCACGTTTTCCTTCAGCTGTTTAATTTTCTCCTTGTGAGCCACACCAAACCGCTGCTCCTCATCAATGATCAGAAGCCCCAGATCCTTAAAAACCACATCCTTTGACAGTACCCGGTGGGTTCCGATCACCACATCCACCATCCCCTTTTTCAGATCTGCCAGCGTTTTTTTCTGTTCTGCTCCACTTCGGAATCGGGACATCAGATCCACCCGCACAGGAAAGTCCTTCATCCTCTGAATAAATGTATTGTAATGCTGCTGTGCCAGAATTGTGGTTGGCACAAGATAAACCACCTGTTTGCTGTCCTGTATGGCTTTGAATGCAGCCCGCAGCGCAATCTCCGTCTTTCCATATCCCACGTCTCCGCAAATCAGCCTGTCCATAATCTTTCGGCTTTCCATGTCCTTCTTGGTAGCCTCAATGGCGTCTAACTGATCATCCGTCTCCTCATAAGGAAACAGCTCTTCAAATTCCCTCTGCCATACTGAATCCTCACTGTACTGGAATCCCTCTGTCTCCTGCCTGGCAGCATACAGCTCCACCAGTTCCCTGGCTATCTGTTTTACCGCCCCTTTCACCCTGGCTTTCGTTCTTTTCCATTGTTCGCCGCCCAATTTATTTAACTTGGGCGTTTTGGCGTCCGCCCCCGCATACTTCTGAATCCCGTCCAGTCTGGTGGCAAGCAGGTACAGATTGCCTCCGTCCGCATATTCGATCTTTAAATAATCTTTTACTATGCGGTCCTGCTCTATCTTTTCGATTCCCCGATAAATCCCCAGTCCATGCTCTTCATGGACCACATAGTCTCCCACCGACAGCTCGGAAAAACTCTGTATCTTTTTTCCATCATAGGAGGTCTTTTTCCGTTTCCGCTTCCTGCCCCCCGCCCCGAACATATCACCTTCCGTGATCACCACAAATTTAATCTGAGGGTACTCAAACCCTCTGTGCAGATTTCCATAGGTAACCATAATCTCCCCGGGGTTCACCTGGCGGTTTTCATCATCGGGGCAGAAAGCACTTAGCTCGTACTCCCTTAAATCCCCGGCCAGACGGCTGGCTCTGGTGTGAGATGCGGACAGAAGGACTACTCTGTATTTTTCTCTTTTCCACCTCTTCAGATCTTTAATCAGCAGCTCAAATCCGTTCTGGTAGGAATTAATGTTTTTGGCCTGGATACTGTACCGCCTCTCCGCCGCCATCCCTGATAAGCGCTGTTCCAATCCGGTTATCATAACCGTGCGGGGAGTCAAAAGTCTGGCCAGAGTCTCTTTTACCGTATATAAAAGCGCGGTCTGCTCCGGCAGAAGATAGCCCTTCTCCAGCCTGGAGACCATACTTTCTCTGAATTCCGTCTCCACGGTTTCCCCTTTCTCTTTCAGCCTGGCTGGCTCATCCAGAAAGATCGCTGTCTCTTCTTCCCCAAAATACTGCACAAAGGACACTGTATTGTCACAGAAATAGGTCAGGTAACTGTCCAGCCCGCTGCTGGCATACCCCGATTCCACTCCCTCAGCAAATTCCCTGACAATGGCGGCAATCCTGTGAGCCTCCTCTGTCTTCATCTGTTTCCTCAGCGTCTTCTCCTGTCTATCCCCTGCCTCCCGTACACGCCGAATGCCGTCCTCCAACTGCTCCTCCCTCAGCACCTGCTCTGATGCCGGATACAGGACGGCCTCCTCTACTCTCTCCAGAGATCGCTGTGTTTCCAGATCGAAGACCCGGATGGAATCCACCTCGTCGTCCCACAATTCTATTCGAAAGGGAAGTTCCTCTGTCAGAGGAAACACATCAATGATTCCGCCTCTTATGGAAAACTGGCCCATACCATCCACCTGAGCCATACGCTCATAGCCCAGGGTAACCAACCGTTTTTTCCACTGCTCCACATTGATCGATTCCCCCTCTTTCACCGTGAGGATCTGCTCTTTCATGGAGGAAAGGGGCAGAAGATGATCCATAAGCCCGTCCAGTGTGGTAACCACCACTCCCTGCTTATCTTCAATCAGGTGTTTTAAGACTTGAAGCCTCTGTTTTTTCAGCAAATTTCCGTGGATATCGGCAGTATAGAACAACAGATCTCGGGACGGGTAGAGCCACACGGATTCCTGAAAGCACCTGAAATCCTCATAGATCTCTTTTGCCCTGGAATCATCATATGTGATCACCAGCTTCCACGGAAATCTCTCTCCCGCCTCCTGCATCAGATGAACTTTCTGGGAATCCATACAGCCGCTTATCTGAACAGGTCCTTTAGCATGGTTCAAGTCCCGGTTCATCTCCTCGTATTCCGCCAGCTCCGTCAGCGGATTTGCAAACACACTGCTCATGCTTTCCCCTTTCTTTTTCTATGCTTCCTCTGCCTTTCGTTTTCCGTTAAAACGATTCATAGCCTCGGCAATACCCTGGCTCAGGAGCACGGCGGCCGCATCTGCCGCCTCTTTATACGCCCCCTCCATCATCTCCTGCTCCCCCTTTGAGAAACGGCTCAGAACATAGTCTGCCAGGTCCATTCCCCTGGGCTTTTCCCCGATCCCCACTTTTATTCGCAAAAACTCCTGCGTTCCCAGGTGGGCGATGATATTTTTAACTCCGTTGTGGCCCCCGGCGCTTCCTTTTCCCCGGATCCGAAGCTGCCCCGGCTCCAGACTGATATCGTCATATATAATAATGATATTCTCCGGTTCCACTTTGTAGAAATCCACTGCGCTGCGAATGCTCTCCCCGCTCAGATTCATAAAGGTCTGCGGCTTCAAAAGGATTGTTTTCCGGCCCTCCAGCATACCGCGTCCGCATAGGGCTTTGTGTTTTTTTTCGTCTGCACAGATTCCCATTCGATCGGCCAGAATATCTATAACGTGGAAGCCTACATTGTGTCGGGTGGTCTCGTACTGCCTGCCTGGGTTGCCAAGTCCTGCTATTATATACATGGGTTTATTACTCCTTATTCAGATTGATGGTGGGACATGACTGTTATTTTATATGTCAGTGTAAATTTCAACAGTATATTTTAACGCAACACATTAAGCGTTAGCAGAATCAAAACAGGGGTATCGATCTGCGATGCCTGTTCTGGCTGATAACGCTGAGGTGGTTTTCTTATCATAGCAGATTTGGCGAGAGATGTAAAGGTTGAGAGAGAATAAATGATTATCGAAAAAATTGTCGAAAAAAGACTGGTATAATGGGGAGCTAACCCGGGCAAAACAATGCCCGGTTAGTCTCATATTTTCTATTGGGACATCTCTTTTTTCATGGGTGGTAACACGGTTTTTGATAAGAGACATATCTATAAAAATATGAGATTACCGGGCGGCTTTTAGATCTATTGATAAAGCTTATGCCTTATGGTTCTTAGTTTGGTTTTGCCGGGCTGCGGAAGTCTGGGTATGGGGTGAGCAGAACACCGTTGGTCCGGCTTGTTTTTGTCTCATATGAGCCGCTTGGGGTCTTCACTTTATGAGTACATGTTAGCCGATAATAATAGCCTGTAGCAAAAGCAGATGTATCAAAATCGGCACTCCCATATATCAAAATACCATCTGGCTGATCTTCTTCCTTAAATGTATATGTATATGTCTTTACAGACTTATACTCTTCAGATGCACTTTTTGTACGTTCTAGCTTAATTACCAGTTGTGCCCACGGAACAGACTGATATGAAGCAAAGTCGGCATAAATGTGTAAAACTCCATTTCCCTTATTTGTAATTTCTGAAATTCCACTTGCTAAATAAAGACTTCTAGGTTGTATTACAGTTTCTTCACTTTTTATGCTATCATTCTGAGAAACAGAAGATTCTTTTGCATAAACAGCATTTGCTCCCATTATTATCATAAGTACTACTACGCAAAACATTTGTATCAATTTTTTTTTCATATCTGTTCTCCTCTTAATCATCATAAAATTTGAGTCCTAAAACAACTTTCTCAAATTCGTCCTCTTCGATGGCGCCTTCTAGAATATAATAATTATTACTTTTCACAACTCTTGCACTAAATTCAATACTTCCATTTTCCAAAATCTCTTTATAAATTAGTATTTCGCTATCTAAAAATGTATTATAAACACTCTTTAATTCTTCCGTATCAGATACAAAACTAAAAGAACTTGTATTTTGATTCACCCCTTGATAAAACAAAAATGCATGCTCTTTATAGAAGAAAGCCAAAACACTCTTTCCTTCTTTTATTACTAGTTGATAAAATGACATTCCTTTAGGGAGATACGACAATTCCATAACTGGTATATCCAGCTCTTTGCGAATTTGTTCATATGCCTCTTCCACCTCAATCTCAGTATCGTCAATCAGATTATCGTCATTATTGTCGAACACAATTACATTATCCAGATCCGTTCGCTTTTGCTCCTCATACACCCTAGTCTTCCTAGCCCCAACCCACATACCGCCGCCAAGCACCATACTCCCCAACACTGCCACGGCCGCCATCACTTTAATCAGCCGCCTCACCCGTAAACCGTTTTTCTTTTGGCTGTCCTTCTCCCTTTCCACTATG
Source organism: Hungatella sp. (assembly GCA_022795805.1). GTDB lineage: Bacteria > Bacillota > Clostridia > Lachnospirales > Lachnospiraceae > UBA3402. Next base: position 24,942 of record JAAWHK010000012.1, on the reverse strand, counting down.
TCCAAAATCTTCCGGAACTCTTCTTCCGGCGCCTCAGGGGGCCTCTGGCCTCTCTCACCGGCAGCTTCTTCCATGAATTTATCCAGTTCCGCGGCCAGCTTCTCATCCGTATACCCGAAGGCATCCGCTATCTTTTGCTCTATGAAGTTGTCGTCCAGTTGCCTTTTGTCATTTTTCTTCATAGGGCTACCTCGCATATTTATTCTGTTTCCTGGAAATGATTTTTTATAGGGGATTTTTTAGGGTTGACTTTTTTCGGTGATTGATTAGTATAATAAGTGTATAGTTGCCCGTCTGGGCATGTGTTCTGTAAAATGGAGGCCGCTTCTTATGAGAAAAATAGTTTTAACCGGTGGTGGAACTGCCGGCCATGTCACACCAAATCTGGCCCTGATTCCTTCCTTGCTGGAACTTGGATACGAAATCCGTTATATTGGTTCCTACGAGGGAATCGAAAAAAAACTTATCCAAAATATCGGAATACCCTACAGCGGAATTTCTTCCGGAAAACTGCGCCGCTATTTTGATATTAAAAACTTTTCCGATCCCTTCCGTGTTGTGAAAGGATATGGCGAAGCCCTGCGGATCCTGAAGGAATTCAGGCCTGATGTTGTCTTCTCCAAGGGCGGTTTTGTGGCCGTTCCTGTAGTTCTGGCCGCAAAACATTACCATATTCCAACCATTATCCATGAGTCTGACATGACACCCGGACTTGCCAATAAGCTGTGCATTCCCTCTGCAAAAAAAGTATGCTGTAATTTTCCTGAGACGCTGCGCTATCTTCCTGAAGAAAAAGCCGTGCTGACCGGTTCCCCTATTCGGGCTGAACTTCTTAAAGGAGATCGCCTTTCCGGTCTCCGTTTGGCATCTCTCTCAGCCAGTAAGCCTGTAATCCTGGTTATCGGCGGAAGTCTTGGTTCTGTAACCGTCAACACTGCGGTGCGCAGTCTCCTTCCCCGCCTGCTGCCTGACTATCAGGTAGTACATATCTGCGGGAAAGGCCATCTGGATGAAAGCTTTACGGATACCAATGGATATGTACAGTATGAATATGTGAATGAACCGTTAAAGCACTTGTTTGCCGCCGCTGATCTGGTAGTGTCCAGGGCAGGCGCCAACTCCATATGTGAAATCCTGGCGCTGCGCAAACCCAATGTTCTCATTCCGCTGTCTGCTGCTGCCAGCCGGGGAGACCAGATCCTCAACGCCCATTCATTCGCGAACCAGGGGTTCAGCACGGTTCTGGAGGAGGAAGCCCTGACCGATGACAACCTGTATCAGGCGATCACCAGCACTTACACTAATCGGGTATCTTTCATCCGCAAAATGGAAGAAAGTCATCTGAACAATGCCATATCTACAATCATAAATCTCATTCAAGAATGTTCTGTTCATGACTGTTGATCCATGTCTTTAAGCAGATTTCTTATATAGCTTCGGATCCTGGATATTCTCATTCTGCACACGGAATCGCTGATTCCCAAAATCTCACACACCTGTTGCCGCGGCCGTCCTTCTATCATATAGAGGATGGCCACATCACGCAGGGCCGAACTCATCTCCCGTATGCTTTCCCGGATTTTTCCAAGTTCCTCTTCCTCAATCATATTGTGGCTGACATCCCGCTTTATCTGACTCTCCAGTATTTCCATCTGCGTCTGAAAATCATCTTCATCATCTATGCTGACTTCCTTATGCCTGTCCAGTCTTCGAAAATAATCATGGCAGCGATTTTTCAGAATCCTCATCAGCGTACCTTTTCTGCGAATTACACTCCATTCTGAAAATTCATCCCCGTAACTATACATGAATGCGACAAATGTATCCTGGATAATGTCATCAACTTCACTTGCAGGTACTCTTGTACTTAACGCTGCCAGACGAAGAGGCTTCTGATATGTCTCATACAGTTCCTGCAACAATTCCTTTTGTTCTTGATGCATGGTATTCTCCTATATTCAGGTTTCTCATCATTTTTACAGGAATTGCTGCCTGCGCCTGTCCGGCGCACCTTCCTGACTACAGCTTGGACGTTACTGCCTCAACAATTTTCTCTGTTTCTTCCGGCGATACTGAACCTGGTTTCCAGGCCACCATCTCAGGTCCGCCTTCGTATCGGGGAATCACATGTATATGAAAATGCATAACCGTCTGTCCGGCAGTTTCCCCATTATTCTGTACCAGATTAAAACCTGTACAATTTAAACCGCTTAACATGGCTTTTCCAAGTTTTGCCGCCACGCTTAAGGCCCTGGCTCCGACTGCCTCATCCAGATCGGTAAGATCCCGATAGTGATGTTTCGGCAGGATCAGAGCATGTCCTTTAGAAGCCGGATTGGCATCTAAAATAACACGAAAATCATCGTCTTCATAGAGAGATGCCGCCGGAATCACCCCGTTAGCAAGTTTACAGAAAATACAATCATCTTTTACCATATGTTCTCCTCCATCCATCCGATTCTTCTTTTAGGTTTCCGGTACAAAACAGCTCCCATAATAATCCCCAGTATCAAGCCTGATACATGAGCCGTATTATTGATCCCGCTGCCCGTAAAACCGTGGTAGAGAGAAACCCCCGCCAAAATCACCATCTGCCTGGTACTCAAGTCTTCCAGCCGTCCCCGGTTGACTGCCACAGCATACATCAGACCTCCGATCACACCAAAGATTGCTCCGGAAGCCCCCGCCGACACGGCATAATCACCCTGCAGTACATTTACCCAAAGCGAAACCACATTGGCTCCGATTCCGCATATCAGGTAAAAAACGGCATATTTCACCTTTCCAAGCGCCCGTTCCAGGTTATCCCCCAGAACAAACAGGATCAGCATATTATTGGTCAGATGTTCCACACCGAAATGCATAAAAACCGCTGTCAGAAGCCGCCAATATTCTTTTCCATACAAAACTGCCGGTTCAAACAAAGCTCCATAATCAATCATAAACTCTGCATTCTCAGTAGAACCTTGTGTCTCCAGATACAGAAAACCGATTATATTCGCAGCTATGATAGCCAGGTTTACATAAGCAGTTCTGCGGTGTCTCTCAAATTCCATTCCCGGTCTCTCCTAAAACTTATGTAACCTTATTCTATCACAGGATTTTGGTTTTGTTAAGGTTTTTATTTCAGCTGGAATTTTAAATCTGCCACCCCTATCTCATCCCCCGGATGTACCAGCATGGTCTCATTGGCACCTAAAAGCCTGCCATTAATGAAGGTTCCATTGGTGGAGTTTAAATCCGTAACCCGATAGCCCTCCTCTGCCTCATCGATTCGAACGTGGAGACGGCTGACGGTGCTTTTATCCAACACATAATCACAGACTCCTTCCTGCTTTCCGATAATAAAAGGATAGTAGGACAGCACGATACTGCTTTCGCCGTCCAGGCTTACAAGGCTTCTCTTCTCCTCCGCTTCATTTTGATCCCACAGCAGCACTGTGTGCATCTCTTCCTTTCCGGAATCGCAGGGCATAAATACCTCCTCCGTCGCCTCGTCTTCCGGTTCTTCGAATACCATCTGCCACTGGCCTGGCTGGACAGATTTTTTCATTTGGGGATTTTGATCGCTGATTGATGGATTTCCTGTTGATCCAACAGATGTCCGTCTCAAAGATGTCTGGTCATGAAATAACTGGCTGTTAATTGATGTGAACTGGGTGTAAGATGATGAATTCCGGGATGCTGCGTCAGAAGGCTGTGCCCGTTTTTTTCTCTTATCCGAAAAACGGCTCCATACCCGCCAAAGGCCTCCGCCTGCCAGCATTGCGGCCCCTGCTGCGGCCATCCAGTATCCGTGCCGCACCAGATTCTGCCTTCCTGAGAAGAACCGTATTCCCACAGCTGCCAGAATCATTGCCGCTCCCGGCAGAAAATAAAAATACTGCGGATACTTATCCCGAACTGCAAAATTCTGCCTTGATTCCTGCTGATAATTCTCCTGAGACGGATTACTATCTGCATCTGATGCACTGCTTTCCCACAATTCTATTTTCTTATCGTCTATTGTCTCACATTTCTCGCTTTTACCTGAATACTCCATATTCGGATAATTTTCTTTCATCACCCATCTCAGCAGATTATCAAGACCGTAATTTTCTTTCAGACTCTCCCTGTACAGCCCGTAAATCAGTACTACCGCCTCTTTATCCTCATGGTTTACCTTTTCCAGAAGAAACTGCAGAAAAAGGCTGAATTCCTGAGGAAAATTTCCTCTTTTCCCCGGCACCAGACAGAGGAACGGGTGATAGTCTTCCGGATCTATGTATATATAATCCGGCTCCATCAGAATCTGTTCTTCGCTCAGCAGGTAATCCTCCATTCTGGTCAGTGTACGAGCAATTTCCAAAAGCATCCGTCTGATCTGGGAGGCATTGACTGCAGTCTTCTCCAGTACACGGCTTAGGGGCTGTTTGGAGGTAATTTCATAGCAAAACTTCCATGTTCCGTCGTTCTTTTTCATCCGAAATCTCAGCAGTCCCTCTATGGTATTGCCGATCATCATTCGCGCCTCATAGCCCTGCCCCTGTTCTTCCTCCACCTGAATCATCAGATAATTCTGCCGCATTTCTCTTAAATATTGGACTTCCACGTTCCTGTATACCTCTCATCTGTCATTCTTGTGTACCGCCTCTCTTCTGAAAGGCAGCTAGTTTCCGCAAAATCTCCTCCGGTTCACTGAATTTTACATCTATTTCTTTCTTCCATTTATCCGTATTCGTATATCCTTTTATCCGTCCGCCTTCTCTCTCCACCCGCCCAAATGGCAGCTCTGCCTGTCTCTCATCTTCCCGGTACTGCAGCCTCTCCACCGCGCAGTGAAGATTCATCACATCCACTGTTTTCTGACGCTGAAAACCAGATGCACGTATCATTACAGCCAGGGCCAGAATGGTCAGGGCCATCACATAGGAAGCCTCAACCGTCATACTTGCAGAAACGACACGCCTCTGCCTGCTGCCAACAGCCACATAATTCCCTCCTTTCTCAAAAGAATCCACACTCCCGCCGGCCACAGACATGCCAGAAACGGCAGCGTTTCCTTGTTGGCACTCTTCCCATGGCAGGCCCTGTATAAAATCATCCCGGCTCCCCAGACCCAGCTGACTGCCAGGCCTCCCAACAGAAGAATCCAGATTTCCCCCGGCTCCAGGTACCCGGCGCTGGCTGCCAAAAACCATCCGTCGCCTTCTCCCACTGCTCCCCGCGTCCCTTTGCTGAGCGTCAGTATTCCAAATCCCAAAATCACCCCTGCAGCGTGGCCGGCGATTCCTGTTTTCCAACCGTACAAAGCACCACATACACCGCATATTATCAAAATCCTGTAAGAAACCGTTCTCTCCTTCACATCCGATATTGCCGCTGCCGTCAGGCATAAAAACCAAACCAGCCTCATAGTTTCCCTCCCCGTTTTATATCTCATATTTTATCTGTCCCTGTTTTTCCGGCAGTAAGAGCACGGCCCCAGATGTTCCACCTCTGACTTTGAAACCGTGCTGACATACGCACGAATTGCCGAACAGGACGAACTGGTATGGTAATGCCTGCCTGACGGCATAATATAGACCTCCAATGCGGTCTGGTTTCGGCATCTCACGCAGGGTGAGTATCGGCTTCCGTTCTCATTGCGCTGTGCCTCTATATCCTTCAATGGCACCGCCGTCAGATCATTATACAGGTAATGGCATGTCCGGCTTATATGGTAACGGGTACTGTTTTTCCCCACATATACCACCGTCTCATCCTCCCCCGCTTCCCCTGGCATTTTATTTTTGTCCTCTGTGCCTATCCAGGCTCTGCCGAAGCTCCTGTTTGTCTGCTTTACTGCCCTTCGTCCCAGAACGGAAAACGGCATGGAGATTTCATAGTCCACAACCAAATCTACCGTCTCCCCATCCTCCAGTAAATGGGATCTCAGCAGTGTCAACCTGTCCACCGGAAGCTGCTCCAGCTCCCTGCGCAGGGCCGCCTCCGCATACCCGTAGGCCGATACAGTCCCTAAAAAGCTGCCGGTTCCCGTATATTCCAGCATATATGCCGCCTGACTTATCTCCCCGCCGACTTTCTCCACTCTGGCCTGCACCTGCCTATGGATATCCATTACCCTGAAAAGTGTTATAAGGATTACCCCCGCATACAGAAGCAGCGGCAGCACCAGAGCAGCCTCCAGCGTCAGGCTTGCGGAGGCAGAAAAGGACACCCTTTTTCTGTCTTTATTCATTTCAGTCTGGGGAATTCGTACTTGGAGAGTCACGCCTGTTTCTACAGATTTTTTAAGAGTCTTACAGAAAAAAGGCATCCCTTTCCACCTCCGTTTCATCCGGGCCTGTATGCCCTTTAATATGCTTTTTCTCCTGTAACTTTCAGTGTATAACCTTCTCTTCCGTTTACAAAGGTTTCCACAAAAGGCAATGTGAAAAATACATGTTTTCCACATGCCTCTGCCTGCATATCCACACGGTATGCACATTTCATCAGGGAGAATCCAGGTTCCTCACGCCGGATATTCATCTGCATCACATCCAGCATTCTCATGTATTTTACCTGCGGATTCTGTTTTAAAAGGAGCAGCTTTACATACTCTTCATAGCTAAATCCTTTCTCCCGGGACAGACCGGTGTCGGGCATCACACCACGTCCCATATTGAGAACACCCTCCAGGTTTACATTCCAGTCATCTTTCTGTTTCCATAAAGGTACTTTTCCTCCGGACATAAGAATCCTCAGATCCTGAAGAGATTCCCCTGCTGCCCATATACCCATTACAACACATGCCACAATCTTTACCAGCGGCACCATACCCGTACTTCCTGTAATCACAAGGGCCAACGCCTCCGCCTCCTGCCTCTTTTGGGCATCCGAAAGAATATGTATCAGATTCAGCCCTTCCCGCACGGCAAAAATCTCTGTTACTGTTTCCTCCAGGTTTTCCCTGTCCTTAAAGGAACCTTTAAGCAGGTATTCCAGTTCGTACTGTACCGGATGTTTCTCGGTACTAAGCGCATTGGTAAAAAAACTGCCGCAGTATTCTCCTGTTATCACCCGCTGAGATATGCTGTCAATTTTTGTTTCTTTCTCCTTCTCTCCGGATTTCTCCTTTGACGGAAAGCCCTCTGCCGGCAGAAGCCCTGTCGAGACAGCCGTCCCTTCCGGCATCACAGCCTCCAGCAGCCCACCTTCCGCCAGTCTCTTTACCTGGTCTAAAAGATTCTGCTTCTCTTTATCCCCTGCCCCGCCTTTCACCCCCATATGGATTTCCGTATACCATTCCTGCCAGTACCGGGCTGCCGCTTCCAGAGATAAAAGCTCCTGATCCTCTTCCTCCTCTTCGCTGTCCCTTACCATCTCCTCCGTCTCATCCAGAAGCCTCCTGTTGCTCTCCACCGTGTGCTCCCATCCGGCCAGCTCCTGTCTTCGCTCCCCGTCCTGTGCAATATAGTCATCGTAGGGATCCCACTGCCGCCTGAAAAGTTCTTCCCGATTGTCCTGCAAATCAGGCTGTACCTTATGGAACTCCGTCTGGCATTGCCGCTGCATGCCGGCCAGTATCTCTGCATTCCGCTCATACTGCCGCATCAGCCTGGGATACTGCTCCGACACGCTCCGATAATGTCCCGCCGCCTTAAAAAATGCACGTTTGCTGTTTCTCCCAAGAGCATTCGCTATTTCTTCCCCTATCTCTTCCTGCTCCCGGACATTCATAACAAGTTTTTCCACACTCTCCTCCAGCTGCCTCGCCGCCCTCTCCTGCCTGTTGTATGACCCTGACAGGGAATGAACCCCGGCGGCCTCTGCCATGTCTTTTATAAACTGTTCTCCCTGTTCAGGTTCTATAAACAGCTCCCCCACAGCACCGTATCTCATATAGTCAAGCACTTCCTCTTTCAGATATTCACCTCCATGGTCACCAATCCCTGTCAGACAGGTTACATCCACCTCATCCAGCTTCATGGGATACCAGTTATCCACAGACAGATATTCATTTATATAATTTTCCAGGTTCTGCACCACCTCTTCCTCCGCTCCGTACTCCAGTGCAAAAATTCGGTACTCATCCCAGAGGCGACGATGATATCGGCTGAACAGTGTATCCAGAGCCCTCCCCGCCGCTACCTGTAAGTAGTATCTGGAACCGGCTGTTCTCGCCGATTCCAGCATAACGCAGAGGAGGGCCGATATGCACAGCAGACACATGCTTAAGAACACGGTGATCTCTCCGCTTTTCTTCATCAATATACCTCTTTGGTCTGCTTTTCGATTTCCTTAAATATTCCTTCTAACAGTGTGGTAATCTGTCGCTTAAAAATGATCACCAGGCCTACCAGTACCACCAGTATCAATACAACTTCAATCACTCCGATCCCGTCTTCTTCGATTAAAAACGCTCTCCATTCTTCCCGCATTCGTTTTTCCTCCTACTCGTATTTCGCTGTATCTAAAGTACATGTTTTCATAAACTCTTACTGCACCGCCATAAGCGCCGGAACCATAATAATCACCATCACCACTGCCAGCATGAGAAACAGAGGTACCAGAAGACGCGTTCCTGCCTCCTCCCCCATACGCCTCGCCGTATGTTTTTGTTCCTCCCATGCTGTGATCATCTCCTGTTCCAGCAGCTGCTTCAGATTTTTTGTCCCCGTCCTTCTGTTCTGCTCCAGAAGGCTTGCCAGCTTCATGTAAGACTGCACTTGGCAGCGCCTTCCGAATGCCTCAATGGCAGCGCCTTCCGGTTCGCCGCAGCGAATCCGATTCAAAGTCAGAGCCATCTCCTCATAGGCCGGCCGGGCATGCATCCCTTCTGCCTCTCTTCTTCTCTCATAATTTTCAACAATACACTCCCAGGCTTTTCTCACTGTAAGCCCTGCGCCAATATACACCATCAGCTGATATACTACATCCGCATAATCCAGTGCAAGCATCTGCTTCCGCTTCTTTTTCGCTTCTTCCTCTCTGGATTTTTCCCGTCCGTAAAGCAGCACTGCCAGCGCAATGCCCAAAAACGGAAGAATCCAATATTCGGAAGAACGGGCCTCCCGGTATCTCACGGTCTTTCCATTGTATTCCCTAGGCAGCATCACCTTTCTGTTATCCGGATTTTGCTGATCGGCGTTCTGTATTAATTCCCTTAACTGCGAAGATGCCTTTTCGTCATCGCTTAACAGCACCGGACAAACCCGGATCTCAATCTCTCCCTCCTTTCTGTGGTTTCCGTCCGTCAGTGTAACCCCCAATACTGCCTGTACACCCTCCTCCCCGATCTTTTCCGCCGTTATTTTCCCATAAGAATCTATGATCTCCGGGTCCCTGCTTTGCCACACACACCAAATACCGGTTCCTTCAAATGAATCCGGCAGATTCAGATCGGTTCTTACCTGGTCCAGGCTCCTGTTCTCCCCCAAAATCATCCGGGGCAGCTCAAGAGAAAGCGTCTCCATAATCTCAGCGGCCTCTTCCGCGCTGTATTGTACCGGCGATATCTCCACGATGCAGGATATGGGCTCTTCGCCTATTCCCTCCGCCACGATCTCATAATGCCGGTTATCTTCCCCATAACCTCCTCTCTCCAGATATCCCTGCCCCAAAGAATTGTCCGCCGTCTCCCCATACACGGCTGCTCCCCATATGGCAAATCCCCCGGCGATGCAGATAATCTGTTTTTTCCATCGTCCTATCCGACTCACAATCATAACTGCCCCTATCCTATCCGTATATCCAGGATCTTCTGTGACAGCCAGCAGGACAGCAGATACATGGCCAAGCAGCCGCTCATAATCAGACGGCCCAGCATGGTCTCGTACATTCCGTGGAAAAAGCCGGGAGACGTCACGTCTATGTAAAGTATCATGAGAAACGGTATCACTGTCATAATCTTCTGCTCATACCGGACGGACGCAGTCATGGTGCGGATCTCCTCTTTCACCTGGCTTCGATCCTCCATGACCGAAACCGTGTGGCATATCACCGGTACCAGACGCCCGCCGCTGCGTTTCGCGATCCGGAAAATCTGGGCAAATCGCTCTGCCTCCTCCAGCCCGCTGCGTCCGGCAAATTCCTGCATTACCTTTTCCACAGACTCATTCAGATTCATCTGTTCCCTCATATGGACAAACTCCCTGACTATCATTTCGTCCGGTCCATAAAGCCGTTCCAGTTCTCCGCAGCCCACCGCAATGGCATTTTCCACGGAATAGCCTGCACTTAAGGACCCTGCCAGTATCCGGATAGCCTCCTTAAACTGTCTCTCCAGACAGGCAAGCCGCTTCTGTCTCCACACCCTTTTATAAACCCGCAGATATGCACAGGCCGGAATGAGAAAAAGTATAAAAGCCGTTATACTCCGGTAAAATCCGTAAGCTGCCGCTGCTGCCATCAGGATGCCTTCCCCGGCTCCCAGCAGCCACTGGCAGATTCCCATGGAGCCGATAACATCCTGGGATCTACAGGGCCTCACCGGCCATCCAAAGTTTCTCCCGGTGCCTAAGCTCCCCCTTTTTTCTGAGTCTTCCGGACACTGATTGTCTCCCGGCCCCTTCTTTCCCATCTTCCCTCTGCCTCCCTCCACGCTGCTGGTCTTTGTTCTCTCCATCCCGCTCTTCCTGAAATTCATAGAGGGAGTGAAGCCGAATCTCACCTTCCTCATAGCCGTCTACCTCCGTAATCCACAATACCTTTCTGCTTTTGTCCCGAAGCCTTCCCAGGTGTATCAGAATATCCAGCGCCGACGCTATCTGACTCCTGATGGCCCCCAGGGGCAGGTCTGCTCCCATAAGGACCATAGTCTCCAGCCGGGCCAGCATATCAGCCGGACTGTTGCCGTGCCCCGTGCTCATCCCGCCGTCATGGCCTGTATTATAGCTGTTAAGCAGTTCCAGAGCCTCTTTCCCTCTGACCTCTCCCACAATAATCCTGTCCGGATTCATACGCAGAGATGCCCGGATCAAATCCCCGATGGCAATAGCTCCTTCCCCCTGGGGATTGGCCATGCGGGTCTCCAGCCTTATGAGATTCTTTACCTGCTGAATCTGCAGTTCCGCAGAATCCTCAATCGTGATCACCCGCTCCTCCCCGGGAATATAGGCCGACAGAGCGTTCAAAAAGGTGGTCTTACCGGAATTGGTTCCGCCGCTGATGAAAATATTGTAACCGCATCGCACCAGCTTTTTCAAAAATTCCGCCGCCTCCTGGCTGACTGTCCCGCACTGAATCAGCGTTTCCATGGTGATCTTTCTGGGAAATTTCCGGATCGTCACAGCCGGGCCGTCCATGGATACAGGCGGCAATACCACATGCACTCTCGATCCGTCCGGGAGCCTCGCATCCGCTATGGGCGATGCCACATTGACGGTCCGGTTGACTCTGCTTACCATCTGCTGAATCATATCCTCCAGCTGTTCAGGGGAATCAAACTCCTGATTCCAGAGTTCCATAGTCCCTTTCCGCTCCATAAAAATATGATTGGGACCATTTATCATGACCTCCGTAATATCGGGATCATCCAGAAGCTGCTGCAGAATATCCAGCTTCCGAAAGGAGTTGAACAGGCCTGTGCGCATCTCGATTCTTTCCTTTAAGGGAAGATACTCCTCCTCGCCTTTCTTCATAATCAGATCATCTATGATCTCATACAGCTCCTCATCCGTAGTCTTCCTTCCGGCATTCACCTCCTCCCGAATAAGCTGTCTCAGCTCCTCCCGGATTCCTCTGAAATTTCTGCCGTATTTCTGCCTCTCAGCCGCTCCGGCCTTGTACTCCATAACGCTCCTTTCCTCTGTGCTTTTTCCCTGTTACTTCCACGGCACTCCTTTCAGCAGTTTTCTCACATAATCTCCCAGTTCTCCCCACAGAAGCTGCTCCATGTATGTATCTCTTCTCCCAAAGCTGCTGTGATACGGCAGTTTTACCCGCAGAATCTTTTCCCGCATCCCTTCTCTATGGGTTATATTCAAATACTCGTCAAACTCCTCCAGCTTTGCGCAGGAGACGCCGTCCTCCTTCACCGGCATGTACACAGCATCACTGATTTCCAACAGAGGGATTATATTGCAAAAAGCCTGTCCCAAATCTACTATTACGTATTCGTACCCGCACTCTGACGCCAGCCGCTCTACCAGTCCGGCTGCCTCCTCCCCTGTCAGCTGTTCCAAATCTTCCGGATATCTCACCGGAGGAATATAATCCATGTCCTTCCAGTTATACACGATGCTTTTTAATCGCATAACCCCAAAATTCTCCTGCCGGGAAAAGTACAGTATATCAGACAGATCCCCCTTTCCGCCGCCCTCAATAAGGCTTCCGAAACCGGAAAAGATCTCAAAATTCACATAGAGCACCTTGCCGTCCCTGGCCAGCTGCTGGCCCATGGTGAGGGCCAGGGATGTCTTCAGACACCGATTCGCCGGGGAATAGACAGCAATCACCTTCGCTTTCTTTCCCACAGCCACCAGCATCGGCTGAGGCTTCTCGCAGTAATACGTCATAACCTCCCGTATTACATTATCTGTAGACTGATATTTATATACGCTGGGATAGCTTCCCGTGGCGGACACAACTTCTCCCTCCGCCAGGGTAACCACTGCCTGAGCCCTGATTCCCTCCAGTTGTTCGGGCAGAACACTGTTGCTCACAAGAAGAATCTCTATCTGATGCTCTCCGGCGTATTCCTTCACCAGTTCCAGGGAAGCAAAGGGTACTACGGTAAAGGGTACCTTCTCTTTCTGGTTTACCACATCCGCAAACCGTTCTGCATAACAGGCGTCCACATCGCAGACCGCCATAATTTTTTCCATGCTGCCTCCTTCTCAGTATATTTACAGTCAGCTGTATTTTCCGAAATAATGCTTTTATCTCAAAAACAGAACCGCTGCCAGATACCACATGTAACCTGCCAGAAGGCAGGCAGCCAGAGGAATCACCGCACTCTTTCCGTCCCGCGATGCCTGATAATAGGGCAAAGGTTCTTTCGTCAGGAATAATCGCCTGATATAGGCGAAAAAAAACACAAGACGCTGATGCAGGTTTCTGTACACCAGCATTTTCAGAAAAGCCAGAATGGCTCCGATAAAAAATCCATACAATATTACATTTGCTCCCGGCCTAAATCCCAGGAAACCGGCAGTCAATGCCATCAGTTTCACATCCCCTGCCCCTATCATGCGGAGGCAAAACAGTGGAAACCATACCGCAGTAATTGTCAAAAGTCTTACAATATAGAGCGCTGACAGCCATATCCCTTCCCCTGCAGGTGCTCTCAGCCACGTTATCCCAAGACCGCACACGCAGGCCAGAACACACCACCAGTTGGGAATCCTATGCTCCCTGATGTCATACCATGCTCCCACTGTCAATGTAACCAGCAAAAGCGCTGAATTCGCAAAAATAAACACCCCACCTCCTTAAACTGTCTTTCATCCTTTTCCTGTGGAAATCGCTGCCTGAAACAGGCTGTAAAACGAATTGGCAAATTGATTATCTCTGAATAGTGCTGACTGTTCTTTTATTATGCATGGATTTGGAAAAAATGTCAATAGTTTTTTTGTCTTTTCCGACTGCTTTTTTATTTACTCTCCGTTGACCATCCTCTGGTAAAATGGTAAAATAGAGTTGACTTCCATGTATAATAATTCCATTTTCAGGGATACTGTGTTTATATGGTATTAAATTTTTCAGGAGATGACGTAATTATGAAACATGGAAAAAAATTAAGCGCGGCCCTGATCCGTTTTCGGGAAAGACAGGCTCTCCGGGCACAGATTGAGCAGACACGCCACAGCATAGATTCCGCGCGGAATCATTTTGAACAGGTGGTTGATCCGACTCTTATTGACTGCTATATCTATGAACTCAACGCCGCACAGCTGCGGTATCAGTTCCTGCTGCGCAGGTTCAAGAATCTGGAGGCTGACGCATAGAAGATACCTGTTGCGGCACTTGCCACGGCAAGCCTGGAAAGGACGGCTTACTATCAGAGAACAACCGGGGGGTTGTTTAAGGATCTATGGAGGAGAAAGTTATGGCACGCAGCAAAAAAGAACTTGGCACAGGTATCATCACGGAAACAGACCGATATCTCTACGGAGAAGGAACCCACTACAAAATCTATGAAAAACTTGGCGCCCATCCTAAAATCTATCGGAAGAAAGAGGGCATGTATTTCGCTGTGTGGGCGCCTCATGCGCAGTCCGTAAGCGTTGTGGGAGATTTCAATGGCTGGGATCCGGATGCGACTCCTATGGAAGTGTTGGGGACTTCCGGTATCTATGAGGCGTTTGTTCCGGGTCTCGGCACAGGGCAGCTGTACAAGTATGCCATTACCACGTCCAGCGGAAAAGTACTGTTTAAGGCTGATCCATATGCCTTTGAGGCCGAGTACCGTCCCGGCACCGCCTCTGTCACTGCCGATATCTCCGGTTTCCCATGGAAGGACGATACATGGCTTAAAAAGAGAAAGGAGACAGACCTTCTCTCCTCCCCCCTCTCCATCTATGAAGTCCATCTCGGATCCTGGAAGAAGAAAAACCGGGAAGAGAAGGACGGGTATTACACCTACATAGAAGCAGCCCATGAGCTGGCCGATTATGTGAAGGAGATGGGCTACACCCACGTAGAGCTTATGGGAATCGCGGAGCATCCCTTCGACGGTTCCTGGGGATATCAGGTGACTGGCTATTACGCCCCCACCTCCCGCTACGGCACGGCCAAAGAGTTTATGTACTTTGTCAACTATCTGCACAAAAAGGGCATCGGCGTTATTCTGGACTGGGTTCCTGCCCATTTCCCAAAAGACACCCATGGACTGGCGGATTTTGACGGCCAGCCTCTGTATGAGTATGCGGACACGCGAAAAGGCGAGCATCCGGACTGGGGCACCAAGGTATTTGACTATGAGAAACATGAGGTCTCGAATTTCCTGATTGCCAACGCCCTCTACTGGATTGAGGAATACCACATTGACGGACTCCGCGTAGATGCGGTGGCTTCCATGCTGTATCTGGATTACGGGCGCTCTCAGGGGAACTGGGTTCCCAACAAGTATGGAGAGAATAAGAACCTGGAGGCCATAGAGTTCTTTAAACATTTAAACAGCATTGTAAAGCAGCGCTGCAGCGGAGCCATGGTTATTGCCGAGGAATCCACGGCGTGGCCTATGGTTACCGGAACGCCTGAGGACGGCGGACTGGGCTTCCGCTTCAAATGGAATATGGGATGGATGCATGATTTCCTGGAATATATGAAGCTGGATCCTTATTTCCGCAAATATAATCACAATAAGATGACCTTCGGTATGACCTACGCCACCAGCGAGAATTTTATCCTGGTTCTCTCCCATGACGAGGTAGTTCATCTGAAGTGTTCCATGATCAACAAAATGCCCGGCCTTCATGACGATAAGTTCGCGAATCTAAAGGTGGGATACACATTTATGATGGGCCATCCAGGCAAAAAACTTCTGTTCATGGGGCAGGATTTCGGACAGCTTCACGAGTGGGACGAGAAGGTTTCCCTGGACTGGTATCTGGCCGAGGAGCCTCTTCACCGCGATTTACATGAATATTTTAAAGATCTGCTTCACATATACAAAAAGTATCCGGCCATGCACAGCCTTGACTACGACTGGGACGGATTTCAGTGGATCAATGCCAATGACGGAGACCGCAGCATCTTCAGTTTCATCCGCCGCAGTAAGACCGGCAAACAGAACCTGCTGTTTATCTGCAACTTTACTCCCGTTGCGAGACCGGAGTACCGGGTCGGCGTCCCGAAACGGGGGAATTACTCCCTGATCCTGGATCAGACCCATGGCCTGTATAAGACAGGCGACGATAAGGTAACCTACCGCTCAACCAAATCTGAATGTGACGACCAGCCTTTCTCCTTTGCCTATCCTCTGCCGGCTTATGGAACCGCAATCTTCAGATTTTAAACAGGGCAGGATACAATACTGGAGGAATTTATATGCAGACAATTCTTGTTTGTGATGATGATAAACAAATTGTAGAAGCTATTGACATCTATCTCACCGGAGAGGGTTTCCAGGTCATCAAGGCCTACGACGGCTATGATGCCCTGGAGCTTCTGGATGTGAATCAGGTAGATCTGATGATTGTGGATGTAATGATGCCTGGTCTGGACGGTATCCGCACCACCCTTAAGGTCCGTGAGAGCAGCAGCATTCCCATCATCATCCTATCCGCCAAGTCCGAGGACAATGACAAGATCCTCGGACTTAACATCGGAGCCGATGATTACATTACCAAACCCTTTAATCCTCTGGAGCTGGTGGCCAGGGTTAAGTCCCACATCCGCCGCTATACCCAGTTGGGCAACCTGACCCAGAATACCACGGAGAATGTATACAAATGCGGAGGGCTTCTGATCCATGACGACAACAAGGAGGTCTTTGTCGACGGCGAACCCATTAAGCTGACTCCTATCGAGTACAACATCCTGCTGCTTCTGGTTAAAAATGCGGGAAAGGTGTTCTCCATTGATGAGATCTATGAACAGATCTGGAATGAGGAGGCCATTGGAGCCGACAACACCGTAGCCGTACATATCCGTCATATACGGGAAAAAATCGAGATCAATCCCCGTGAACCCCGCTATCTGAAGGTAGTCTGGGGTGTGGGCTACAAGATTGAAAAACAGTAGGAGCTGCCATGAAAAAAAAGAGCTGGCCTGCGGGCCTGAAAAAGCAGTGCTCCCTTTTGCTTCACGGACTCTTCCTCTGCCTGTTTTTTACCGGCATTTCATTTATCTATTTTAATGAAAACTACGGAAGGGGGCTGAGCTGGATTCACGAGGAGTCCTATGCCGACACCCTGCCCTTTACCGAACAGCTGGAATCCGATGTGGAGATGATCTTCAAATATGTCAAATACAAGGACCTGTTTGAGACCGACGGAAAACTGGATTACAATAAGGACATGGTCTGTGTTACCTTCAGCTCCGGAAAGACCCTGATCTATAATTTAAACGATATGATTCGGGAGGCCAAAAGCTGGGGATACTACCTAACCGACTCTTTCGAGGTGGCAGGAGGCCCTGCCGTACCGGAAAGGGAGACCCGCAACGCGGCTATTCCCCTGATCGAATGGAAGGCTTATGATCCCAACGCGGCGGATCACTACACCGAGCCCGGCGACGCTTACGCCACCAGAGAAGAACTGTCTCTGGAAGTCCTGACAATTCTGGGAGAATACTATCAGATCCAGTATAATTATATGGACAGGCCTTCCAACCTGTATTTTCAGGTCTCCTACATGGATGAAAACGGACAGCAGAAACTTTACACCAATGCCAGCCAGTACCCTATCGCTGACATGAAAAATCTGGGGCGGTATCTCTATCTGTCCGGGGACTCTATCCTCATTGACACCAACTTAAAATACATCCCCAGCAACATTACGTCCGAACTGGAAAATTACAATCTCTATGGCAACAACGACTATTATATTATTCTGGGTCTCGACACCCGGTATCCCAACACAGACCCTTACTCCATAGCCCACAACGCCTACACCAAAGTGAGAGTGAATTATATAACCGGGCTGATCTTTTTCGCCCTGGGTGCCGGAGGCCTTCTGGTCACGCTGGGATGGCTCATATATCTGGCCGGCTATCCGACTTTGGATCGGACGGCTGTGTCCCTGAACACATTCGACCACATTCCAATGGAGTGCAGTCTGCTGCTGGCAGTCTGCTGCCTGTGGTCCTGGAGCTGTCTCCGGGACAGTATGGGAATTCGTCTGGCACACCTTCTGGTAACCCAAAACCACCGCGACTTTTTTCTGGCAGTGTTTGAGGTCGTCGGATCGTATCTCATCTGCCTTGTGGAGGGTTTCAGCCTGCTGCGCCAATATAAGGCCCAATCTCTGTGGCATGACAGTCTCATCTGCCGCTCCTGGCGGTGGACAGTGGCTTCTCTCAACGGCACTACGTTTCCCGTACGTCTGACTGCATGCTTCCTCGGATATCTTGGTGTCAACATGGCATTGATCTATACCATTTACTATTTGTATAAGCACAGGAACTTTCTTCTGGTTCCCTATCTGTATCTGGTTCCTGCCGTTGTGCTGATAGGTTTCCAGCTTTGGACCTTCCTCCTTCTCTACCGTGACGCAGGTGAAAACGAGAAGATTGCTTTTGGTATCTTTAAGATGTCAGAGGGGGAAACCAGTTATAAAATTGACACCACCGGTTTTTCAGGAAAGGGAGCCAGTCTGGCCAAAACCCTGAATAATCTGGGGGACGGCCTGGATACGGCACTGCAGGAAAAAGTAAAAAGTGAGCGTCTAAAAGCAGACCTGATCACCAATGTGTCCCATGATATCAAGACGCCCCTCACATCCATTATTAACTATGTGGATCTGCTAAAGCGGGAGAAAATTCAGGACGAGAAGATTCAGCGCTATCTGGAGATCCTGGAGCAGAAGTCTCAGCGCCTGAAAAATCTGACCGAAGATCTGGTGGAAGCCTCCAAGGCCAGCTCCGGAAACCTGAAGCTGGATATCGCCAACATTGATCTGGTTGAGCTGATCCATCAGACCAACGGGGAGTTCGAGGAAAAATTCGCGATCCGTCATCTGGAACTGGTGTCCGGCTTGCCCTCCGACACCATTCTCATCGCCGCCGACGGGCGGCGGCTGTGGCGTGTTCTGGAAAATCTCTACAATAACGCGTTCAAGTATGCCATGGAAAACAGCCGCATCTATGTGGATGTGACACGAAGAGACGACTACGTGTATTTTACCATTAAAAATGTGTCTGCCAACCCTCTCAACATCAATGCGGACGAGCTGACTGAGCGTTTCGTCCGTGGGGATGTGGCACGCACCTCAGAGGGCAGCGGCCTCGGACTTTCCATTGCCAAGGATCTGACCCATCTTTTGGGCGGTATGTTTGATATATATATTGACGGCGATCTCTTTAAGGTGCAGACAGGATTTCCTGTCTTAAAGCAGCCATAAAAACCGGGGATGGAGTCCCGCTCCTTCCCCGGTTCTTTTTACATCTGTCCCAGCAGATTCACCATCTCAATGGCGGACAGCGCACAGTCGTATCCCTTATTGCCTGCCTTGCTTCCCGCCCGAGCGATGGCCTGCTCAATATTTTCCGTGGTAATCACTCCGAACAGTACAGGAACGCCCGTTGACAGCCCCACTTGAGCGATGCCTTTTGACACCTCATTGCAGACATAATCGTAATGGGTCGTGTCCCCCCGGATCACCGCGCCCACACAGATCACCGCATCGTATTTCCCGGATTTTGCCATTCTCACTGCTGTAACGGGAATCTCAAAAGCTCCCGGAACCCAGGCCGCCGTTATATTGGCCTCTTCCACGCCGTGGCGGACCAATCCGTCCACGGCGCCTCCCAGCAGCTTATTGACAATAATCTCATTGAATCTGGCTGCCACAATGCCAACCTTCATTCCCTCCGGCGCTACAACTTTTCCTTCCAGTACCTGAATCTCTTTCATTGCCTTTTCCTCCTGCTCTTATACATGAATTTTTTGAAAAATATGTCCCATCTTCTCCTGCTTGGTCTTCATATAGAATGCATCGTACTGCTGCGGTGCAATCTCAATGGGAATTCTCTCCTTGATTGTCAGACCAAAGTCCTCGAGTCCGTAAACTTTTTCCGGATTGTTGGTAAGAAGCCGCAGGGATTTCGTTCCCAGATCCGCCAGAATCTGGGCTCCCACCCAGTATTCCCTCAAATCCGGGGCAAACCCAAGACGCAGATTGGCCTCCACCGTATCCATTCCCTGCTCCTGCAGTTCATATGCCTTTAATTTATTTATAAGGCCTATTCCTCTGCCTTCCTGGCGCATGTACAGCACGATCCCCCTTCCCTCAGCCTCCACCATCTCCATGGCTTTCTGAAGCTGTTTCCCGCAGTCACATCGGAGAGAGCCGAACGTATCGCCTGTGAGGCACTCGGAATGTACCCGGCAGAGGATATTCTCCCCGTCTCCGATCTCCCCCTTCACCAGGGCCACATGATGCTCTCCGGTAATATCATTCACATACCCATAAACCCGGAAATGCCCATACTCTGTTGGCATATCCGCACATGCTTCGCAGACCACATGCTTTTCGTGTATCCGGCAATAATTCTGAAGATCCTTTATAGTAATGAATTTCAGTCCGTATTGGGCAGCCAGCTTCCACAGACTGGGGGTTCTCATCATAGTTCCGTCGTCTTCCATGATTTCGCAGCACACCCCGCACTGTTTCAGGCCTGCCAGACGCATCAGATCAACCGTGGCCTCCGTGTGACCGCCTCTCACCAGAACGCCTCCCCTTCTGGAAATAAGCGGAAAGACATGGCCCGGCCTGCGCAGCTGTTCCGGCCTGGTACTTTCATCCACACATTTCATCATGGTAAAGGAGCGCTCGGCAGCCGAAATTCCGGTGGTAGTCTCCACATGATCAATGGACACTGTAAATGCCGTCTCATGATTATCCGTGTTCTCCGCTACCATGGGGGGGAGCCCTAACCTTGCAGCTATCTCGGCGCTCATAGGCGTGCAGATCAGCCCTTTCCCGTGGCATGCCATAAAATTAATGTTGCTCTGAGTCGCGAATTCGGCTGCACATATGAGATCTCCTTCGTTTTCCCTGTCCGGATCATCGGTAGCCAGAATCATCTTTCCGGCCCTCAAGTCTTCCAAAGCTTCTTCAATGGTATTAAACTTTACATCCATAATAAAATCTCCCCTCGCTTTAACCCTTTACTGTGTTTCTTACTTGTACTTCTCTACAGATATTCCTCCAGAAACTCCATGGTAATCCTCCCTGAATTAGTTTTCTCCAAATCGGAACTTCCCAAAGTCAAAAGTTTCTCCACATATTTTGCCACCATATCGTTTTCCAGATTTACAATATCCCCTGCCCGTCGCTTCAACAGTGTGGTCTCAGCCCCCGTGTGGGGTATCACTGACACCTGAAAAGAATCTCTTTCCACTTTGGCCACCGTCAGACTGATTCCGTCAATGCAGACGGAGCCTTTCTCTATTATCAGGCGCAGAATCTCCGGCCCCGTTCCCACAGTCACCCATACTGCGTTTTCTTCCCGCCGGCAGGATTTTATGACTCCGGTTCCGTCTATGTGCCCCGCCACCATATGACCCCCGAATCTGCCGTCGGCCGCCATTGCCCTCTCCAGATTCACGGCGTCCCCCGGCTTTAGCAGGCCCAGGTTGCTCCGTCTTATGGTCTCCGCCATAACGTCTGCCGTAAAACCTCTGCTCGCCAGAGAGATCACCGTAAGACACACTCCGTTGACTGCAATGCTGTCTCCTATCTGTGTTCCCTCCAGGACTTTAAATGCCTCGACCGCGATTTTTCCTGAACTGCCCTCAAGGGAAACCTGGCGGATCCTTCCTGTCTCTTCTACAATTCCGGTAAACATACATCCTCCCTCTTTTTGGTTTTCCGCTTTTAGTCACCTGATTTTACTCTGTACTCCATCAAAATGTCCTCTCCCATTCGGGAAATATTCTCCAGTTCCAAAAAGACTGCCTGGTCCGTTTCTTCGATTCCAATACCCTCTACCGGCCCTGGAGCCGCTTCCCCTCCGAATATTTTGGGGGCCATAAATACTTTGATTTCTTTGACGATTCCGGCCTGCAGTGCACTGTCATTCAGTCCGGCTCCTCCCTCAAGCAGAATACTGTCTATACCCTGGCTTCCCAGATACTCCATCAGTCTTTTCAAATCTACTTTTCCGGTGCTGCCAGGAAAGGAGACTACCTGAATCCCCAGCTTCTCCAAAGCCGCCGCTTTTTTTTTCGTCTCCTGTTCCAGACTGCCGCATGCCACTATCGTCCTGTATTCCTGTGCTGTTTTACAGATCCTGCTGTCCTCAGGAATCCTCAGCCGGCTGTCGCAGATAATGCGTACAGGACTTTTCTTCCCGCTTAAGCGTACATTAAGCATCGGATCGTCTGCCAAAACCGTACCTATTCCTGCCATAATCCCCATGTATGCGTGCCGCATCTCATGCACTGCCATCCGCGCCTTTTCGCCGGTGATCCACCGGGAAGCCCCTGTTTTGGTTGCGATTTTTCCGTCGGCAGTCATGGCGTATTTCATGACTAGGTAGGGGGTTTTTGTAGTTATATAATGAAAAAATACAGGATTCAGCTGATCGCACTCATCCTTCATAAAGTCTTCCACAACCTCTATCCCGGCTCTGCGCAGTGTCTCAATCCCTTTTCCTGCAACCTGGGGATTAGGATCTTTCGAACCCACGACTACCTTTGCGATCTTCTGCTCGATTATGGCCTCCGTGCAGGGCGGCGTCCTTCCGTAATGACAGCAGGGTTCCAGCGTCACATACATGACGGCGCCTGCAGCACTCTCTGTCAGAGATGCTATTGCATTGCGCTCCGCATGGAGATCCCCGCATTTTCGGTGGTATCCCTCACCTATGATTCTTCCGTCTTTTACTATGACAGCACCCACCAGAGGGTTAGGATTCACCCATCCCAGTCCTTTTTGGGCCAGCCTGACGGCTCTTTCCATATACCGTGATTCTTCTATCATCATGTTCATCTCTCCGGCTTTTGCCTCCGCTCTGCAGAATAAAAAATCCCTGAAGAATCTCTCCTCAGGGACTTTTCTAATCAACTTTACCGTAGTATCAAAAAACTCTGAAACAGGAATATCCCGTCTCAGAGCTTTCGTCGATTCTGTGGTATACAACCGTCGATTTATCGCTTATCTTCTTCCATCCAGACTATACTGTCGGCTCCGGAATCTCACCGGATCATGCCTCTCGGCTCGCGGGCTTTACCGCCGGTAGGGACTTTCACCCTGCCCTGAAGACTTATTCACTTTCTGTTAGAAATTATAACTCATTTGGATTCATAATTCAAGCAAAATTTGGAGAGAAAATTTTGAAAATTTTCCTATCCAAAAATCCTCCACCCGCAGATGAAGCTGTTTCTCCACCAGGAACTTAAGGAACGGTGTACGACCCGGCCATTGCTGGAAGACGCATCAATAACCGTACCGCCTCCTGCCACAATTCCCACATGACCGCTGACTACAATAATATCTCCCGCCTGCAGGCTGTTAAAGCTGGTTATTTTCGTATATTTCCCCACGTTCCGCCATCCTGATGATGTAATGTAGCTCTGTCTCACGCCGGCCTGATTCAAACACCAGTAGACAAACCCGGAGCAGTCAAACGAATTAGGACCTTTTGCACCGTACACATAAGGACATCCAATCTTAGAGCTTGCGATGGAGATCAGCGTACCGGCCCCGCCGCTTACTGTCTGACTGCCTCCCGATGAACTTCCACCGGTTTTTCCGCCGGAAGTGCCCGAACCTGACGAGCCGGATGCCGCGCTGCCTGTAGAACGGCGCACATCACTGCCTGTCAGTTTTGCCATGGTCTGCATGCCCACAGAACCGTCGCTGGACAGGCTGTTATTTTTCTGGAAGTTCTTCACAGCCGTCTCTGTCACTTCTCCATAATATCCCGTTATATTGGAGGACGAAAGATATCCATACTTGCTGAGAAGTTCCTGAACTCTCTGAACGCTGTCTCCCTGATCGCCCAGAGCCATGCCGTTGGGCAGCGCATCAGAGCTGTTAAGTACTGCCCGCGTAGACGGCCCCAGATATCCGTCAACCACCAGATCGTTTTTCGACTGAAACTGCTTTAACGCGATGGATGTGTCAAGACCATACGCTCCGTCCGGTTCGGTTGTCAGATATCCCAGGATCTTCAAGCGTTCCTGTGCTGCCTGAACTACCTCACTCCTGTCCCCGTACACCAGCATATTGGGCTTTATCTCATCACTGTACAGAAGATTCATTGTCTGACGCCCTACCCGGCCGTCCTGTTCAATACCGTTAACCTCCTGAAGCTTGATAACAGCCTCCTGCGTCTTATCTCCAAAATTACCCGTAACCAGGTCCTCTGTAGCCAAATACCCCAGCTCATAAAGACGGCCCTGAATTCGTTCAATGTCCGTTCCCTGATCGCCGCTGCCTACGGCATAATATTTCGCCCCGGGATCCATAATCGCTTCCCATGTGGACGGACCCACAATTCCATCCTGTGCCAGATTATTCTGCCTCTGAAAGGATTTTACGGCTGCCTGGGTCATGGTTCCGTAATATTCCGTAGGCTCGTCGTTATCCATAAATCCCAGCTCCATCAGACGCTCCTGCAGTTTTACCACGGTCTCATGTTCCACCCCCACCCTGTAATACTCGGGCACGGGATCGGTCTCAGGAATCGGCAGCTCCTTCAGAATCTCATATTCAGGCCCTTCCGGAGTAAGACGGCTGATTCCCTCCAGAACCTCTTCCTCATAGGAACTCTCCTCTATGACGATCTCTCGCTCCTCCGTGGGATAGGTCGGCTGCTGTACCTGACCGTGGTAAGCTGCACTGTCACAGCCGGCAAGCCAAGCCGCAAAAACCGCTATCCATCCGATTAATGTATATTTGCAAATCCGCGTTTTATGTACTTTCATAGGGCATCCCTTTCCTTAGATAAAACAAAAAACCTTGATTTTTCAAGGTTTTTAAAGAGGCGCAGACCGGATTTGAACCGGAATAAATGGAATATATAATACTCCCATTTTACCGCACACTTTAAAAAATACCGTGTTTATCGCATTTATACAGATGCAAGTATATTTGAATATATCAGATGTTACCATATTTTATTAGTCTATGCAACACGAAAATGCAACATGAAAGGGACTGTTATATAATGGAAGAATTATTTAAAACCCTCAAAAGATTATCCTGGCGGCGGTGGGAAAAATCAATGATAGACATCCGTAAATTTGACCCTGAATACGAAGAGGCTATGGATAGAGTAATAGCACTTGAACAACGGCGCGAAAACATGGAACTAAGCCCTGAGAATAAGGAAATCATAGACAGCCTGCGGGATGCTATGGATGAT
>JAAWHK010000093.1 GCA_022795805.1 Hungatella sp. | reverse complement strand
ATCACTTCCGACTATATCGAGGGCAAGACCCTGGAGCAGATCATGGAAGAAGATCCGGCCAATGTAGAAAAGTACATGAGAGAGTTTGTATCGCTCCAGATGGAAGTTCACAGCAGGAAGATGCCTAAGCTGAACAAGCTGAAAGACAAGTGGAACAACAAGATTTCTGCTTCCAAAGAGCTGAACGCCACCACCCGCTATGAGCTGCACACCCGTCTGTCCAGTATGCCCAAGCACAACAAGGTGCTTCACGGCGACTTCAATCCCAGCAATATCATTGTCGACGCCAGGGGAAGATACCACATTCTGGACTGGTCCCACGCCACTCAGGGCAATGCGTCCGCCGACGCAGCCACAACATACCTTCTGTTTGCCCTGAAAGATCAGAAGATGGCTGAACTGTACATGAATACCTTCTGCGAGATGAGCGATACGGCCAGACAGTATGTTCAGAGATGGCTGCCCATCACTGCTGCTTCCAGACTTGGAAAGAAGCTTCCCGGTGAGAGAGCGCTGCTGGAGAGCTGGCTGGATGTTGTGGAGTACGAGTAAAGAGTAAACGGGGAACAGACCCCAAGCGGGTTCAGGAGAGGACTTACATATTCTCTCCTGAACCTTTTTTGCAGGTCCGCCTTCCCGGCGCTTAAAGAAACCTGCCTTGCCAATTTCACAATGCCGTGATAGAATGTAAAAAATGAAAGGCATACTATTATGAAAGACTACATTATATTTGACCTGGAATGGAATCAGAGTCCAGAGGGAAAGGGAAATTCCATAGAGGGCCTGCCATTTGAAATCATAGAGATCGGCGCCGTGAAGATGGATGAAGACTTTCGGATTACGTCTCAGTTTCACGGTCTCATTGCTCCGCAGGTATATACAAAGCTCCACTATGTCATCTCAGAGGTGACCCATATTGATATGGAGAAGCTTAAGGAAGAGGGAGAACTGTTTCCGGAGGTGATTCGGGATTTTATCAGCTGGTGCGGGGAGGACTATCGGTTCTGTACATGGGGGTCCATGGATCTTACGGAGCTGCAGCGGAACATGGAATTTTACGGGATGGAGATTCCCTATGCGCGGCCTCTGTACTACTATGATATACAGAAATTATACAGTATTGTCCGGAAAGACGGAAAGGAGAAACTGTCTCTGGACCATGCGGTTGAGGAGATGGGAATCCAACAGGACAGGCCTTTTCACCAGGCACTGGATGACGCCTTCTACACGGCCATGGTACTGCGGAATATGGCTCCCGATATGTGGTCCCCCTATCTTTCCGTGGACTATTACCGGGTGCCGGGCACGAAAGAAGAACAGATCGCTCTGATATTTCCCACGTACTCCAAGTTCGTGTCCCGCACGTTTGAGACGAAGGAAGAGGTGCTGGAGGACAAGACTGTGACGGATCTGGTCTGCCATAACTGCAGACGGATGCTCCGCAAAAAGGTAAGATGGTTTTCGCTGAATCAAAAACAGTATTTCTGCCTGGGGATATGTCCGGACCATGGATATGTCCGGGGGAAAATCCGCATGAAAAAAGCGGAGAACGGAAAATTTTATGCGGTGAAGACCGTGAAGGCTACAGACGAAGCAGGCGCTCAGAGCATATTTCGGAAAAAGGAAGAGCAACGAAAAAAGCGCCATGAGCGCAGCGATCTGAAAAGGGTAAAGAGAATCCTCACTCCTCCCGCATCCTGTATCCGACGCCAATCTCCGTGAAAATATACTTGGGATCGGCCGGATTTTCCTCCAGCTTTCTCCGGATATGGGTGACGCATAAGATAATCGTAGGTCAGCACTTTGCCGGCCTGTCTGGCCAGCATGGATACGAGTTTATATTCGATCTGCGTAAGTGAATCTCTTCGCCGTTGAGAGAGATAAGCCGCTTCTCAAAATCAATCACCAGTCCGTCACAGGAATATACAGAGTCGGAACTTTTGCTTCTGTGGCTGTGGCGCAGCGCCGTTCGGATGCGCGTCATCAGCTCTGAGGTTCCGAAAGGTTTGGTGATGTAATCGTTAGCGCCGCAGTCCAGGGCAGCGACCTTCTCCTCCTCCTGTGCCCGGGCGGAGACGACGATAATAGGCGTGTGGGTAAACTGACGTACTTTTTGGATAATAGTCATGCCATCCATATCGGGAAGTCCGAGATCTAGAAGAATAATATCCGGACACTGGGAGGCGATGACAGAAAGACCTTCTGTACCGGTAGATGCCGTAAGGATTTTGTAGGATTCTTCTGCCAGAACAGATTCCATGAACCGGCATATATTCTTTTCATCTTCAATAATCACTGCTGTCAATTTCTGGCTCATAAGTATATTCTCCTAAAGGCAATGTAAAGATAAACTCCGCTCCATCAGAATAGGGTTTAAATACAACACTTAAAAAAGCGGTTATGATACCGGGCACATATCCGGCAGTGTTGCGGGCCACAAAAACCGTTGCCAGAACGTAGATGATGGCCACGTTGGCAGAATTGTGGGATAAAAGAAAAAAGGCGGAGGCCAGCAGGGTGGCGTCAGTAAGAAAGAAAACGGTGACTCTGATGTTATGCAGAAAAACCGTGCCTTTCATAATAGTTCTTTCCTCTGGCTGCCATGGCTGTTTTTCCTGGCAGAGAGGGAACGCTTCTGCTGAACCATAAATTCAAACTGTTCGGTGGAGATACCCGCTTCCTGAAGCCGTTCCAGCCTTCTCTGGCGGCGGGCCATCCGCGCCTCATCCTCTTTTCTGCGGTTCTTCTGCCTGAGAAAGATCACGGTGCCGCCGGCTGCGCCTGCGACAAGAATTCCTCCCGCGATGAGCCACAGCACAACAGGGACAGACCGGAAAAACCGAACAAAAGCATTACCTGCAGTGCTTTCGGGAACCGTTTCATCGGACAGAGCAGCAGTGAGCGGGGCAATAAGTCCCTCTTCGTCTCTGCCTTCCGAAGGCTCCACAGAATCGCCCTCATCAGGGAGGACGCCGGCGGCAGGTTCCTGGCTTGCGGACTCGGCCAGAGAGACTACGGCGGCCGGGAGCATCACCTGGTCAGGCGACATGGCTTTTACGGTCAGATACGTGTATCCGATATTAAGATCATTCCAATAGTACCGGACTCTGGCGATAGATCCTGCGGGAACGCTGGCAGTCAGATCATAGGAGAGCTGGGAGGTGACTGCGTCAAAGGTGGCGTCTTTGGGGACCGTTATCTTCATGTTTGGCTCCAGTTCCAGACCGGAAAGCCCTGTGGGGGAAAGTCCAGCAATGGTCATGTCATTGTCCACAGAAGTAAAGTCCGTGTCAAAGTCAGCGGCGGATACGGTAAGGAAGTTTTTAAAGCCGAAATTCAGCATGGCTCTGGTATCGACATAATGGGAAGAGTGGCCGTTTAAAACCACTGCCACCAGGGTCATTCCGTCACGTCGGGCAAAGGTTACCAGAGTGTTTCCGGCCAGGGAAGTGTACCCGGTTTTGCCGCCCAGCGCTCCGCTGTAGTACTCCGGCATGTTTTTTTTGATCATCTTATGTCCGGGATAGATGCGCAGCCCCTCCCGATTCCTCTTGGTCGGAGGAAGGTCATAGTAAAGAGTGGAGTCAATCTCCATAAAGGTTTCATTGTTGAGGGCGGCCTTGCCGATAAGCGCCATATCATAAGCAGTTGTGTAGTGATTGGGGTCATTCAGTCCGCTGGGATTGGCAAAGTGGGAGTTCTGGCATCCCAGAGACGCCGCATAGGCATTCATAAGTTCGGCGAAAGCTTCCACACTTCCCGCCACATGCTCCGCCAGGGCGTTGGCCGATTCGTTGGCGGACTGAAGAAGGAGGGCATAGAGGCAGTCCCGGACACTCAGCACGTCGCCCTCATCCAGCCCGGCGCTTTTACTCCCTTCCTCCACGTTGTAAACCGCGTTGTGGGAGAACGTAACCATCTCATCCAGGCTGCACCGTTCAATAACAATGACAGCCGTAAGGATCTTGGTAATACTGGCGGGATAATAGGCGTTATGAATATTTTTTCCGAAAAGGACGGTTCCCGTATCGGCATCCATTACGATGCCGCCTTCTGCCTGGATGGTGATATTGTCAGGCCAGGGTGAGGCAGCCAGGGCTCTCGAAGGAAAAAATCCGGTTAAAAGAGCGATACACAATACAAAAGTAAAAATTCGTTTCATCGGTTATTGATCTCCCTGATGTTTCAGTCTGCGTCTGCTTAAAAGAAGAAAGAGGCTTATGGAAAAAATCAAAAGTACACACCCGCCAAACAGGATGGCGATCCGCGCCGCGGTGTCCATAAAAAAGGGTTCCGGCACAATATTGATCAGAAGATCGGTGCGGGCATCCAGAATCCAGAGGTCATTGTCAAAGAAGATCTGGTGGAAAATTATAAAATATTTTGTAAAATCTGTGGATATCACCGCTGCCAAGGTGCAGGCTGCCGTAAAAAACAGGCCGGTGCCAGTGCATATGGAGACTGGCAGAACCTTTCTGACAGGAGCCTTTAACAGAACCAGCAGAATCAGAAAAAGAACCGCCAGAGCGCCGCAGATCCGGCGGAGAGCGAGTCCTCCCAGAAAAAGCCCTCTTACGTCTTCCATATGCGCAATCTCGCGCTCATTAAAAAATTCCCGGGGCTGGCCGCCGACGACGGCAGGTACATGGAGGTCTTCCCGCCGGCCGCGCAGATAGGCCATCATCTCATGGGTCACATCCAACAGATCGTCCATTTCCATATGGACATCAGCCGTCACATTGTACTTGGAATACTCCTTCTCATAGTATCCGGGTGTCCAGTAGGCGACGGCCTCCACGGAGGTAATAAGAAGGACGATTATAAGGCAGAACGTAAACAAAATGCCAAGGGCATAGTGGACAGTTTTCATATAAAAAGCCTCCCAATAAAATTATAAGGCTTTATTTTCCGGGGCCTTATATCGAAATTATAGTATAATCCGGTTCAGGAGGCAAGAGGTAAAAACCTTTAAAAAGCTCAAAACACAGGGAAAGCAGTCGATCTGGATTCCCTGTGCCTGAAAATTACTTAATCATGGGTAAGAAACTGTTTGTTTACATAGGCCTGGGTGCCGTTGTAGTTGATAATGGCCCACTCATCATCATAGTCCTCCACATAATCTACGATTGTGCCGTTCTCCAGGGTCCCCAGTTTTTCGCCTGCCGTGGAGGGCTCGGAACGGACATTCAGTATATCGGCGGAAATCTTGTAAACCGGAGCCGGAGTGGTCTCCGCCATGGTTTCAATAGGAACCGGAGCCGTGGTAGGAGGTTGTGTGGGAAGCGTAAAGGATTCCGTCGGTACGGTGGTGGTGGTTTCATCTTCCGGCTTGTCTTTATTGGGATTCAGTACCCGGACAAGAATCACGATGATCACAATGACGGCAACGGCAAGACCAATGCGGACCAGATCAACGGGGGATATGGAAAATCCCGAAGCAGGCTGGCGCCGCCTGCTTCTGGAGGAGGCGCTGCTGCGGTTCCTGGAGGATCCGTTTCTGGAACCGCCTCTGCCTTCAGGCGGTCTTTTGCCGGGATTTCGACCCTGGGAGGACCTTCCGGAAGAACTTCTGGAGTTCTGGCTGCGGTTTCCGTCCGGTCTTCCCCCCCGCGCGCCGCCTGAAGCGGACCGGCCTTTCTTGGATTTATATTCGTTGGCAAATGTGTAGACTTCCTGAGAGAGGAGATGGTATGCCTGATTGGCGTCATAGGCATCATCATTGCCCTCGTGGACGGCCTTGTTGCCCAGCATACGGATCTTGTGGTAGTGTTCACAGGTAGTTTTATCAATCCACTGATAATCGTAGAGGGCATCAACAGAGGAAGCCAGATCCTCCTCGGCGATGGCAGCGTTGCTGCACAAATAATTAACCATCAGCTCAAGGACCTGACGGGATTTTATCATGGACAGATTATATTTTTTCTGGCTGATTAAAATCTCAGCATCTTTTACACCCTGGCGTATATCTCCCCAGGTATTTGCAATATCCGGTACAGCCATAGAAACCTCCTTTAAGAGTGCTGTGTAAGTATTGTTTTTATTATACTATTATTCGACAATTATTGCACGCACAATTTTCGGAATATATGAAAAATAAGAAAAAAGATAGAACTTGAAAAGAACGGTACAAGGTGATAAAATGAGAGAACAATGATTTCCGGAGGAAATATTTATGAGATTACGCCATATCCCAGGTTCGGAGGAACAGATTGCAGAAAGTCCATATGTGATTCAGCAGCCCTGGGAGTATCGGGGATGCTGGGAGAAAGCGTTCGGAAGCTCCGGTCCTGTAGTGATTGAGGTGGGGATGGGAAAGGGGAAGTTCATCATGGAGCTTGCCGCGGCCCATCCTGACATCAATTATGTGGGGATCGAGATGTATTCCAGCGTACTTCTGAAAGCGATTCAGAAACGGAAAGACACAAAACTGTCCAATCTGTGGTTTTTAAGAGCAGATGCAAGAACCCTGACGGATATATTTGCTCCGGGAGAGGTTCATAAGATTTATCTGAATTTTTCAGATCCCTGGCCAAAAGACCGCCATGCCAAGAGACGTCTTACCTCGCCGGAATTTATGGCTGTCTATGACAGGATTTTAAAGGATGACGGTAGCGTGGAATTTAAGACGGACAACAGAGAGCTGTTTGAGTATTCATTGGAGTCTATTCCGGCGGCAGGGTGGAATGTAGAGATGCATACATTTGATCTGCACCACAGCCCTTATGCCCACGGGAATGTGATGACCGAATATGAGTCAAAGTTCTCGGCGGAGGGGAAGCCTATCTGTAAACTGATTGCTAAAAGACAGGCAGCTACATAAAAGCAGTGGTCCCAATCCTGGAATAGAAACCGATAATCTGCGTATCTTATTAGAAAGCAGAGGTTGGGAGAACCGGATGGCTCTTAAAGAGAACATTATCAAAAAACTGCAGCAGGCGACCTGTGATAAAACAGAACTGAACAAAAAGGTGATCAGATGGCAGAAGTCTTTAAGGGAGGCAGAAAAAGTGCTTAAAGACGGCGGAAAAAAAGATTCCGGAAAATAAAAGGAAGAGAGGACAAATAATATGGCAATGCAGTTAACAGGCAGCAACTTTGAAACCGAAGTATACCAGTCAGATATACCGGTTCTGGTGGATTTTTATGCGGACTGGTGCGGTCCCTGCAAGGCTATGGCGCCTGTGGTGGAGGCACTGGCAGAAGAGTACCGGGGGAAAGCAAAGGTCGGAAAGATCAACACCGACGACAACCAGGATATTGCCATGGAGTACGGGATTATGTCTATCCCTACATTTCTTGTATTCAAAGGCGGGAAGGTCATAAAAAAGATGATAGGGATGCAGGATAAGAGAACGTTAGTGGCGGCTGTTGAGGAAGCGCTGTAAAGGGCAGAACACCAAAGGCAGCGATGTGAATATGGTAAGACGGTTCCCCAGCCGGCATAGATTTATTCCGGTCTTGTGCATGGTCTGGGGATTTTTTTAAAAATGCAGTAATTTTTTGAAAAATAGGGTTGACATTTGGCCGTTCATGCGATAATATAGTGTTCGTGCTACAAAAGAGATATATCATTAACAGAGAGCGCCTTTAGCTCAGTTGGTAGAGCAGTAGACTCTTAATCTATTTGTCCAGGGTTCGAGTCCCTGAAGGCGCAGGTAAAGTACTGGTTT
>JAAWHK010000011.1 GCA_022795805.1 Hungatella sp. | reverse complement strand
AACAAATCAAGGGAGGATAGTTCAATGAAGAAGAAACTATCATGCATGGCATCTGTAATGCTGGCAGCCAGCCTGACCGCATGTTCAGGCGGAGGCCAGGAGGCGACTACCGCTGCGCCTGAGACCACGGCGCCTCAGGAGACCACGACGGAGGCGGCTGCGGAGGAGACCACGGCTGCGGAGGCAGAGGGTGGACTTACGGCAGGCACCTACACGGCGTCCAAGAACGGTATGAATGGTCAGCTGACGGTGGAGGTGGTGACGGACGACTCATCCATCGTATCGGTTACCGTGACCGAGAACCAGGAGACACCGGGTATCGGTTCCCCGCTGGTGGACGGTGAGAAGGAGGGAACCATCCCGACCCTTTCCATTCCGGCGGCTATTGTGGAAAATCAGTCCATCGCCGTTGACGCGGTGACAGGAGCTACCATCACCAGCGCGGCTATTAAGTCCGCTGTGGAGGACTGTCTGACGCAGGCGGGAGCCAATGTTGACGACTGGAAGACAGAGGTTGCAAAGGAGCCGGGCAAGGAGATTGAGATGGAGGCCGACGTGATTGTAGTGGGCGGCGGCGGAGCCGGTCTTGCGGCAGCTATCTCCGCATCGGAGAACGGCGCGAAAGTAATCGTAGTTGAGAAGAACGGCGCAGTAGGCGGAGATACTTTAGTCTGCGGTGCTATTTACAATAATCCGGACGAGGCGCTGCAGAGCAAGGTTGAGATGAGCGATGCGGTGAAGAAGACTCTGGAGGCAGGCATCGGCGTGGAACCGGTGGATGAGGCGCACAAGGAACTGATCGATACGGTATCCAAAGAGTGGAAGCAGCATCAGGCCGACGGCAAGACCACGCTGTTTGATTCGGACGCGTGGTTTACCCTTCAGACTTACAACGGCGGCGACAATGTGGCGGATCTGGATCTGGTAAAGGTTCTGTGCGACAATGCGGTTGCAGGGTATGAGTGGATCCAGGGACTGGGCATGGAGTTTAACGACACCATCGGCCAGGGCGCAGGTTCTCTGTGGCAGAGGACCCACACCTCCACAAAGCCCATGGGTACAGGGTTTATTTCCACCTATGTGGAGAATATCGCTGCGGACGAGAACGTGGAGATGATTACATCCACAACGGCTACCAAGCTGGTTCAGGATGACACCGGACGTGTAGTGGGCGTGGAGGCAGAGGATGTCAACGGCAATACATACAAGTTCCAGGCTTCCAAGGGCGTGGTACTGGCGGCCGGCGGTTTTGCCGCTAACTCCAAGATGGTAAGCGAGTACAACACCACAGGCAAGTGGAACGACCTGTCCAAGGTTCCCACTACCAACCGCTTCGGTTGCTCTCAGGGCGACGGAATTATCATGGCCCAGGAGATCGGCGCTGCCCTGTATCAGATGGAGCAGATTCAGCTTCTGTATCTGGGCAATGTGAAAGACGGCGGTCTGACCAAGTATCCGGCCCGCTGCGTTAACGGCACGGACCAGGAGATCTTCATCAACAAGAACGGTGAGCGTTTCGTAAAAGAGGACGGACGCCGGGATGAGATCTGTCTCCAGGTACTGGCTCAGCCGGATGCCATGTTCTACTTCCTGGAGTCCGCAGACGGCGACTACACGGATGTTAATACGGCTCTTACGGCAGATGGATTTACCTTCAAGGAGATGGAGGAGCAGGGTTACATCATCATTGCCGACACGTTGGATGAGATGGCTGAGAAGCTGGGATGCGACGGGGAGACTTTGAAGGCTACTGTAGATAAGTTTAACGCTTCCGTGGACAGCGGGGAGGATGAGTTCGGCCGTACACTTTTCAGCACGAAACTGGAGAACGGACCGTTTGTTGCCACTCCGCGCCAGGCATGTGTACATCACACTATGGGCGGCGTGAAGATTGATACGGAAGGCCGTGTTCTGAAAGAGGACGGAACTCCCATCGAGGGTCTGGTAGCAGCCGGTGAGATCACTGGCGGTATCCACGGGGCTAACCGTCTGGGCGGCAACGCAGTTGTTGATACGGTTGTATTCGGCAAGCTGGCAGGCGAGACCATCACAAAGTAAACCAAGAAAATCGGGTTTCGGAACCCGGGTTCTGTTTTAGAGGCAGGGCTGCTGCGGTACGGCGTTAATGCTGTGCCGGGGCAGCTTTGTTTTTGTATGCGTCGCTTTTGCGCGGTTCTTTTGCATGGTTCTTGTGGGGAGCAGCTGGGGTGAGTATTGTACTGCAGTATTTATTTCTTTTTTTAGAGGGATTTACGTTGGAGTTTGTGGTAAAATAGGAGGCGTGCTGATATGCGGGCAGGCCTGTGGAGCGGTTGGCCGGAGACGGACCCGCAGCAGGGTGTGCTTGTTCTTTTATTTCGGTTTTTAGGGACAGGTATCTGCGGATTTGGATATTGGGGAGAGAGGCAGGGTGTGATCAGGGCAAATATTCAGGGGAGTGTGGAAGTCTATATGGAAAATCGTCGATTCTGTATACGCGCTGTGTTGATTGGGATTGGGGCGGCTGCCATGTGTGCAGGGCTGTGTGGCGGCTGCGGGTATTCGAAGGAAGAGAAGCATCGTATGAAGGAGATTGCACGGCTGGGGGAAGAGAATGCGGAAACATATGTGATGGAAAAATACGGCTTTGCGCCGGTGATTGAGAGCGTGGAACTTTGTACGGAACTGGGAGACAGCGATCCTGTGCCGTGGGCCGACGGGTATGTGCTGGTTCAGGTGAGGCAGGGAGAGCAGGAGTTTAAAGTGCACATAAGCGGGGAAGAGCCTTCCGTGGACGGGCGGGATGATTTTCAGCGGATGTTTATCGAAGAGGAGGGCAGAGAGTTTTTTGAGAATCTGCTGGGGTATGAGGTTTATGATGTATATCTGGAATATGGGGAGGATGGCATGCTGGGGGAACGGTATGAGGCGGGGACTTTTGAGGCCTTTCTTCGGGAACATCCGATGAATGTGAGAATTGACGACTGCACGGACCGGAATCTGACGAAGATCAGGGAGAAGAACCCCGGCGCGGCAGCATTTTTGGAAGAGTGCGCCAGGGACTGCGGGACAAAATTTATTTTGATTTCCTATAAAAGCAGAGAAGATTATGAGAAAGGGTATGACCACACTTACGGGAGAGGCGGAGTCATGGATTTTGAGATCTGGAACGACAGTCTGTATATCAACTCCTATGGAGTTTTTGAGGGGGAAAAGCGGGAGCTGAACCGGTTTGAACTGCAGGAGCTGGACGGGGTGATATTTGGCTGTATCGACAGGGCCGGGGGTGATGATCTGGAGATCGGCACAGGCAGGAGGCAGTGGATGGAGCTGGGGGAGACAAAAGGAAAGCCCGTCTCCCGGATATATTCCGTGGACAGGAACGCAAAGGGGGAGGTCACGGTCTTTCTGCCCACAGAGCTGTATGGACAGAGCCCTTCCGTGTTTATCCAGCATTTTATCAACGGAAATGAGTGGAGGCAGTATGAGGCGGGGAGAGAGGTGACGAGGGATAAGAGGTATGTGTTTGTGACGTACCATGGGATTCCTGACTGCCATTTTGATCTGGCGGTTTTTGATGAGGGGAGCAGGTGAAGGAGGCAGAAACAGCAGATGTGTAAATCGAATTTATTTATGGAAGATCCCTATATGATATGCTATACTTAACAAATGCCGAGCAATTAGGATAAAGATTCAAAATATACAGATTCAGTGCACTTGTTTATAAATTTTGCATTAGAATGAAGGCTGAGATTTGATATCTGGTAATTGTATGATTCGACAATTTTGGAGGGGAGGAGCAGGAAGGAAAATGATGCTCCCCGCTACAAATTATGTGAAAGAATGTAAGGGATAATAATGGATTGGTGGAATGAGCTTTTTTTGATCATATGCAAGGACATGGGGGAACCTATAAGTTATGCCCCATGGGGGATAGCGGCAGGTGTTCTGTCTGTAATATTTATTGGGATATATACGAAATTGATCCGAGACAGGATTAGCTGCAGAAAACTTATATTCTGGTTTCTTATGGCATTTTACGTGACCATTCTGGCTATCATCGTATTTTTTTCCAGAGAACCAGGGTCCAGAACGGGAGTAAATCTGCAGCTGATGGGTACATGGGGGACAACGGTGCAGTCCCATGGATATGTGGTAGAAAATGTGCTTTTGTTTATTCCCATGGGGGGCTTGCTGCCCTGTTGTATAAAACCGATGAGGAATGTGCTGGGATGTATTCTGGCAGGGCTTATATGCAGTGTTAGCATAGAGCTGATTCAGCTGGCAACCCTGAGAGGGTATTGCCAGCTGGATGATGTAGTGATGAATACGGTGGGAACCGCCTTGGGGTGGTGCGTTTTTTGGATTGTGAATACGGCGGCAGGATCATGAACCGGAATAGACGGATATTACGATATCTGATCTCGAAATTCATTTTTCATTTCCATGTATAGTTTGTTAACGTTTGCTATACCAGGATTTTTTTTCCAATCACCGGTTTCAGCCCTTTTGAGAACTGTCGCGACTAATATGCGTAAGTATTGAGACCTTTGTATGGTATCATCCATTACAAAAGCATAATTCGGATATTCTTGATAAAAGAAATATGGCCTGTTTCTCACATATTGATCTTTTAAGCTGCACAAGGAATTTATTTTTCGAAGCTTTAATTCGTCATTTCTTAATAATGGGACGATTGAGTAAGGGCAAGATACAATGTGCATATGTGCATGAAAACAGGAAGCGCTGTTGTGTATTTCACTGTCCAAGGTGCCGTGTTCAAAAACCATGCTGCTGCCAAATTTTCTTTTGACAAGGCAAGAAGTTTGGCGGATTAGTTTTTCTGCATAATATAAAGACTCAGTATCCAGGGCTGCATATGAAGATACATGTTTTTTAGGCAGAACCAATAGGTGGCATTCTGCAACTGGTCCCAGTGAGGGAATAATTATAAAACGCTGGTTTTCATATAATACTCGGGACTTAATCTCACGGTTTAATCCTAATTTATACAGATAGGATAAGGCGGAATTATTCTCACTGAAAAATTCGCTGCATATACAACATTCTGACGTTTTAATCGTATTCATATCTATCCTCATAAATCTGTTTCAAAAGATTTTCATCAATGTCCAATAAACAATTAATTTTATCTTCTGAGATATTATGCTTTAAAAAATCATCTATAGCGGTAAATGATTCACTGTTATATTTCATAAGACAGAAGATACCATACAAATTGTATGAGTGATCTGGCAATTTCTCGATGCTTTCATAGATACGTTTTCCTGAAACCAGTACATCGTGGATAACTACAATATTATTGACTTTATCAGTGGTATAGTTACCGTCCCAAAACGCATTTTTGAAAATGCGCTCTTCACTCAGAACGGATATAACCGGTTTATGCAGAAGTTTTGCTGTTTCTAGGCCAAGAAGAAAATTGCTGCCTTTCGGGATAACTATGTAATCGATAGTTTCAACTTTTTCCTTCAAGGACAGGCATAGAAAGGAAAGCATGATTTTTCCAATACTTTCGCACGTTTGGTTGTCATAAAGGGCAGTATATAAGTTAAAAAAATAATCTACTTTATCATATACTTTTTTTGATATACTTAATGCGGATTGGTTAATAATATATTCTTTGTGCAGAAGCAATTTTTTGGCTTTGCGTTTTAGTGCATGAATGCTCTTTTCTGATTCCGTACGTGCTTTTATTATCTCGTAATTAATAAGATGAAACTGTTTCTCCTCTATCCCCATAGCCTGAAGTAACACATTGGTTCTCTCTTTTTCATACTCTAGTATGAATTCAATATCCTTTTTGTAATAGAGCTCCATCATCTTTTCTGCCTGTTTAATATAAGTTTTTTCTTTCGCCTGTACAAAAGCAGGTGGGACCAAAATATATAGACCATTCAAATAGGCAAAGTCATAGATTCCTGTAATTCCAAATAAGATAAATCCCAGTGATCCTATAAATGTATATATCTCATTAATATCCATTTGCAGCAAAATGGATTTAACATTGCCCCAAAAGTTTTGTGAAGTTGGCAGGGCATCTATATCCGTAATGGCTCTAATAATACAGTAGCATAAAAAGCATAAAAATATCGCATGTATAGTATTTGCAGAAAAATCCAAAATTCTTTTTATATCAATATGCTTCCTACATCCCATAGAACTCCCTCACCTCACGCATCTTCCCGCAGGACATTCGTCCCTCCGGGCACGTGCCGCTTACAAAGCAGGACGGGCCGTAGAAGGAGAACAGAACCGGGTATGTTTCTCTCAGTATTTTCAGGAGGGCATCCGCGCACTCCTTGATCTCCCACTGAGCCCGGTTACAGGTCCTCAGCCTTATAAATGTATTCAGCTCATTGGCATTCATTGTGGTCATGACGGGAAGGGTCATGCCGCTGAGCAGCAGGTAGATCCGGTCATGGAACGGAATCCCCATTTTGCCAAGGCGGTCAGCCGCTTTTCCGGCCTTTCTGAACACCTCCCGGTATTCCTCCTCCAGTCCCAGATGGACAATGCTTTCGGGCACCACATATCTGCCGAAGCTGCATGTCCGGATATAATCAGGAATCACTGCGGACTGCATTCTGTGACGCACCAGGTGGGTGATTCCGGCCAGGGAGATGCGGTTGAAGCGCAGGGTGAAGCAGGCCTGCTCCAGTTCCCTCTTTCTGGAACTCTTCAGGATCTGGGCGATGATGGTTTTCTGCATCTCTGTATGAACAGGTTCCGCTTCATCCAGGCGGCATATGCCACAGCCTAGCAGCGCGGCCTGGCAGATAAGCTGCTCCGGGTGTCTGGTCCCCCTGAGGAGGGTGACCGTGTTTCCTTCTTTTATGTCCACGGAACTGTTTTTTAAATCATCCGCCAGGTGCCTGTCCAGGGATTGGCGGAGGTCAAAGGCCGTTTTTTGGACTGCCAGGAACGGGAGGCACTGACGGCACTGGTCGAACAGGGACCGGCCCAGTCTGACCAGTTCGGGAAAATCTTTTCCCCGTCCCCAGGCCATCTCGTTCATGATCTTTATCAGTTCCCGCCCGTTGACCGTGCAGTAGAAATTGCTTTGAAAGGAGTAGGGAAGGACAAAGCGGGCGTCTTCTTTCGGAACCCCCTTCTCAATCAAATAGCTGTACCGGCCGAAAAGGTATTCCATGTGGTTTTGGTACGTGGTCCTTAAATCTTTCTCCTGAAGAGCAGGGAAGGAGGAAAAATCGGGGGTGACATAGCCCATTTGGCCAAAATCCACATAGCGGCGGGATTTGACCGTGAAGGAGGCCAGCCTGAATTCGATCATGAACTGCTCCACATAGACGGAGACATTGTCAAAGGACAGATTGACAGAGACGTGTTCCAGGACTGACTCGTGGCCTGAGGACAGTATTTTGCCGATCAGTTTAAGGTTGGCTGACGGGGCGTTTTCGGAGGAATTTCGGTAGATTTCGTCGGCGCTTCCTGGGGTTGTGGAGATTCTTCCCGCTGCGGAGACGATGGCGTGTGCATTTGCGGTGTAATTTATGATGGTTGCTGTTCCGTTCATTTTTCGTTTCCCATATGTTATAGTATGTGGTTTGTTGACAGTTGCGCTGCTGACCGTTGGCCGGCAGTGGTTTTATGTTACCATAAGCAGAATGGGATTTCAAGCCAATCGGATTTGGGGACATAATTTTTCTTGCAACACAGGGAATATAGTATATAATATAAAGATGTAGATGAAGCTTTTAACTTTAATACTACGGAAAGGCGGATCACACATGAATCAAACGATTTATCTGGACAATGCGGCCACCACCAGGACGAATCCTCAGGTTGTGGAGGCCATGCTGCCCTATTTTACCGAGAATTACGGCAACCCGTCCTCGGTATATGAATTTTCGGCTCCCAGCAAGGAGATTATAGCGTCTGCAAGGGAGACCATAGCGGAAAGTCTGGGAGCCAGGCCGGCAGAGATCTATTTTACGGCCGGAGGGACTGAGTCGGACAACTGGGCCATCAAGGCTGTGGCTGAGGCTTATGGGGATAAGGGAAAACACATTATTACCAGTAAGATTGAGCATCACGCGGTGCTTCACACCTGTGAGTACCTGGAGAAAAGGGGATTTGAGATAACCTATGTGGATGTGGACGAAAACGGGATCATTAAGCTGGATGAGCTGAGAAAGGCCGTCCGGCCGGACACGAT
Organism: Hungatella sp.; assembly: GCA_022795805.1. Lineage (GTDB taxonomy): Bacteria > Bacillota > Clostridia > Lachnospirales > Lachnospiraceae > UBA3402. Next base: position 36,582 of record JAAWHK010000011.1, on the reverse strand, counting down.
TTTGATTTCCGTTATGTTTGCCAACAATGAGATCGGGACCATAGAGCCTGTGAAGGAGATCGGGCGGATAGCCAGGGAGCACGGCATCCTGTTCCATACCGACGCGGTGCAGGCATACGGCCATATACCGATCCATGTAGACGAGTACAATATAGATATGTTAAGCTCCAGCGCTCACAAGTTAAACGGGCCCAAGGGCATTGGCTTTCTGTACATCCGGACAGGGATCAAGATGCGGTCCTTTGTCCACGGAGGCGCCCAGGAGCGGAAGCGGCGGGGCGGTACGGAGAATGTGCCGGGGATCGCGGGATATAAAAAGGCCGTGGAGATGGCCATGGCTTCCATGGAGGAGCGGGAGAAGAAAGAGCGGGAGCTTCGGGATTACCTCATAGACAGGGTCATGGCGGAGGTGCCTTACGTGCGCCTTAACGGCCACAGGACTACGCGTCTGGCCAACAACGCCAATTTTGCGTTCCAGTTTATAGAAGGCGAGTCCCTGCTGATTATGCTGGACAGCAGCGGAATCTGCGGATCCAGCGGGTCTGCCTGCACTTCGGGTTCCCTGGATCCGTCCCATGTGCTGCTGGCCATCGGCCTTCCCCACGAGATTGCCCACGGCTCCCTGCGGCTTACGGTCAGTTCCGAGAACACCATGGAGGAGATTGACTTTGTGGTGGAGCGTATTAAGGAGATTGTGAAGAGGCTGCGGGATATGTCGCCTCTCTATGAGGACTTTGTGAAGAGCGCAAAAAGGTAATCAATATCTGGCAGGGGCAGCGGCGGCCGGCAGAAGTCCAAAACTGTCAACTGCCCTCAACTGCCCCGAAACTATCAAAAGAAGAGGAGATTAGATTCTATGTATACAGAAAAAGTAATGGATCATTTTCAGAACCCCAGAAATGTGGGGGAGATCGAAAATGCCAGCGGCACAGGAACTGTGGGAAACGCCAAATGCGGCGACATTATGCGGATTTACCTGGATATAGACGATAACCAGGTGATCCGGGATGTGAAATTCAAGACCTTTGGATGCGGAGCCGCCGTGGCTACCAGCAGCATGGCCACGGAGATGGTGAAGGGAAAGACCGTGCAGGAGGCCATGGAGGTCACCAACAAGGCGGTGATGGAGGCCCTGGACGGCCTGCCGCCGGTGAAAGTGCACTGTTCCCTGCTGGCCGAGGAGGCGATTCATGCGGCTTTGTGGGATTACGCCGAGAAAAACGGGATCACCATAGAGGGGCTTGAGAAGCCCAAGTCGGATATCAGCGAACACGACGAGGATGAGGAATACTGAAAAAAATATGGATAACGGCAGGAAAGAAAAGGTAGTGGTGGGCATGTCGGGAGGGGTGGATTCCTCCGTGGCTGCGTATCTTCTGAAACAGCAGGGATATGACGTCATAGGGGTCACCATGCAGATATGGCAGGATGAGGACCCGGATATCCAGGAGGAGAACGGGGGCTGCTGCGGCTTAAGCGCCGTGGATGACGCCAGAAGAGTGGCCTGGCAGCTGGGGATACCTTACTATGTGATGAATTTTAAGACCGAGTTCCGGGACCATGTGATCAACTATTTTATGGATGAGTATGTGAGAGGGCGGACGCCCAACCCCTGCATTGCCTGCAACCGGTATGTGAAATGGGAGTCCCTGCTCAGACGCTGCCTGGATATGGGGGCCCGGTACATTGCCACGGGGCATTACGCCAGGATCGAACGGCTGGCCAGCGGGCGCTATGCTCTGAGAAAGTCAGCGGTCGCCCAGAAGGACCAGACATACGCGCTGTACAGTTTGACTCAGGAGCAGCTAAGCCACACTCTGATGCCGGTAGGTCAGTATGGCAAGGACGAGATCCGACAGATCGCGGAGCTTGCCGGACTGAAAGTGGCATCTAAACCGGACAGCCAGGAGATCTGTTTTATTCCGGATCACGACTACGCAGGCTTTATAAGTGAGAACTGGAAAAGTCCGGTGCCTCCGGGCAACTTCGTGGACCTGGACGGAACGATTCTCGGCAGGCATAAGGGGATCATCCACTACACGGTGGGACAGAGAAAGGGGCTGAACCTTTCCATGGGGAGGCCGGTTTTTGTGGTGGAGATCCGGCCGGAGCGAAATGAGGTTGTAATCGGAGACGCAAAGGATGTATGGTCCGATGTGCTTACATGTCGGAACCTCAACTGGATGGCAGTGGAAGGGTTGGAGGGCGGCGCCATGGAGGTGACGGCCAAGATACGATACAGCCACAAGGGTGCTGCCTGCAGGATCAGGCAGACGGGCAGCGACCAGGTGGAATGCCGTTTTGAGGAGCCACAGAGGGCTGTCACACCGGGACAGGCGGTGGTGTTTTACGATGGGGATTACGTTGTGGGAGGAGGAGTGATTCAATGAGAAAAAAGCGCAGGGCGGCAGCGGCAGCGGCGGTACTGGTACTGCTTCTGACAGGAGGCTGCCAGAAGAAATATGAGCAGATTGATTTAAACGGGGAGAGCCTTCAGGAAAGCGTGCAGGGAGATTTGCAGGAGGATACGGACATGGAGGATGGCGGGGAACCGGCTCTGTCTGTTTCGGGCGGTGAGGAAGGAACGGGGCAGGACGATGAGCTTCTTGCGGAGACGAGCCCCAAGGAGCAGGCCATAGTGGGAGACCCGGCGCCGGTTTTGAAGGATGTGGACGAGACCGTGTATGTCTGCGGGGACTCCGTCAACCTGCGGGCAGGAGCCGGCACCGGCTCACAGGTGGTGGCGGTGTTTAAGAAAGGGGACAAGCTGCGCCGCACCGGATACGGTGAGGAGTGGAGCCGGGTGGAGTATGAGGGGATGAGCTGCTATATTGCATCCAGGTACGTGTCTGCCGCCGTACCGAATCCCGGTGAGGGCAGCAGCGGGGCAGGGGCGTTCCAGACGGGAACGGCAGCGCTGTCAGACGGCGATGTGGCCCTGAACCCGTCCTGGAAGTACGCGGAATTCTCCAAGATCAACACGGGAACCGCAAAGCTGTACAAGGCGCAGGAAGGCGTCCGCAAGGGGATAACCGTCTGCGTCAACGCGGGGCACGGAACCAGCGGCGGATCCGGCGTCAAGACCCTTTGTCACCCTGACGGCACGCCGAAGGTTACGGGAGGCACCACAGGAGCCGGGGCCACATCGGCCGTGGCGGTCTCCGGGGGAATGACATTCTCCGACGGCACGGCGGAGGCAAAGGTTACGCTGGCCATGGCGAAAAAGCTTAAAGAAAAGCTGCTGGCAGCAGGGTATGACGTGCTGATGATCCGGGAGAGCGACGACGTGCAGCTGGACAATATCGCCCGCACCGTCATTGCCAACAACAGTGCTGATTGCCACATCGCCCTTCACTGGGATTCCACAACCAGCAACAAGGGAGCTTTTTATATGAGCGTGCCCAGTGCAGCGTCCTACCGGAACATGGAGCCGGTGAAGTCTGTGTGGGAGAAACACAATGCCCTGGGGGAAAGTCTGATCGCCGGGCTTAAGTCCGTTGGAGTAAAGATCTTCTCCGGCGGTTCCATGGAGATGGATCTGACCCAGACCTCTTTCTCCACAATCCCCTCTATTGACATTGAGCTGGGAGATAAGGCGTCGGATCATTCGGATTCCACTTTGGACAACCTGGCGGCCGGGCTATTGGCGGGGGTTAACCAGTACTTCGGTCAATGATTTGACTAAAAATGAAAAAAATTATGCCAACCACTATTCAAAACCGACTTTTTCGTGTATAATGTAGTGGTTGGCAGTTTGGAGACGTAGCGAAGCGGCCGTAACGCGGCGCACTCGAAATGCGTTTGTCGGTTCATCCCGGCACGAGGGTTCGAATCCCTCCGTCTCCGGTCGGAAAGTCCTGATTTTTCAGGACTTTTTCCTTTTCATGCCGTATTTTGTGTTGTATTGATTCAACTGATTCCTCAAGCCTAAGCCATAATATCGAGACTCCCCATATCCATCCCCGTAAAATCTCCGGCCATCATATCCCCGGCAAATCCGGTCATAGAGGTGATGTCGGCGGATGGGTAGGCGGCGTTTAAGACGGATGAGATGGTCTCATTCATGGCGATCTTTCCGTCTGTGGCCTGTTCCTTCAGAGCATATTCCCGCTCTTCCCTGCGGCGTTTCCGCTGTCTGGCCTTCAACTCCTGGCGAATCTGCTTTTCCTTCTCCAGCTCAGCTTTTTTGGCTGCTTTCTTGGCCTGCTCCTCCATGTTCTGCTCTTTGCCCAAATGCTTAAGCTTCTTGTGGATGCGCTTGATCAGCTTCTCCATGCGTTTGATCTGCTGCGCATACTTCTTGGCCTCCTTGCCTTCACTGGAGATGGCCGCCATCTTTAAGTCGGCCAGGGCCCGCATGGCTTTAGACAGGACAAGCTGGACATCCATCACGGTCTCCGCCCTGGCCAGCATGGCGGCCAGATCGCCTACGGAGTTATCAGGCCCCGAAGATTTAACCTTGAGGGGGGAGTCGGAATCGGCCGGGCCGGCTGCAGAGCCGGGAGCGGAAGCGGATTTCGAATCGCTGTCTGCCTTCAGGAGGGAGGCAGCGGAAGTTTCCAGTATGTCAGTGTCTATGTCCCGCGGATCAGAGGCCGTGTCTGTCCTGGTTTTAGGGTTTCTGGCGGCTGAGGAATACTGGTAGGAACCGATGCCGGTCTGCCAGTTTTTTGCTGTGACGTTCATAAATCTTACCTCCTTCATACCTGTATATCTGTGCCCCCGTGTTGTGAAACAACCGAAAAAAGATTCAACACTATATATTGATATATCGACTGAATGAAGGAAAAGAAAATGTCAATTCCTAAAATTGTGAAAATTCTGTGTTCGGGTTACACATCCAGAACGATCATATTCTTCGGAGCACGGTTGAGCACCTCCCGCTGCCCCTCCAGGTTGATGGCGACGATATCCTCGATCCGTATTCCCAGGTCCCCGGGAAGGTAGATGCCGGGTTCGATGGAGAAGCACATTCCCCGCTGCAGCTTCCGACGGTTCAGGGCATTGATGCAGGGAGCCTCATGGGTCATGTATCCGATGCCGTGGCCCACGCGGGTGATGGATGTATGGCCGTAGCCGGCCTCATCCAGGACTTTTCTGGCAGCGGCGTCGATGTCCGGGATCCAGGCGCCCTCCACGGCGGCCTCTACGGCGGCCTCCTGGGCTTTGAGAAGGAGATGGTACAGATATCTCTGCCGCTGGCTTACAGGGCCCAGGAATACGGTTCTGGATATGTCGGAGTGGAGGCCGTCCACGATACAGCCGAAATCCATGATAATGCCGTCCCCCTTCTGCAGGATGCGGTCATAGCTGCAGTAGTGGGGGAACCCGGCGTTAGGGCCGGAGGCTACTAAAGCGCCGGCGTCGGTTCCGCCGAGTTTTTCCATCTTGTCGGTGAGAAGATTCCTCACGTCGCCCTCCGTCATTCCGGGTCGGATCAGGGGAAGGACAGCCCGAAACCCGTCGTCGGCAATGGCGGCGGCCCTGCGCAGACAGCGCAGTTCCTCCTCGGTCTTGATGATCCTGGCCTCCTCCAGAACCCCCACTCCGTTTTGAAAGCGGGCGCCGGTGGCGGCGCTGATATCGAGAATATTAAATGCCTGGGCAGTGGAGTTGAGGCCGATGGTCTTTCCGGACAGTTCCTCCGCGTCAAAGATTTTCCCTATGCACTGCGTCATGGATTCGTTGTCTGACCAGGTGTAGACCGGGAAGCGGCCCCCGGCTGCGTGGCGGACCTCATCTCCTGTGAGGAGATTGCAGAAATAGAACATGCGGCCGTCCTGTTTAATAAAAAGCCCCTGAAACCGCTCGCACATAATAGGCGAAAAGCCGGCGAAAAAGGCCAGCTCTTCAGAGGGGCAGATGAGCATGGCGTCCAGGCCGCCGTCCTGGAGCGTGTTGACCAGCCGGTCGATATACGATGTTCTCACGGATACCTCCTGTTAATTGAAATTCATAACAATACGTTATGAGATGTTAGATTGTTTGTAAGAGTGTACAGCAGCTTTAAAAAAAAGTCAACAGGATTTTAATTGGATGGAAATATCCGTGAAAGACGATTGGAAATAAATATATCTATTATACTGTTTATTGATGTTTTTGAGTTAAGATAAAGTAAATTTGTATGAATTATACAAACAAAACATTTTTTACCAGCTTCATAGGTAAATTCGGTGCCTCCTAAAAAATTTTGGAAGAATTCTTTACTATATCCAACAAAAAATAGTTGACAACTTAAGACATTATGAGATATTATTAATAACAGTAAAAAATACATTACATGATGTCTTGTGTTTTGAATGATACCGGAGGTTTCGGTTTTGACCGAATGTGCGTCTGAAAGGAATGCAGTACGGGGACCCTGCCCGAAGGGCGCGAAAAGGTATGTGAAACTCTAAAGTTTAAGGAGGAAAAGGCTAATGAAAAAGAAACTTGGCATTATGCTGGCTCTCACTGTGATGTGTGCATCCATATCTGCATGCAGCAAGGGAAGTACCACAGAGACTACGAGTGCGGCGGCGCAGACCGTGGAGACCACGGTCCAGGAGGCAAAGACCGAGAGCAGCGAAGGCAGCGAGGACAGCACGGCGCCCGCTAAAGAGGAAGGAAAGAAGATTCTGACCATCGCACAGGGCGGAGATATCTCCACATTTGACCACCAGAACCACAACAACGGTGTCACCGGCACGGTGCTGTGCAACTTCAGCCACGGCCTGGTTGAGCGGGATGACAACAACGACTGGTACTGTGTTCTGGCTGAAAGCTATGAGATGATCGACGACGCCACATGGGAGTTTAAACTGCGGGACGATGTCACTTGGCATAACGGTGATCCTTTTACGGCGGCTGACGTTAAGTACACATATGAGCGGGCGGCCACAGATGATTCTTTGAAGGAGAACCATATTTTCGCGGTGATCAAAGAGGTTCAGATCGTTGACGATTACACGGTGCGTTTCATAACCGACGGTCCGTACCCCACTATGCTGTCCCTTCTGTCCAAAAACGGAAGCCAGGTTATGCCGGCCAAGTATATTGAGGAGAACGGACTGGATTATTACCTGAGCAATCCCATCGGATGCGGTCCCTACAAGTTCAAAGAGTGGATTAAGGATAACGTGGTGGTTCTGGAGCGGTATGACGATTACTTCGGCGGAACGCCTTACTGGGATGAAGTCAGATTCCGTGCCATCCCGGAGGCATCCACCAGAGTGGCTGAGCTTCTTGCGGGCAATGTGGACATCATCGTCAATGTGCCCACCAATGAGTGGGACCGTGTGGATGCCAACGACGGCACGGAGATGGTGCTGGGAGGCGGAACCCGTATCTTTAATGTGATTATGAAATATAATACCAGCCCCACACAGAACCATGACATCCGAGAGGCTGTGGCCTACGCCCTGGATTCTGAGCTGATCATCAACACGGTGCTTAAGGGTGCTGGAAAATCCTGCTACACCCGTATCGCTCCGGGGGTGTTCGGCCAGGATGAAAGCCTGTACGACATCCAGAAATTTGATCTGGAGAAAGCCAAGGCGCTGATCGCCGGTTCCGGATACAATGGGGAGGAGATCGAACTTCTGGTGCCCTCAGGACGTTATCTGATGGACGCGGAGGTGGGTGAGGTAGTAGCCGCCATGCTTACCCAGGCCGGGCTGAACATCAAACTGAATGTGCTGGAGTGGAGCGCCTATATCAACAAGTTTAATGCCGGCGAGTTTAACGGGATGGCGCTGATCGCCTACGGCGACGACTTCTTTGACGCTTCCTACGGCATGAACGAGTACCGCACGGAGAATTGTACGCCTATCAGCTGCTACAGTACAGAGGAGTACGATCAGCTGTATCTGGATGCGCTGAACAATATGGATCCGGACAGCCGTAACGAACAGCTGGTGAAGATGCAGCAGATGATCTTTGTGGATGAATGTGTTCAGGCTCCGTTTATCCATCTGAGCGTTCCCTATGCGATCAATTCCAGGATCAATTTCCAGAGCCGTATTGATGAGCAGTTTTACGCAGAACGTATTACCTTAAAGTAAAAAAAGGAAACAAAAACGGAAGTGACCAGGGCCGGAACAAATTGTTTGGTGTAAGCATTTGTAAAGGTCCTGGCCTTATTTTTTGGAGGATTCTATATGGGAAGGTATTTAGGAAAACGAATACTGCAGATCATACCGGTGCTGCTGATCCTGACATTTATCATATTCAGCCTGGTGTATGTGGCGGGGGATCCGGTGGCTCTTATGCTTCCGCCGGAGGCGGGCGAGGCGGCCAAGGCTTCCCTGCGCCAGGCTCTGGGACTGGACAAGCCCTTCTATATACAGTTTTTCATCTACATAACGAACCTGCTTAGGGGAGACTTCGGCAGGTCCTATGAGTACAACCAGGACGCACTCTCCCTGGTGCTGGAGCGTCTTCCCTATTCCATGCAGCTGGCTGCGACCGCGCTGATCGTATCCATGATCGCAGGTGTGTGTCTGGGAATCGCGTCGGCCAGGTTCAAGGATTCGCCCTTTGACCTTCTGGTCAGCGGTTTTTCCGCTCTGGGACAGGCACTTCCCAGCTTCTGGATAGCGATTATGCTGATCCTGGTATTTTCGGTAAAACTTAAGGTCCTTCCGGTTTCCGGCGCAGGCACATGGAAGAACCTGGTACTTCCCGCGGCTACCCTGACCATCCTTACGTCTGCCAAGATCGTTCCGCTGATCCGATCCAACATGATCGAGGTGATGCAGCAGGATTACATCCGGACGGCAAGGAGCAAGGGGCTTAAAAACAGTACCATCGTGTTTAAGCATGCCTTTAAAAATACGCTGGTTCCGGTGGTGACCATTATTGCCATGCAGATTCCCACCCTTATCGGAGGCGCTCTCATAACGGAGACCATCTTTGCGTGGCCGGGACTGGGGATGCTGATTTACAGAGGAGTGGCCAACCTGGATATGACGGTGGTGCAGGCGGGGGTGATTACGGTGGCTCTCATTACCATACTGGCCAACCTGATCTCGGATGTCGCTTACTGCCTGATTGACCCGAGCATAAAATATTAAAGGAGACAGCAGATATTTATGAAGAAATGGAATCGCTTTTTTAAACTGTTGTTCCGAAGCAGCACAGGGACGGCAGGTTTTATAATCGTGGTGCTGATTTGTTTTTCCGCCGCCTTTGCCGGATGGCTGGCGCCGCTGGATCCCAATGCCATGGATCTGATGAACATGACCAGGCCGCCCTTCTGGATGGAGGGAGGAAGCCTCCATAACCTTCTGGGAACCGACAATCTGGGGCGGGATATTTTCTCACGGATGCTGTACGGCGCTCAGATCTCTCTGGTGGTGGGGATTCTGGCCACCCTGGCTTCCGGCGTCATCGGAATGGTGCTGGGGCTGGTGTCCGGATATTTCGGAGGGGCCGTGGACCATCTGATTATGAGGATTGCGGACGCCGTGTACGCGATTCCGGGAATTTTGCTGGCGCTGGTTACGCTGATGGTCATCAAAAGCTCCGGAATCACCACTCTGGTTATCGTGATCGCGGCTATATCCTGGGTTCCTTACGCCAGGCTTCTGCGGGCTGAGGTGCTGCAGCTGAAAAACCGGGAATTTGTCAAGGCGTCCAGAACCATCGGCGCGTCGGACCGATATATTATCACGGAACATATTCTGCCCAATATCTGGCCCTCTTTTATCGTGGTGTCCACCATGTCCATGGCAGGCAGCATTATCACGGAAGCGTCTCTAAGCTTCCTGGGGGTGGGGATCCAGTCGCCTCTGGTGTCCTGGGGAGGGATGCTCAGTGACGGACGCGTGCTTCTGGCGACCCACTGGTGGGTGGCTACGTTCCCGGGGCTGATGATCACCGTGGCGATTCTGGGAATCACATTTTTAGGCAACTGGCTGAGAGATGTGCTGGATCCCCACAATAAGGGTCTGTAGGAGGTTGGACATGGAAAATCAGGTATTGCTGGATGTAAAAAATTTAAGTGTACGATTTAAGACTCTGGAAGGAACGGTCACCGCCATCGACGGTATTTCCTTCCAGGTGAACCGGGGCGAGGTCCTCTGCCTGGTGGGTGAATCGGGCTGCGGAAAGAGCCTTACCTCCCTGTCCATCATGGGACTGGTGGAGAAGCCCGGGACATATGAGGCCGAAGCCATCGCCTTTGAGGGTGAGAACATCGCCGCCTGCTCCCAGGAGCAGATGAGAAAGATACGGGGGGACAAGATCTCCATGATATTTCAGGAACCGCTCACATCCCTCAATCCGCTGTTTACAGTGGGGAACCAGATGGACGAGGTGTTCCGCCTTCACAGGGGCATGGGTAAAAAGGAATGCCGCGAAAAGAGCATAGAGATGCTTAAGTTTGTGGGGATCCCGGCTCCTGAGAATGTGTACAAGAGATACCCGGGAGCCCTGAGCGGAGGAATGCGCCAGAGGGTCATGATCGCCATGGCGCTGTCCTGCCGCCCCCGGCTTCTGATCGCGGATGAGCCTACCACGGCGCTGGATGTCACGATTCAGAAGCAGATCCTGAAACTGATGCGGGATCTCCAGAGGGAGTTTAACACGTCCATCATCCTGATCACCCACGATTTGAGCGTGGTGGCGGAGATGGCCGACCGGGTGGCGGTGATGTATGCCGGCGAGATTGTGGAGCAGGCGTCGGTGGAGAAGCTGTTCGCCAAACCTCTCCATCCCTACACGGAAGGACTGATGAAGAGCACCATCCGCCTGGGGGAGAAGAGCAGGCGCCTGACAGCCATCAAGGGGACGGTGCCCAGCATCTCAAACATGCCTTCCGGGTGCAGATTTCATCCCAGATGTCCCTACGCCGCCCGGAAGTGCCGGACAGAGATACCGGCACTGGTTCCGGCGGGGGAGGGCCATCTGGTAAAATGCCATTTCGCCGGCCGGGAGCGGGAAGAAAGGGAGGGTATAGATGGATAAGCAGGACAACAGGACAGAGTATCTTTTGGAAGTGGAAGATCTGAGAGTGGAATTTCCCGTGGGCGGCGGTTTCCTTAGAAAGGAAAAGCAGATGCTTCGGGCCGTTGACGGCGTCAGTTTTAAGATTAAGCCGGGAGAGACCCTGGGGATCGTGGGGGAATCGGGTTGCGGCAAATCCACCATCGGCAACACGATTATCCGGCTGCTGAAGGAGACAGGGGGACAGATCCGGTTCAAGGGAACGGATATCACGAAGCTCTCCAAAAAAGAGTTAAATCCGTACCGCAGGCAGATGCAGATGATCTTTCAGGATCCTTTTTCGTCCCTGAACCCCAGAAAGAAGGTTTTTGACATTATCGCGGAGCCGTTTCGGGTGCAGACGAACCTGAGCGGGGAGGAGATGAGGGACAGGATATACAGGATGATGGAGCTGGTAGGGCTGGATCGGGAGTACGCAGACCGGTATCCCCATGAGTTTTCGGGAGGACAGAGGCAGAGGATCGGTATCGCCCGGGCTCTGGCGCTGAATCCGGAGCTGGTGATCTGTGACGAGCCCGTGTCGGCCCTGGATGTGTCCATTCAGGCGCAGATCCTGAATCTTTTGAAGGATCTCCAGGAGGAGCTGAATCTTACCTACATATTTATTGCCCACGGTATGCCGGCGGTTCAGTATATCAGCGACCGCATCGCGGTCATGTATCTGGGTAAAATCATGGAGATCGCGCCGGTGGATGAGCTGTTTGCTCACACCATGCACCCCTACACGGAGGGACTTCTGTCGGCCATCCCCATTCCGGACCCTGTGCTGCGGGACGAGCGGCAGGAATCCATACTGGAGGGGGATCTCCCCAGCCCCTTGGATCTGCCAAAAGGATGCCGGTTCTGCTCCAGATGCCGGTATGTAAAGGATCTGTGCAGGGAGAGGGAACCGGAATTTGCGGAAAAGGAGCCGGGACATTTCGTGTGCTGCCATTTTCCGCTGGAACATTGATTTACAGAAGAAGGAGAGTACAAGAATGGTATCGGAAAGATATGCAAAACAGATTGAGGAGTATGCCAGAGCTCACAGGCAGGAGCTGGTGGACACGGTTATCCGGCTGATCGGAGTGCCCAGTGTAAAGGGGGAGGCCCTTGAGGGAATGCCTTTCGGGGAAAACTGCGCCAGGGCCCTTGAGGAGGGGATGGCTGTCTGCAAAGAGTACGGCATGGAGGTGGAGAACCACGACAACTATGCGGCCAGCGCCACATGGGGTCATGGAGATAAGGAGATCGGTTTTGTGGCCCATCTGGATGTAGTGCCTGCGGGCGAGGGCTGGGCCGGCGATCCCTTTGCGGGTATTGAGAGAGACGGCTATATCGTGGGGAGAGGCTCCAGGGACAACAAGGCCGGTTTCGGAGCCGCCCTTATGGCCATGAACTGCGTCCGGGACCTGGAGATTCCCATCAAGTCCTCCCTGCGGCTGATCATGGGCAGCGATGAGGAGAGCGGAATGTCGGATATGGAGTACTATGTGAAGCACTGTAAGGTACCGGATTTCTCAGTAGTGACGGACTGTCTCTTTCCTGTGGCTCACGGGGAGAAAGGGCGGCTCTGCGGAGACATTCTGGTGGATATGAATACGGATATACTCCGCCTGTCCGGCGGGGAGGCGCCCAATATCATCCCGTCAAAGTGCACGGCTTATGTCAGAGGAGCGGACTGGGTTGCCATCCGGGCGAAAGCGGAGAAATACGAGGGAATCCAGGTGGCAGAAGGAGACGGTGAGACGGTGATCACGGCTCAGGGAGTCTCCGCCCACGCGTCGGAGCCGGAGAAGGGCGTCAACGCCATCTGGAAGCTGGCATCGTTCCTCTTTGACGAGGAGGTAGTCACGGGCCGGGAGCGGGAGGCCATGGGATTCATAAAGGAAGCTTTCGGCCGGCATTACGGCGAATATTTCGGAATCTCCTTTGAGGACGAGGATTCGGGAAAGACCACGCTGATCACGGGCATGGTCTCCTGCGGCCAGGGGAAGATGCGGGTGAATATTGACTCCAGGTACAGCGTTACGGATAAAAAGGAGCGGTTCATGCCCATCTTTGGGGAGAAGCTTGAGCGGCTGGGGTACGGGTTCGACCTTATGAGCCTGACGGACTCCCACTACATCCCGGGAAACCATCCGGTGGCCCTTCGGCTGACAGACGTGTTTAACTATGTGGCAGGGGAAGACAAAAAGCCGTACGTGCTGGCAGGGGGAACCTACGCCAGCAAAATCCCCAATTCAGTGGCTTTCGGGCCGGGGAACGCAAGGGAGAGCTTTCCTTATGAAAAGGGGCACGGTGACGCCCATCAGCCGGACGAGAGCCAGGATATCGGGTATCTGGTGGATGCGGTGAAGATCTACGCCATGGCCATTGTCGAGCTGGACCATATTCTTCATTCGCAGGAATGAAAAAGCTTTCATTTGGCTGAAATGCGCTGATCCGGATAAAAAAAGAATAGACATCCCGCAAACTTCCGAGTAAGATAGTAGGCAGGTAAATCTGACGGAAAGAATGGTGATGGCTTTATGAAACGGGAAATTTCAATCGCAAAACATGCAGACATGATCCAGGGGCCTATTTTCAGGTCCCTGGTATTGTTTGCTCTTCCACTTCTGGGATCCAATATTTTTCAGCAGCTGTACAACACGGTAGATACCATGATCGTGGGCAACTATCTGGGGGATGCGTCCCTGGCTGCAATCGGCGTCTGTACACCGGTCTATGAGCTTCTGGTAGGGTTTGCCCTGGGCATCGGCAACGGGATGGCCATTGTGACGGCCAGAAGTTTTGGGGCGGGGGACGAGGAGACCTTAAAGAAGTCGGTGGCCAGCTCCATGATCATCGGGCTGGCTGCCTCTCTTTTGATCACACTCATCGGCCGTGTCTGCCTCTTCCCTCTTCTGAAGCTTCTGGACACGCCTGAGGAGATCATCCGGGAGGCCTACGGCTACATCTCTACGGTAACTCTGTTTGTGGCTGTAATGTTTGCCTACAATCTGTGTGCAGGGTTTCTGCGGGCTATCGGCAACAGCTTCGTGCCTCTGGTATTTCTGGTTCTTTCGTCCTGCATCAATATTGCGCTGGATATTCTGTTTATTACAAGGCTCAATATGGGAGTCAGGGGCGCGGCGGTGGCCACGGTTATATCCCAGGGAATCAGCGCCGTGCTGTGTATGGTCTACATCTTAAAGAAAACCAGGATCCTGGTGCCGGAGCGAAGGCATTTTCAGGCGGACAGGGGGATGTACCGGGAACTTCTGGGGCAGGGGCTTTCCATGGGATTCATGGGCAGCATCGTGTCAGCCGGGTCCGTGATCCTTCAATACGGGATCAACGGCTTGGGGTATCTGATTATCGCGGCCCACACGGCGGCGCGGAAGCTGTACAGCTTCTGCAGCATGCCGGTGATCACCATGGGAATGGCGTTCTCCACCTTTGTCTCCCAGAACCGGGGAGCCGACCAGGGGGGAAGGATCCGAAAGGGACTGCGGTATGTGGCTGTGTACGATGGAGTCGTTACAGGGATTGTGGTATTGCTCATGTTTCTGTGGGCGCCCTCACTGGTGAGGTGGATCTCCGGCTCCGGGGAGGAGGCCGTTTTGGAGAACGGGGCCAGGTATCTTCTGATCGTATCCCCCTTTTATGTGGTTCTGGGTGTTCTCATAGCTACCCGCTGCGCCCTCCAGGGGCTTGGCCAGAAGCTTCTGCCTCTGGTGTCCAGCGTCATAGAGTTCTTCGGGAAGATCCTCTTCGTGCTGGTGTTTATTCCCAGGTATCAGTACATAGCCGTGATCTTCTGCGAGCCGGTGATCTGGTGTGTCATGACGGCTCAGCTGGTGTATACGTTTTATAATGACAGCTATATAAAATCTTTTAGGGGAACGGTCTGAGAAAACCGGGAAGGGAGAAGGCATGGAGAGTGAGAGAGAAAAAAGGGATGTGAGGACAGGTCTTGTGCTGGAGGGCGGCGGTATGCGGGGCATCTACACGGCAGGGGTCCTGGACGTGTTCATGGAGCACGGCATAACGTTCGACGGGGTGATAGGCGTGTCGGCGGGGGCCATCCACGGCTGCTCTTTTGCGGCAGGACAGGCGGGGAGGAGCATACGCTACTACAAAAAGTACTGCACGGACCCCCGGTTTATGAGTTTTCGCAACATGATAAAGACGGGAGATATTGTGGATGAGCAGTTCTGTTACCATGAACTGCCGGAGATACTGGACCCTTACGACTATGAGGCTTTTGAGAAATCCACCATGAAGTTTTATGTAACCTGCAGCAATCTGGATACGGGAAAAGCGGAGTATCTCCGGATGACGGACATGAGAGGGCAGATTGATCTGCTGCGGGCGTCGGCGTCCCTGCCCTATGTGTCCAGGATCGTGGAGTACGACGGGAAAAAGCTTTTGGACGGAGGCTGTACGGACAGCATCCCCGTCAGGGCTTTCATGAACATGGGATATGAGAGGAACGTGGTGGTGATGACACGCCACAGAGGGTATGTGAAGGAGCCGGAGTACGGAGGGCTGGCCAGAATCTTCTACCGAAAGTACCCTGCCTTTGCCCGATCCATGGCAATGCGGCACAAGGCGTACAATAACACCCGGAAACTGATCCGCCGGCTGGAGGAGGAGGGAAAGGCCTTCGTCATCTGTCCGGGGGAGGAGCTGGGAATGGGACGTACCTGCCGGGAGCCGGAGGAGATACAGAGGGTCTACGATACCGGGAGAGGGGACGCTGTTAGGCAGCTGGGGAATCTGGAGGTGTTTTTGGGATAGAGCCATAAAAACAGGAGGAAATCTTCCGAAAAAGATTTCCTCCTGTTTTTGTGTTATCCTTACAGGGTGATCAGCTCGTACTCTCTGCTGCCGAAGCCCAGCCTGGCGGCCGCTTCCACGGTGTGGACGCCGTTTCTGGATTCGATGCGCTCGATGAGATGGTCCCTGCCGGGGTCATCGGAGGCGTACACCAGATCCAGGCAGGCCTGATCCAGAGCGACGGGATCCAGGGAGGACAGGATACCGATGTCGCCGATCCTGGGATCTTCCGCCACGGCGCAGCAGTCGCAGTCCACGGACATATTGCGCATGATGTTGACAAACGCCATCTTGCCGTCAAAGTATTCCACGACAGACTTGGCGGCATCCGCCATGGACTCCAGGAAGGAGTCGTGGTCTGAGTTCCAGAAATCCTCCACAACGCCTACTCCGTGGATATACGCCTTGCCGTGGGAGGAGGCGATGCCGATGGAGATATTCTTCAGAGCACCTCCGAAACCGCCCATGGGGTGGCCCTTGAAATGGGAAAGCACCAGCATGGAATCGTAGTTGGTCAGATGGCTGCCCACATAGTTCTTCTGAATCTTGCATCCCCCGTTGATCGTCAGCTCCAGCTCGCCGTCCTCATCCATGATGTCCACAGGGGCAATGTCCGTCCAGCCGTGAAACTTCATGGTCTCCCAGTGGGCCTTGGTGGTGTCGCGCTTCCCCTCGTAGGCGGTGTTGCATTCCACGATGGTTCCGTTCACAAGGTCAATGACCGGTTTTAGAAACGGAGGGCGGATGAAGTTCTGATTTCCCACCTCGCCGGAGTGGAGTTTTACCGCTACCTTGCCGGGAAGGGTTACGCCCAGAGCCTCATACAGCTTGACAACCGCTTCACTGGTCAGTGTTTTTGTGAAATAAACTTTTGATTTTGCCATACTTGCAGTCTCCTGTTCTCTGAATTTTGAATTTCCCCGACTGGCGGGGAGACGATAGTGCTGTATAGATATTAGTATATAGGATGAAGTTGGGTTTAGGTCAAGCACGATTTGGGAAATCGTTGATTTCGTAAAAAAAGTCCGATATAATGGATATGCTGCCGAAATTCGGGGAGACGGAAGGTTTTCAGGCAGCAGACATGAAAAACCGTCAGGAGGATTTGCGACATGAAGAAAAAGTATATGACCCTGCTTGCCGTTTTTTGGATTCTGTGCCTGGGGGCGGGACTTGGCTGGAAATATTACCGGGACAGGGGGGATCAGGCGTGCTTTCTGGTTCCCAGGGCCGAAAATCCCCCCGGGGACGTGGCTGTTTATCTCCAGAAGGATGAAGCGTGGGCAGATGACCGGCTGGGGGATTCCGCCTATACCATGGGAGGTTCGGGATGCCTTACCAGCTGTATCGCGTCGGCGCTGTCCACCCAGGCAAGGAGCAGCGGGATCGGACAGGAGATAGATCCCGGAGAGCTGAACCGGCTTTTTGGGGAGAAGGATGTCTACAATGATTCGGGGGATATCGTCTGGGATAACATAAGGGAGGCTCTGCCAAAGGCCCAGGTTATGGTGGCCCCCAAGGTGGACGGTGATGAGGTGGACAATCTTCTGGCGGAAGGGAAGTACCCTGTCGTGAAGGTGAAGATAGGGGGCAGCGGGGCCGGCCATTGGGTCCTGATCGTGGGCACGTGGGATATGGAGTATCTCTGCATGGATCCCTTAAACGAATCCGGCAGCCTGATCTCCCTGGACAAACATGAGAATGTGGCGTACCGGATGCGGTGCGTGTACTGGAGTGATGCCGGAGAACGTACGCTGCCCCGGTAGCCCCGCCTACCGGGATATGAGATCCTCCAGGGAGGCGAAGCGGTAACCCATCTCCTCCCATTTGGTCAGAAGCTCGTCTAAAAGTTCCCCGTTGGTCTTTGAGGTGCTGTGGAGAAGGACGACGGCTCCGGGATGAATGCGCCCCACCAGCTTCTCGAAGGCCTCCTCCCTGGTGGGCTGTCTGTCCTCATACCAGTCCACATAGGCCAGGCTCCAGAAGAAGGTGGAGTACCCCAGATCCTTCGCCATACGGAGATTGGACTCACTGTATTTGCCCTGGGGCGGGCGGTAGTACTTCTTCATGGGCTCCCCGGTAATCTGGGTATAGAGCGCCTCCAGATCGGTAAGTTCTTTTGAGAAGGACTGAGCGGTGGAGATCTTTGACATATCCGGATGGTGGTACGTGTGATTGCCCACAATGTGGCCCTCAGACACCATGCGCTTCACCAGATCCGGGCTGGTTTCCAGATAGTTGCCTACGAGGAAAAAGGCGGCAGGGGCACCGTGTTTTTTCAGTGCGTCCAGAATGGCGGAGGTATTTCCGTTTTCATAGCCTGCGTCAAAGGTCAGGTAAATAACTTTCTCGTCCGTCTGGTCCGCGTAGTAGGCGTTAAACTGTTTTAGGTATTCTGCCGATGCGTTGGCTGCGGGAGGTTTGCCCTCCTGCTGAAAACTTAACCCCCAGTTTCCGTCGGCGGATGCGCTTACAGTCACGAAAGGGTACTGCTGCCCGATTCTGGCAGCGCTGTCCCCCAGGCAGAAACAGAGAGCGGCCAGGAACACCAGTTCCACCGCTTTTTTTATGTAAAAGGACAGGGTTTTCATGAAAAACTCCCAAAATTGTTTTGTAAAAGCATATGAGTTTCTACTTGCAAAAATGCGGGAATGTGATAAACTTAGGAACTTAGATGCCCGGACAGGGGGAGTGCAAGAGGGCCAACACTCCGAACATATCCGGGATTTGCAGGAAAGCGGGATGGATAACCGTTACCAAAAAGTCGATTTGAGGGAGGATATAGATTATGGCTGGAAAAGCATCGAGGGATATGACCAGCGGGGCACCCATGAAACTGATTCTTGGGTTTCTGATTCCCATGCTGTTCGGACTTCTGTTTCAGCAGTTTTACAGTATGATGGACACCATCATTGTGGGGAAATACCTGGGTGTCGGCGCGCTGGCATCCGTAGGCTCCACAGGATCGGTCAATTTTATGATCATCGGGTTCTGTATGGGAATATGCAGCGGGTTCTCCATCCCTGTGGCTCAGAAATTCGGGGAGAAGAATGAGACGGCTCTCAGGCGGTATGTGGCCAACAGCGGGTATCTGGCGGCAGGGTTTGCCCTGGTTATGACGGTGGTCGTGTGCCTTCTGTGCCGGGATATTCTGGGGCTTATGAGAACGCCCGCGGATATCATCGACGGGGCCTATGCCTATATATTCGTCATCTTCCTGGGCATACCGGTTACATACCTGTACAATCTTCTGGCAGGCATTATCCGCTCCATGGGAGACAGCACAACGCCGCTGTATTTTCTCCTTATCTCTTCCGTGATGAATGTGGCGCTGGATCTCTTTACCATTGTGGTTCTCCATATGGGGGTCGCGGGGGCTGCGTGGGCCACGGTGATTTCTCAGGGAGTGTCGGGAGTTCTGTGCCTTCTGTATATGAGAAAGAAGTTTGCTATACTGAAGATGACGGGGGACGAATGGAAGCCGGACGTAAATGCCATGAAGACTCTCTGCGGCATGGGGATTCCCATGGGGCTTCAGTATTCCATCACGGCCATCGGAAGCGTGGTGATCCAGACGGCCGTCAACACCCTTGGCTCCGTGGCAGTGGCCTCCGTAACTGCGGGAAGCAAGGTCAGCATGTTTTTCTGCTGTCCGTTTGATGCCATGGGAGCCACCATGGCCACCTACGGGGGCCAGAATCTTGGGGCCGGAAGGCTCGACCGCATCGGCAGGGGCATGAGGGACTGTATCGTGCTGGGAGCGGTTTACTCCGTGGCGGCGTTTACGGTGCTGTATCTGTTCAGCGATACCATTGCCCTGCTGTTTGTGGACGGTACGGAGACAGAGATTCTGGCCAATGCCAGGAGATTTCTTCTGGTTAACTCCGCCATGTACTTCCCCCTGTCCCTGATCAATATCATACGGTTCATGATTCAGGGGCTTGGATTTTCTAAGCTGGCCATCGTGGCGGGCGTGTGCGAGATGGCGGCCAGGTCCTTCGTGGGGTTCTGCCTGGTTCCCGTCTTCGGGTACGCGGGGGCTTGTCTCTCCAACCCGGCGGCGTGGATCGCGGCGGATCTGTTTTTAATCCCGGCCTACTTTCACGTGATGAAGTGTCTGAGACGGAAAATGCCCGGGGCGGACGCCGTCAGGGAGGAAGAGCAGGCAGCCGGGGAGGCGGTGCGTCCGGGAAAGAGGAGGAAGTCTCTCCATGCGCTGGGATGACAGGCCTTACCACAGCCTGGATTATGAGCTGAAGCGCCGCTTCGGAAGAAAGGTGTATAAGCTGGCGCTGGACGGGGGGATGACCTGCCCCAACCGGGACGGGACTCTGGGAACAGGAGGGTGTATTTTCTGCAGCCAGGGAGGTTCCGGGGACTTCGCGGTGCCTGCCGGCGCCTGTGAGGATGTGTGGCAGCAGATCGAGAAAGCCAGGGAGAAGGTGGCCGGAAAGATATCAGAGGAGGGGCCGTTTATCGCCTACTTCCAGTCCTACACCAACACCTATGCGCCCGTTTCCTACCTGGAGCCTCTGTTTTCAAAAGCCATGGATCATCCTCTCATCGTGGGGCTGTCCGTGGCAACCAGGCCGGACTGCCTGCCCCGGGAGACCGTGGAACTTCTGAAAAGGCTGAACGAAAGGAAACCGGTGTGGGTGGAACTGGGGCTTCAGACCATCCACGAGAAGACGGCTGCCATGATCGGCAGGGGGTACGGGCTGCCCGTGTTTGAGGACGCCTGCGCCCGGCTTCGGCAGGCGGGGCTTACGGTGGTGGTTCATGTGATCCTGGGCCTTCCGGGGGAGGACAGAAAGATGATGATGGAAACCGTGGATTATGTGGGACGGATTCCGGCAGACGGCATAAAACTGCAGCTTCTTCATATATTGAAAGGAACCGGGTTGGCCGCCATGTATGAGAGGGAACCGTTTTATGTACTTTCCCTGGAGGAGTATGCGGACCTGGTGACGGAGAGCATCGCGCGTCTTCCCGGGGAAGTGGTCATCCACCGCGTCAGCGGCGACGGCCCCAAATCCCTTCTTCTGGAACCGGCGTGGAGCGGCAGCAAACGGCTTGTTCTCAATACCATAGCGAAAAAATTTCGTGAAAATGGCCTGTATCAGGGGATTTTCTGGGGAAAAAACGTGCAAAAGAGCGTATTTTAGCGGGTTAGGTTGACAAATGAGAAAAACTGGTCTATACTTCAACCATTACAAATTGACAAAACAGGGACGACAGAATAGATTCAGGTAAATAGATTGATAATCAAGATAATAAGCAAAGGATTTCAGGAGGATTATGAGATGGCAGTAAAAGAGAAGAAGATGGCAGCAGCGGAAGCTGCAGTTGAGACGGCAGCGGCTAAGAAGACTGCAGCCAGGAAGACATCAGCCAAGAAGACGGAAGTACTCAAGGAGGAAGCCGTGAAGACGGAAGCACCTAAGGAAGAACCGGCAAAGAAACCGGCAGTCAAGAAAGCTCCGGCCAAGAAGGCAGAGCTGGCGGCAACTGTGACCATCCAGTTTAACAACAGGGATGTGGCGGCAAAGGATGTGCTGGAGGCAGCTAAGAAGGCCTACATGGAGGCGAATCCGGACGGGGAGATTAAGACCATCGACATCTACGTGAAGCCGGAGGAGAACGTTGCTTACTATGTGGTCAACGGAGAGGGATCCGGGGATTACAAGATTCAGCTGTAAGTTCAGGCCGTTTCAGGCATGGAATATGGGCATATAAAGAGTGCTTTGAGAGAATTCTCAGGGCATTTTTTGTTTTTAAGGCATGGATAAAGCGACATGGATTCAGCGGCGATAGACAGATGGGAGACAACGTGATAAACTGGTCAGAGACAGTAATGTGGGAAGCGTTTTGGGGAATGGAAAACAAGGGGAAGAACAGGAGGATATGAGAAATATGGTTTATGACAAAATGGTGTGGATCGGGGAGGATGAAGGGGAGAAACTGGGCATTGAACCCTCTATGGCCAACCGCCACGGACTGATCGCCGGGGCCACGGGGACAGGCAAGACGGTGACCCTTAAGGTGATGGCGGAATCTTTCAGCGACATGGGAGTGCCGGTGTTTCTGGCGGACGTGAAGGGGGATCTGGCGGGACTGTGCCGCCCGGGCACAGACAGTGAGGAGATGAGGGAGAGAGCGGAGTCTTTCGGCCTTCGGGAGTGGGGATTTGCGTACAGAAGCTACCCGGTCTGTTTCTGGGATATTTTTGCCGCAAAAGGGCTTCCGCTGCGGACCACTGTCTCCGAGATGGGTCCGACGCTGCTGGCGCGGCTTATGGGGCTTACGGACACACAGAGTGACGTACTGACGGTGGTGTTCAGGATTGCGGATGAGGAGGGGCTTTTGCTTCTGGATACAAAGGATCTGCGATCCATGCTTCAGTACGTGTCCGAGAACAACAAAAGGTACGCATCCATGTACGGCAGTCTTCCGCGGCAGAGCATTAACAGCATCCTGCGGAACCTGGCCGCACTGGAAGAACAGGGGGCGGAGCAGTTTTTCGGGGAGCCGGCGCTGGATATCCGGGACTGGTTCAGGCAGGATACTCACGGAAATGGCGTGATTAACATCCTTCACAGCGAGAGCCTGATCCACAACCCGAAGATGTACTCCACCTTTATGCTGTGGATGCTGTCGGAGCTGTTTGAGATTCTTCCGGAGGTGGGGGACTGTGAAAAGCCTCAAATGGTGTTTTTCTTTGACGAGGCCCACCTGCTGTTCGACGATGCGCCCAGGGCGCTGATGCAGAAGCTGGAGCAGGTGGTAAAGCTGGTGCGGTCCAAGGGGGTGGGGATTTATTTTATTACCCAGAGTCCCAGAGACATTCCCGACGGGATACTGGGGCAGCTGGGCAACAAGATTCAGCATGCCCTCCGGGCATACACGCCCACGGAGCAGAAGGCGGTCAGGGCGGCGGCGGATTCATTCAGGCCCAACCCGGAATTTGACACCAGGCAGGCCATAGGTGAGCTGGGAATCGGGGAAGCGCTGGTGTCCTTTTTGGATAGGGAGGGAATCCCAGGCGTGGTAAGACGGGCCAGGATTCTTCCGCCTCAGAGCCTTATGGGACCTGTCAGCGGGGAGGAGAGGCAGAGACAGATGGAGAGCCAGCCTCTGTACTCCAAGTACGGAACCATGGTGGACAGGGATTCGGCATACGAATTTTTTCAGAGAAAGACAAAGCAGCAGGAGGAACTGGAGCTGAGAAGAAAAGAGGAGGAAAAGGCCGAAAAGGAAGCCGGGAAGGAGGCCGAACGACTTGAGAAGGCGCGGGTCAGGGAGGCTGAGCAGAGGGAGAAGGCCAAAAAGAGAGCAGCCGCCGGGGTGGTCCGGTCAGCGGCCGGGACCATCGGGCGGGAGGTAGGCAACGAGATCGGCAAGAGCGTAGGCGGCAGTTTCGGCAGGAAACTGGGCGGCAACATAGGCGCCAGCATCGGAAGAGGAATTCTGGGAACCCTGTTCGGGAGATAAGTTTATTTTTGATTGCTGCCGATGAGCGTGAGCATATCGTGCATGTTGATGGTCAGGTTCTTCATCTCGGTCCGCGTTTGGGGGATGTAGTGCTCCAGGATGGGAAGAAGAATCAGGGCGGTGATGCCCGTGGTAAATCCGCCGTTGTACAGGATAAGCCCGCCGTGAAGGGCGCTGGTGGAGGTGCACAGGGAGGCGCACATGAATCCCGCCGCGATGCCGGCCCGGATTCCGTACCGTCCCACGATGGGGCACAGGCCCGTGGCGAAGGCGGCGCTGGTGATGTAGCCCTGGGTGGAGAGCGACCAGGGAAGTTCCGTACCCGTGGCGGCGCACACCACAAATACAACCACGGACAGAAGCTGGTAGCCGAAGAGAAGGGGCCACACGTTTTTCGGATGCTGTCCCATGGCGGTGAAGGTGAGGGCTGCAAAGACTACGCCCACGGTGGGGCCCATAAAACCGGACCCTTCCGTGAAGCGGATGATCAGGTTTAAGTACAAAAGGAACAGGCTTCCGTGGCAGGCGATATTTATAAGGCAGAGGGGCATGCCGTACTTGTCGGCAAAGTTGCTGGAGTAGCCGGTATCTTTCACCAGGTGGCCGAACCCCCGGAAACTTCTGCCGTTAAGGAGCCATCCGGCAGCCAGGCACAGGCAGAAGATGGATATTAAAAACAGGTTGGCAAAGGCGCTGTAGGAGTGGCCGAATCGGGCGTATACGGCATTTTCCCGGGCCACGCTGCCGTGGCTGTGAAAGCCCATGGTGCGGTAGAAAAAGTTGAAGAGAAAAAATCCCAGCATCCCCACGGCCAGCCCGCCGTTAAACAGGGTATAGCCTTTGTGCCAGGCGTGGGCTCCCGGCAGGATGGCGGGAATGAGAAAGCCCAGCATAAGACTGAAGGCTATGGTCAGCAGAACGCCGGACAGGGTGAGATGCACTTCCCCCAGAACGAAATGACTCTGGGTGTAGCGGAACATCAGCTCACTGACAAAAGGGCCGAAGCTGGTGGCAAACATGCAGATGTGGAGATTCTTTTTGCAGTCCAGTTTTTTTACCCGCAGGTACAGGAGGATGGCCAGAAAGGGAGGCCACATGTTGAAGAAATTCAGTCCGTAGAAGCAGTGAGCCACTACCAGGAAGTAGCCTGCCAGCGTGTTGGCCCGGGACGGGCCTTTTAAAATGATCATAAAGAGAAAGCAGGCCATACCGCAGGCAAAGGTGTTTAACAAAGTGCTTGCCAGGCCGCCCAGGGCAAAGTAGTCGGTGACAAGAGGGCAGGGGGAAATCATGATAAGATACCAGTTTTGCAGTATCTGTCCCCATTCGCCTGTATGGAGGGCTGCCGCCGGCACGGCTGCCAGGAATGAAAGGGAGAAACCAAGGGCAATTCCGTTGATGATCGTACTGTTGTCCGCCGTGATTTTTTTCATATGTCTGTACCTCAATGATTTTATCTTTGACAATGGGAATGTTACATGGAACAGTATATCATCAGGAACGGAAGGTATCAACGGAATTTTGGAATTTACGGAGGTTTGGAAAGCATGAGGGACGGGGACCAAAGAACGGATTTTCCGGAGGAATTTCTGGAGAAGATGAGAGGACTTATGGGGGAGGAGTACGCCGCCTTTCTGGACAGCTGCAGGGGACGGAGGATGCAGGGGCTGCGGCTGAATCCGCTGAAGGTCATAAGGGACGGCCAGAGACGAAAGATTATCGCGGAGTTGGGACTGACCAGGATCCCATGGGCCCGGGACGGGTATTATTACGGGGAGGACATAAGACCGGGCAGGCATCCCTGGCATGAGGCGGGAGTTTTCTATATTCAGGAGCCCAGTGCCATGGCGGCGGCGGAGCTTCTGGGGGCAGAGCCGGGGGAGAAGGTGCTGGATCTGTGTGCGGCTCCGGGGGGAAAGGCCACCCAGATAGGAGGGCAGCTTAAAGGCCGGGGGCTTCTGGTGTGCAATGAGATTCATCCGGCCAGAGCAAAGATTCTGTCCCAGAATGTGGAGCGGATGGGGATTCGAAACGCGGTGGTGACCAATGAGGCGCCGGAGGTTCTGGCGGGGAGGTTCCCCCTCTTTTTCGACAAAGTTCTGGTGGACGCCCCCTGTTCCGGGGAGGGGATGTTCCGCAAGGACGCGGATGCCAGGAGCCAGTGGAGTCCGGAAAATGTGGTCAGGTGCGCCGGGAGGCAGGCGCATGTTCTGGACCAGGGGGCTGCCATGGTGAGGCCGGGAGGCAGGATGGTCTACTCCACCTGCACATTCTCCCCGGAGGAGAATGAGGGAAGTATCCGTTTTTTTCTGGAGCGGAATCCGGATTTTTATGTGGAGAGGGTCTCCGGCCAAAAGGGACTTGACAGGGGCAGACCGGAGTGGACGCCGGGCGGGCAGGAGGAGCTGGCCCGGACATTCCGCATCTGGCCTCACCGCACACAGGGGGAAGGCCACTACCTGGCGGTGTTGAGAAGGCGTGAGGATACCTCTTTCGGCGGGGCCGGGAACGTGCGGGAAGCGTCCCGGGTGAAGGATAAGCAGGTAAAGACGATGTGGAGGGAATTTGCGGAGGATACGCTCACAGAGGAAGGGATGAAGGCATTTGGCGGGGAAGCAAAGGAGAGGCTGGTTCTTTTCGGGGAGCAGCTGTATTTTCTTCCGGAGGGCATGCCGGATTATGGAGGGCTCCGGGTGCTGCGGCCGGGGCTGCATCTTGGCACCGTAAAGAAAAAGCGGTTTGAGCCGTCCCACAGCCTGGCGCTGTGCCTTGACGGGGAGCAGGTGAGAAGGAGCCGTGATTTCGGCGCAGAAAGCAGCCGGATGGCCGCTTATCTGCGCGGGGAGACTTTTGAGACGGAGGAGAGCGGCAGCGGCTGGAGCCTGATTACTGTGGACGGCTTCTCTGTAGGATGGGCCAAGCAGGTGGGCGCCGTGCTGAAGAATCATTATCCCAAAGGTCTGCGGCGCGGCTGATGCGCCGGATTGGTGAGGATAAAGCGCATTATCATGCAGTCTGGACATTGACAAGTGGCATAGGAGTTGTATAAAATAGTAAGAACCGTAAATAACTGAAAGAGCGCTGCGGCAGGGGGGAACACAGGCAGAAGAGAGAAGCCGGCAAAGGAGGGGAGACGATGGAACGACAGATGATGTTTCATGTCCTGGGGATTCAGGAGACAAAAGACGAGAATGCAATAAGGGATGCATACAGGGGACTTCTGAAAAACACCAATCCGGAGGATGATCCGGAGGGGTTTAAAAGGTTGAGGGAGGCCTATGAGGGGGCTGTGCAGTTTGCCAGACAGCCGGATTCGGAGGAGGAAGAAAAGGAAAAGACGGATATCGACCTGTGGGTGGGCAAAATCGACGAGATCTACAGGGATATTTTGCAGAGAAGACAGGAGGAAGCGTGGAAAAGGGTGCTGGCGGATCCGGTCTGCGACGATCTGGATACGTCCCTGGAGGCCAGGGAGGCCTTTCTGGTATACCTTATGGACCACATTTACCTTCCCCACAATATCTGGCAGCTGCTGGATAAACAATTCCAAATCGTGGAGGATAAGGAGAATATTCTCCAGAAATTTCCCAAGGATTTTCTGGATTACGCAATTTACTATATTGAGCATGCGTCGTTTATCGACTACGGGCTGTTCCGGGTGACAGAGGGGCAGGACGGGGATAGGGACGCGGACGCCTACATCCGCAGCTACCTGGAGATCAAACGCCATATTGATCAGGGGGAGACAGAGGGACTTCTGCAGCGGCTCGACGAGCTGAAAGCTTTCGGGATTTATCACCCTTACGCCGATGCGGAGCGGCTTAGGCTTCTGTCGCTGTCAGGTCAGTCCTGGAGGAAGGATTCGAATCCGGAGGATGAGGGGGCGGCCGGGGAGACGGCGCCTGAGGTGAGAGAGGCACAGCAGCTGGCGGACAGGCTTCTGGAGGAGTACCGAAAGGATATGTACATCCTTCTGTACTGCGGGGAGGCCCGGTGGGCGGCCGGCAGGAGGGAGGAGGCCTACGGGATCTGGAAGGAGATTCTGGAGGAGAATCCCGATCACTATACGGCAAAATACGGGGTGGCCCGATACCTGATCGCAGAGGAAGAGTACGAGGAGGCCAAGGAGCTGATGATGGACCTTCTCAATATGGACGGGAGGGACGAGGCGGTCCTGGAGGATATGAGGAAGACCAACGAGGCTCTTATCGCCCGGTACAGGGCTTCTGCGGCGCAGCCTGACCTGGATGAGGCAAAGCGGTGCAGGGACACGGTGGAGCTGGGCTGGTGCCTGTTTCAGAACGAGTACATGGACGAGGCCATCGAGCTGATAAAGGATCTGGTGCCCGATGAGGAGCAGGCCTACTCTTATGAAAACTTGGCCGGCCGTCTGCTGTACCGGGCGGAACGGTACGAGGAGGCGCTGCCCCACCTTGAGCGGTGGCTGGAGATGATCAGGTCCACGCCGGATGACGGAAGCGCCGAGAACAGGAAGCGTATTTCCAGGGAATTTAGGGCCTGCCACATCTTAAGCGGCTGCTGCTTCGAACTGAAGCGGCAGGAGGATGCTCTGAAATATGTGGATATGGCGATTGAGACGGCCGGCGAATTCTCCGACAGGCAGGCGTGCATGCAGTACAAGGCCTATCTGCTCTTTGAGGATAAAAAGTATAAGGACAGTATTGATGTGTGTGACAGAATCCTGGAGGGGGACGAAGGGTACTTTCCGGCCGTGCTCCAGCGGCAGGAGGCGGCCTATGAGCTGAAAAACGGGCAGCAGGTGGTGGACGACTACTATCGTGCGATCCGGATCTACGGAGGATATTATAAGCCGTATATGCTGGCTGCGGAGGCATTTTTCTACAGCAACCAGTTTGCCGACGCAAAAGGGGTTCTGGATCGGGCCAGGGAGAATCAGGTGGAGTTCAGCGACAATATGAAGCTTTACGAGATAAAGGTTCTGAGAAATCTGGCGGAAAAGAGAGAAGATCGGGAGAGGCCCTTTGCCATCGCAAAGGAGCTTCTGGAGGCGCTTAAGAAGCCCGACGGGGATACGGATATTGAGGATAAGTCGGAGGTGGAGTACGAGATTGCCCTGCTCTGCTGGGACAACAATGAGATGGACAGAGCTTTGGAACACCTGCAGCGGGCCATCGACCAGAATCCGGACCGGATGCAGTACCGCATGATAAGGGGACACATTTATCTGGATAAAAAAGAGTACAAGAAGGCTCTGGCGGAGTACGGGGAGGCAAAGTCCGCCTACGGCTCCACGCCGGCCCTTCACTACAACTGCGGACTGTGTCAGGAGGAGCTGGGGATGAAAGTCCTGGCCATGGAGGAGTTTGAGAAGGCTCTGGAATGCCAGGAAGGTTATCGTGACGCCAATGAAAAGCTGGCGGACTACTATAAAGACAAGTATACAGCCACCTATGATCCGGCGGATTTTGAGAAGGCCATGAGCTACATAGACGCCCAGCTTAAAGCCAGGGAGAGCTGTTACTATCTTGTGGAAAAGGGACGGCTTTTCATGAGCGCCTACCGCCTGGAGGAGGCCATTGCGGAGTTTGAGAAGGCGCTTACCTTCGAGGCTGACGACTGGGCTTCCTACAACAATCTGGGCTGCTGTTATAAATATCTGGGTCAGTTTGAAAAGGCTATCCAGTATCTGGAGAAGGCGGCTCAGTGTATGGGAGACAAAAAGAGCGTACTGCCCTACAGCAACATGGCGGACTGTTATGAGGCACTGGGAGACTACAGAAAGGCTATCTGGTGCTACGAGAAAGATCTGGAGATGTTTCCGGACAGGAGGACGTTCCGCAAGGAGATAGGTCTTCTGTACCAGTATCTGGAGGACTACGATAATGCGCTGAGGTATTTTGAGATGGAGCCGGAGCTGGACGATTACTATGAGAATGTGGCCATGGTCCAGTATCTTCAGGGAAAGAAAAAGGATGCCGTCAAGACGTATGTAAAGGGCATCAACCGGGCGTCAAAGGAGAATAAGTGCAGCCGGATGTGCGATCTGGCGTATTTTTACAAGGATATCCTGGGCGATTTCAGGAAGGCGGAAGGATACTACAAGAAGGCTCTGGCAGCGGCGGAGACCGAGGACGACCGTCAGGAGACGGAGTGGAAACTGGCATATATGTATTTCCGTATGGGAAAGAAGAAGGATGCCAGACTTCACGCGGCGAAATCCCTGGAGCATTTTAAGAAATCCGGCAGCGGGTCGGAGGAGAATTATCTGAAGTATTACTCCTTCGGGCCTGCCAGGCTTATGAGGTTCGGATGGCTGTATATCTGTCTGGGAGAGACGGAGAAAGGGCTTGCCATGCTGGAAGACATGACCCGGTGGAAGCGGTGCCGGCAGTGCCGGTATCGGGCCTGCTATGAGGGATATCAGCACCTGGGCATGTACTATGAGGCGGCAGGGGACAGAGAGAAAGCCTGCGAATACTACAGGAAAGCGCTTGAATACAACAACCATGAGATATCACTAACTATTGCTTTGAAAAGGATAGAGAAATTATGATAATAGGAATTGATTTGGGAACGACCAACAGCCTGGTGGCGTACTTTACCGAGGAAGGGCCGAAGATCATTCCCAACAGGCTTGGAAAGAACCTGACTCCCTCCGTGGTCAGCATCGACGAGGAGGAGCAGGTGTATGTGGGAGAACTGGCGGCGGAAAGGATGCTTCTGTACCCGGACAGCGCTGCCGCCGTGTTTAAACGGGATATGGGGAGCAAGAAGCAGTTTAAGCTTCTGAACCGGTCGTTTTTGGCGGAGGAGCTGTCCTCTCTGGTGCTGCGCACCCTGAAGGAGGATGCGGAGAACTACCTTGGGGAGGATGTGACGGAGGCGGTCATCAGCGTTCCTGCCTATTTTGACGATGCCAGAAGAAGGGCGACCAAGAGAGCCGGGGAGCTGGCAGGGCTTAAGGTGGAGCGTATCATCAGTGAGCCTACGGCGGCGGCTATCGCTTACGGGCTGTACCAGAGCCGGGCTCAGGCAAGGTTTCTGGTGTTCGACCTGGGGGGCGGGACATTCGACGTGTCCATCCTGGAGCTGTATGACACGATCCTGGAGGTTCGGGCCGTGGCCGGGGACAATTTCCTGGGGGGCGAGGATTTTACGGCGGTTCTGGAGAACATGTTCTTCGATAAACATTATAAGCTGGACAGGCTTTCCCTGGATGAGAAAACCCTGCGCCATATCCACAGGCAGGCGGAACTGTGCAAGCTGGGATTTGCGGATAAGAGGGTGTCCGCGATGAACTGCAAGATCGGGGAGGAGCTGTACGAGCTGGAGGTGGAGCTTCAGAAGTATGAGGAGGCCTGCGGGGAGCTTCTGGAGCGGATACGCAGACCCGTAAAACGGAGCCTGTCGGATGCCCACATCCGGCTGTCGGATATTGACAAGGTGGTGCTGGTAGGCGGCGCAACCAAGAGTCCCGTGATCCGCCGGTTTGTCAGCAAACTGTTTAAGATGATCCCGGATACCAACATTAATCCCGACGAGGCGGTGGCCCTGGGCGCGGCCGTCCAGGGGGCTATGAAGGAGCGGAAGGATGCCATCAAGGAGGTCATCCTGACAGATGTGTGTCCCTTTACCCTGGGAACCGAGGTGGTGAGGGAGTGGGAGAACCACGAGTACGAAAACGGTGTGTTCTGCCCGATTATCGACAGGAACACGGTGATTCCCGCCAGCCGGACGGAGCGTCTTTACACGGTGCGGGACAATCAGGACAAGATCCGCATCAACGTTCTCCAGGGGGAGAGCCGTTTTGCAGCCAACAATCTGTCTCTGGGGGAACTTCTCATCGATATTCCGCCGGCCAAAGCCGGGGAGGAGTCGGTGGATGTAACCTATACTTATGACATAAACTCTATTTTGGAGGTGGAGGTTAAGGTTACATCCACGGAGCAGGTGATGAAGAAGGTATTTCTGGGGCGGGATGTGGATATGACGCCGGAGGAGATCGAGGAGCGTCTGAAAACTTTGTCCTACTTAAAGATCCACCCCAGGGACCGGGAGGAGAACAAGTACCTGCTTCTGCGGGGGGAGAGAGTCTATGAGGAGAGCCTGGGAGACGACCGCCTGTTTGTGGAGAGAGCCATCCGGAAGTTCGAGCAGGCGCTGAACACCTATGATCAGGGAATTATCGAAGAGGCGAAAGAGGAGTTCAAGAAGTTTCTGGAGATGATGGAGGAATAGCCGGTGCTGAACGAAGAACTTTATGAGAGGCTGGGGCGTGCCCTTGCGCAGTGCCGGGTGGATACGGAAGTGGAGGATGTTCTCCTGGAGCTGGCCGAAGCCATGGCCGATACGGGAATTACGGGGCGGGAGATCTCCGTCAGAGAGCAGGTGGGGCGCGCCGAAATCGCGGCGTACGGAACCTGTGAAGAGAGCGGGGACGAAGATGAGCCGGAAGTGTTCGTGCGGATGCTGACGGTCAACGGAAAGGAATTTGAGATAGAGGATTACCTGCTGTAAGAGCTGCAGGATAAAAAGCCAGGAAAGCCAGGAGCGGCCGGATGCTGACCGCATCTGGCTTTTTTAGAATTGTAAGGGGGATTTGTAGGGGGAATAAATTCTGCCCAACCGAATAGGATAGATAATAATGTCCGGAGCTGTATACCCATGAACATAAAACGAAAACTTTTTCCCCATAAACGGACTAAGGCATTTTTCTGTGTTATCTTCCTGGCCCTGCACCTGTCTATTGTCCCTGCCATGGCCGGGGAGAAGGAGGAGGATTCCGTACCGAAGCTTAACTCTCAGTCCGCGGTGCTGATAGACGGCGCCACGGGGCGGGTGCTCTATGGGAGGGAGGAGGAGCTGGCCCGGCCCATGGCCAGCACCACGAAGATCATGACCTGTATCCTGGCGCTGGAGAACTGCAGTCCTGACGATGAAGTGGAAGTCTCCTCCTACGCGGCCAGCCAGCCCAAAGTCCATCTGGGGGCGCCTGCAGGGCGTAGATTCCGCCTGAAAGACATCCTGTACTCCCTGATGCTGGAATCCCACAACGACAGCGCCGTCATGGTGGCGGAGCATGTGGCCGGCAGCACCGGAGAATTTGCGGCCATGATGAACAAAAAGGCCCGGGAGATCGGATGTGAGGACACCTGGTTCATAACGCCCAACGGACTGGACGCCCGGGAGAAGGCAGAGGACGGAACCGTGAAAGTCCACAGCACCACGGCCAGGGATCTGGCCTCCATCATGCGCTACTGCACATGGGAGTCTCCCAGGAGTCAGGAGTTTCTGGACATAACCAGGACTCAGAACTACTATTTCACAGGCCTGGACGGTAAGGGAAGCTACTCCTGCGTCAATCACAACGCCCTTCTGACCATGATGGACGGGGCGCTGTCGGGGAAAACCGGCTTTACGGGCGGGGCGGGGTACTGCTATGTGGCTGCCCTGGAAAGCGGGGGACGCAGGTATGTCATAGCCCTTTTGGGCTGCGGCTGGCCGCCTCATAAGACCTACAAGTGGAACGACGCCAGAAAGCTGTTTCAGTACGGCCTGGAAAACTATGAGAACCGGGCTTTAAAGGAGGCCGGGGAACAGGAGTTTAATCCGGTTCCGGTTTTGGACGGGATCCCCTGCAACGGAAGAATCGGCCATGACTCGGCTGTAAGGATCAGGACGGCGGCGAAAGGCAGAGAGGAAGTTCCCAAAGTGCTTATGAGGGAAGGGGAACAGGTGACGGTGAGCCTGTCCGTGCCCGAAAGCCTGCAGGCGCCGGTGAGGGAGGGGCAGCAGGTGGGGGAAATTAACTACAGCCTGGAGGGGGTGCAGGTCTGGTCGGAGCCGGTATACGCGGCAAAATCCGTGGGGAGGATTGATTTTGGATGGTGTGTCCGACAAACATTAACACAGTTTTTACAGGAATCCCCAAATTCTACTTGAAAAATCCTGTTTTTCAATATACAATATAATCGGCAGAAATTTGGATTTACTGGCCTGGATTTGTTAAATTTCAGACGAATCCGGCCGAACTATTTTATAATGGAGGACAGCAAAATGAGTAATTCAGCACAATCATCAGCAAGCAGCCGTATCCATATGCTGCTTGATGAGAACAGTTTTGTTGAAGTCGGCGCCTATGTGACAGCCAGAAGCACGGACTTTAACATGACAGACAAGGAAACACCTGCTGATGGTGTCGTGACCGGATATGGTACGATTGACGGTTGCCTTGTGTATGTGTACAGCCAGGATGCGGCGGTTTTAGGCGGTTCCATGGGCGAGATGCACGCAAAGAAGATCTCCGGTATCTATGGCATGGCCATGAAGATGGGAGCTCCTGTTATCGGACTGGTGGACTGCGCCGGCCTGCGGCTTCAGGAGGCGACGGATGCGCTCCACGGATTTGGAGAGCTGTTTTATAATCAGACCATGGCCTCCGGTGTGATTCCGCAGATTTCAGCCATTTTCGGCACTTGCGGCGGCGGCATGGCAGTATCCTCTGCCATTGCGGATTTTACCTTCATGGAAGGAAAGAAAGCCAGATTGTTCGTGAATTCGCCCAATGCCATTGACGATAACCATGCAGGCAAGTGTGATACCGCATCAGCTGATTATCAGAGTGAGATGGCGGGCACCGTGGACTTTGTGGGAGACGAGGCGGAGATTATCGCCCAGATCCGCTCCCTGATATCCATCCTTCCCTCCAACAACGAGGATGATATGTCCTATGAGCCCTGTGAGGATGATTTAAACAGAGTGTGTGAGGGACTGGAGAACTGTGCGGAGGACACAGGCCTTGCCCTGTCCGGCATTTCCGACGGGAATTTCTTCATGGAGATGAAGAAAGAGTACGCTCCCTCCATGGTAACCGGTTTTATCCGCCTGGGCGGCAGCACCGTGGGCTGCGTGGCCAACCGCTGTGCCGTGTATGGGGAGGACGGGGAGAAGACGGCGGAGTACGCTCCTGTGCTCAATGCCAAGGGATGCAGAAAGGCGGCCAGATTCGTCAAGTTCTGTGACGCGTTTAATATCCCCCTGCTGACGCTGGTGAATGTAACCGGCTACAAGGCGGACAAGTGCAACGAGAAGACCCTGGCCCAGTCAGCGGCCAAGCTGACCTACGCTTTTGCCAGCGCCAGCGTTCCCAAGGTGACGGTTATTGTGGGACAGGCCTACGGCACGGCCTATCTGACCATGGCCAGCAAGTCCATCGGCGCAGACATTGTCTACGCGTGGCCGTCCGCTGCCATCGGGATGATGGATGCGGCTGCCGCGGCAAAGATCATGTATGCCGACGAGATCAGAGCGTCTGAGGACGGCGCCGGCCTGATTCGTGAGAGAGCGGCTCAGTACCGTGAACTTCAGTCCAGTGCCCTGGCGGCGGCTAAGAGAGGTTATGTTGACGACATCATTGAGGCGCAGGATACCAGAAAGCGCGTGATCGCGGCGCTGGAGATGTTGTTCACAAAGAGAGAGGATCGTCCATCAAAGAAGCATGGCACGGTTTAATGATGAGGTGACAGGCATATGAAACAGTTTAAGAAACAGGTATTATTGGTGCTCGCTATGGCAGCCTGCCTTTTTGCTCTGACAGCCTGTACGGCCGAGGCGGAGAAGACCAACATTGACCTTTCTGAAGCGGCGGCTATTCAGAGCAGCGCTCAGACGGTTCTGGAGGGATTCGTGGTTGTGCCTGATGCCAACCTGACCGCCATCGTGGAGCAGTACCGGGAGAACGATATGGAAGCCCTGGCATCCGGCCTGGAAGGGTACTTAAGCGTCAGGGATGATCTGGGTGCCTACGTATCCACTGAAGACGGCATCACCGTGAAGGGGGACGACGGCTATACCATCACCCTGAACACGGTGTTTGAGAAGAGAACCTGCCAGTTTGTTCTGACGCTGGATAAGAGGATGGAGAACATCACATCCATGTCTTTTAACCCGGCTTACACCACAGGGGAGAACATGACGAAGGCGGCTCTGAACACCCTTATGGGTATGGGAACCGTGTTTATCGTGCTGGTCTTTATCAGCTGGCTGATCAGCTGCTTTAAGTATATTCGCAGATTCGAGGATAAGATGAAGAAACCGGAGCCCAAGGCGCCCTTAAAGACAAAACCGGCAGCTCCGGCCCCGGCGGTTTCGGCGGCGGAGAACCTGACCGATGATATGGAACTGGTGGCGGTTATTACGGCGGCCATCGCCGCTTCTGAGGGCACGCCGGCGGACGGTCTGGTGGTTCGCTCCATCAGGCGCGCGGCCGGGAGCAAGTGGAGAAGACAAAGCAACTAAAAGCATAATCAATCAGGAGGATTTCTATCATGAAGAATTATACAATTACAGTCAATGGTAATGTCTATGATGTAACCGTGGAGGAAGGTGTTTCCGGCGGTACGGCTCCGGCTGCCCGTGCAGCGGCCCCCGCAGCCCCCAAGGCAGCTCCCGCGGCTCCCAAGGCGGCGGCCAGCGCAGGCGCACAGGGCTCCGTGCCGGTTACAGCCCCCATGCCGGGCAAGATTCTGGGAATCAAGGCTCAGGAGGGCCAGGCAGTGACCAAGGGCGAGGCCATTATCGTTCTGGAAGCCATGAAGATGGAGAACGAGATCGTGGCTCCTTCCGACGGAACGATTGCCACCATCAACGTGTCTGTAGGCGACTCTGTGGAGGCAGGTGCAACTCTGGCTACTTTAAACTAGGACTCTGCTAGAGTGAACGCAGATTCCGGATGGAGGGATTGACATGGAATATATTACAAGTACATTGGGGAATCTTCTTCAGCAGACGGCATTTTTGAACCTGACAGGCGGCAATTTGGCGATGATCGGCGTGGCCTGCGTATTTCTGTACCTGGCTATCAAGAAGGGCTTTGAGCCTCTTCTGCTGGTTCCCATTGCCTTCGGCATGATGCTGGTTAATATCTACCCGGATATTATGGAAGAGGGAGGGCTTCTTCACTACTTCTTCCTGCTGGATGAGTGGAGTATTCTTCCTTCCCTGATTTTCATGGGCGTGGGGGCCATGACGGATTTTGGCCCGCTGATTGCCAACCCCAAAAGTTTTCTTTTAGGCGCGGCGGCCCAGTTTGGTATCTACACGGCTTACTTTATGGCGATCTTTATGGGATTCAATGACAAGGCGGCTGCGGCTATCTCCATTATCGGCGGTGCGGACGGCCCTACGTCCATCTTCCTGGCAGGAAAGCTGGGACAGACGGGTCTCATGGGCCCCATCGCCGTGGCGGCATACTCCTACATGGCCCTTGTGCCCATTATCCAGCCGCCTATTATGAAATTATTTACCACGGAGAAGGAGCGC
>JAAWHK010000010.1 GCA_022795805.1 Hungatella sp. | reverse complement strand
GCCATCAAGGTTCTGGGCCTGAAAAGAATTAACATGACCATATGCAGAGGGGAATTTGTGGCGATTATGGGTAAGTCCGGATCAGGAAAGTCCACGCTTATGAATATCCTGGGCTGCCTGGACCGGCCGTCCATGGGCCACTACTATCTGGACGGCATAGACGTGGCGTCCATGACATCCGATGAGCTGTCGGAGATCCGGAATAAGAAGATCGGGTTTGTTTTCCAGTCCTTCAACCTGATTTCCAGAACATCGGCCCTGAAAAATGTGGAGCTGCCCATGACCTATGCCAAGGTAGGCAAGAAGGCCAGACGGGACAGAGCCATGAAACTTTTAGACCGGGTGGGGCTTTTAGCCCGGGCGGAGCACATGCCCAATGAGATGTCGGGCGGCCAGAGGCAGAGGGTGGCCATCGCCAGGGCCCTGGCCAACGAGCCGCCGCTTATCCTGGCTGACGAGCCCACGGGAAACCTGGACACGGCGGCTTCGGAGGAGATCATGAGGCTGTTTTCGGAGCTCCACAGGGAGGGGGCCACGGTTGTAGTGGTTACCCATGAGGAGAATATCGCGGAGTTTACGGACCGGATCATCCGGTTTAAGGACGGACAGATCATCAGTGACAGGAGAAGGGAGGAGGCTACGTAATGCTTCTTGAGAATATGAGTATGGCGTTCTCCGCCATTCGGGTCAACAAAATGCGGTCGTTTCTGACGATGCTGGGTATTATCATCGGCATCGGCTCCGTCATCTCCATCGTGTCCATCGGCGATACCATGAGAAGTCTCTTCGCGGATCTGTACAAGGATGTGGGAGTGACACAGGCCTATCTGGGGATCGGGTACTGGGTGGACGACGTCAGGCAGAGCGACTACTTTACCCTGGATGAGCTGGAGCGGGTGAAAGACGTGTTCGCGGATCAGCTTGCGTATATTGACAGCAACATGGCCACCAGCGCGGAGGCCATTACCAAAAATGTGACCGTGAATTTTGATTTCTCAGGCATTGATTACAACTATATTGACGTGCAGCCGGTGGAAATGGTCTACGGGCGTTATCTGAACGAAGGGGATATTCTGGCCCGGAAGAAAAATGTGGTCATGGACGTGGACAGTGCGAGGCTGCTGTTCGGTGAGGAAAACGCCGTGGGAAGGACATTCCGCACCAGCCTGTTCGGAAATGTGGATGAATTTACGGTGATCGGGGTCTATAAGAAGGAAATGAGCGCGTTTCAGAAGCTGATGATGGGCGGGCAGTCGGACAGAGGTTCGGCATTTGTGCCCTACACGCTTCTGACATGGCCAAACGATTACTTTTACTATCTTCATGTGTACGCGAAGGAGGATGTGAACCTGGATGAGTTCTTTAACCAGCTGATCGCCTATGTGGCCAACTACAAGGGAAGAGAGCCCGAGGACATGCGCATGCAGACAGCCATGGAGGAGATGAACTCCGTGGACACGATGATGGGCGGTCTGTCGGCGGCTGTGGGCGGGATCGCGGCCATCTCCCTTCTGGTGGGAGGAATCGGAATCATGAATATCATGCTTGTGTCGGTAACGGAGAGGACCAGGGAGATCGGTATCAGAAAATCTCTGGGAGCCAAGACACGGGATATTCTGGTACAGTTTCTGACTGAGTCGGCTATTTTGTCGGCCTGCGGCGGTATAATAGGGATTATCATCGGCGTGGGGCTGGTGTCCCTTATCGGCATGGCCTTTGGCATTGCCGTGGTGATTAAGCCGGGAGTCGTGATACTGGCCGTGTCCTTCTCGGCGGTGGTGGGAATCTTCTTCGGACTGTATCCCGCGTCCAAAGCGGCCAAGGCAGATCCGATTGATGCACTCAGGTATGAGTAAAGCGTTAAGGCGTCCGTGCAGGGGGTTCCCGGCGGACGCCTTGGTTTTTTTAGGCAGTAGCGCATTGCCAGCGGGAAAAATTTGTGCTATACTAAGTTGATATATTGAGTGCGGAACGGACGGTGAGACGGATGCTGAACGAGGACAGGATTAAATTGATGACCAGTATAGGAATGTTTGAGAAGCGGGAGGGGCAGAAGATTTTTCCGGTGTACCGGTTTTTTAAAAGCGACTATATCGGAAGACATATGCTCAGATCTTTTCTGGGATATACGTTCTGCTGGCTTCTGGGGACAGCCCTGGCGGTGCTGTACAAAGCGGAGGATTTTCTGTCTTCCCTGAATTTTAACGATATTGCCGGCTGCGGCAGGATGTATCTTGGGGCCTATCTCATGGGATTGGCAGCGTATCTGCTGATTACGTATGTGGTGTACTGGAGACGCTATGAGTATGCCAGCAGAGGAATGAAGGTCTATGTGGCGAAGCTGAAAAGACTGGAGAAACGCTATGAGATGCAGAGCAAAAACGGACAGGGAGGTAGAAAGGCATGATGGCACTCCTGGAATTCAGAGAGAAACTGAGATCATTTTACGGAAAATATGACGCGGTTTTGGTTCCGATTATAAAATTTGTGGTGAGTGCGGCGTCCTTCTGGATGCTCAACAGCAATGTGGGTTACATGGAAAAACTTAAGAATCCTGCGGTGTGGCTTATGCTGTCTGCAGTTTGTTCTTTTTTGCCCTACGGCGTCATATCTTTTTTGGCAGGGGCCATACTGATTGGCCATATCAGCAGCGTTTCCCTGGAGATGGCGCTGATACTGACCGTCTTTCTGGTGATGGTGGCAGTGCTGTACTACGGATTTCAGCCAGGGGACAGCTACCTGCTTCTTTTGACCCCTTTATTTTTTCAGTTCAGGATTCCCTACGTGATTCCTCTGCTGGCAGGACTTTCCGGCGGGCTGGCCAGTGTGGTTCCGGCCAGCTTCGGCGTGTTTATTTACTATATTATCCAGTATGTGAAGCAGAATGCAGGGGTTCTGACCAATGACGCAGGGCTGGATATCACCCAAAAGTATGTTCAGATCATAAACAATATGATCAACAATAATCTGATGCTGGTGATGATCGCCGCTTTTATCATAGGGATACTGACCGTCTACCTGATTCGGACGCTGTCCGTGGATTATGCGTGGCACATGGCCATAGTAGCGGGAGCTTTAGTGCAGCTGGTGGTGATTTTTGTGGGGGATTTCCTGTTTGACGTATCGGTGCCCATGGTGGAACTGCTCATAGGAGTGATTATCGCCATGCTGGTTGCGGCTGTCTATAACTTTTTCATATTTGCAGTGGATTACAGCAGGACGGAATATATACAGTTTGAGGACGATGATTACTGCTACTATGTAAAGGCGGTTCCGAAGATCACGGTGTCGGCGCCGGATGTGAAGGTGCAGAAGATAAACAGCACCAGAAGCAGGCGCAGGGAGCTGTGAGGTTGCGTTCACAGGGTACCTGTAAACAGTAACGCCGTGAGTGCCGGGGGCAGACCGGCGAAACAAGGGTATACCTTATAACAGATGACGGAAAAGGGAGGTGAAAATATGGCGGAGATTTTTCAGATGTTCCACAGCTGGCTGTCTTTTTTACCAAAGATTACATACATGAATATTGTGGAGATCGCTATCATCGCGTTTTTGATCTATGAGATCCTTCTGTGGATCAAAAATACCAGAGCGTGGACACTCCTGAAGGGACTTGTCTTTATTCTCGTATTTGCCATATTGACATATTTGTTCAGATTGGACACCATCATGTGGATTCTGGAAAAGACAGCACTGGTTGCCACCACGGCGCTGGTGATTATTTTCCAGCCGGAACTTCGCAGGGCTTTGGAGCAGCTGGGAAGCAAAAATCTGGTAAGTCTTATCTTTCCCTTTGATGATACGAAGCAGAACAGCAATTTCACGGAGAAGACGGTCAGCGAGCTGGTGCGCGCTTCCTTTGAGATGGCCAAGGTGAAGACGGGAGCTCTGATGGTGATTGAGAGAAGCGGTTCTCTGAAGGATATCGAGAGGACAGGCATCGAGGTGGACGGCCTGGTAACCAGCCAGCTTCTGATCAACATTTTTGAGCACAACACGCCTCTTCACGACGGCGCGGTGGTAATCCGGGGCAACCGGGTGGCGGCGGCTACCTGTTATCTTCCCCTCTCCGACAACGGCAGCATCAACAAGGCTCTGGGAACGAGACACCGGGCGGCGGTGGGGATCAGCGAGGTGACGGACAGCCTTACCATCATTGTATCGGAGGAGACAGGGAGAGTTTCCCTGGCGGAACACGGAGATTTGAGGAGGATTGATGATGCAGAATCCCTGAACCGGGAACTCAGAGGACTTTTAGTTCAGGAGGAGTCCGGCAGCCGGTTCAAGTTATGGAAGGGAAGGCAGAAAGATGAGAAAAAAACTGACAAATAATCTGGGACTCAAGGCACTGTCCATGGCCCTCGCCATATTTGCATGGTTTATGGTGGTGGACGTGGTGAATCCGCTGGTGGAGACTTCGCTGGAGGTGCCTGTGGAGATAATAAACGAGGAGATTCTTTCCAGGGCCAATTTAACCTATGAGGTAGTGGGGAAAAAGACGGTTTCTGTTACGTACGCGGTGAGGAGCCGGGACAGATTCAGGATTACCGCAGGGGATTTTTATGCCTATGCGGATCTGGCGGATCTGTATGATGTCACAGGCTCTATCCCTGTCAACGTGGAGGTGAGCCGGGAGATTCGGGGAATGATCGACGGAACGGTGGGCACAAAGCCGGGAGTCGTCCGCATCCAGACAGAGGAGCTGCAGAGAAAGAACTTCGACGTGATCCCCCATATAAGCGGGGAGACGGAGGAGGGCTACGACGTGGGAGACGTTACGATAAGGCCAAAGTATATATATGTGACGGGCCCTGTGTCGGTTGTGGGTCAGATCAGTTCCGTGGGCGTGGAGATCGATATGTCAGGGGCGAACGCCGATGTGGCGGGAACGGCCAAAATCGCTCTCTATGACGCCAACGGCAACCAGCAGCCGGATCTGATGGACGAGGTGACCTTAAGCCGGACGGAAGCCGACTATCAGGCCAGCGTCCTCAGGGTAAAGACCCTGGGACTGGACTTCCAGATCGCGGGACAGGTTGCAAGAGGTTACAGGTTTACGGGGGTGGACAGCGATATTAAATCCGTGCCCGTGGAAGGTCTGAAATCGGTTCTGGCATCCGTGAGCACTCTGGTGATTCCCGGGGAGCTGCTGAACATAGAGGGGGCTACGAAGGATGTGACGGTAGAGGTTGACTTGGCGGCGCTTTTGCCGGATAATATAAACATGACAAAGGATGCCCCGGCGACGGCGACCGTCACGCTTCGGGTGGAAGCTCTGGAGCAGAGGGAGCTGGTGTTTGATACCGCCGGCCTGCAGCTTACAGGCGCGTCGGATGATTTTGACTACGACTTTGTGACGGACAAAGTCAGCGTTCAGATTCAGGGACTTACAGAGGATCTGGACAGCCTGGGACCGGGTACGGTGTCAGGGCGGGTGGATGTGTCAGGCCTGGAGGAAGGGCCGGCTTTCGTGACAGTGGAGGCGGATCTTCCGGAAGGGTTTGA
This sequence comes from Hungatella sp., assembly GCA_022795805.1. Taxonomy (GTDB): domain Bacteria; phylum Bacillota; class Clostridia; order Lachnospirales; family Lachnospiraceae; genus UBA3402. The sequence continues at coordinate 40,017 of JAAWHK010000010.1, read as the reverse complement.
ATGGGTAGGCTCTGACAGGGTGGAGATCCACGTTACCCGCAAGGGACCTGCCGGCCCTCATGAGAGCGAGACGGATCAGACGGAGCAAGAGGATATGGCAGAAGGAGAGTAGGAGCTTATGGTAACAGCAAAAGTAGTGATCAGGAATCTGACCGGCCTGCACCTGAGACCGGCAGGGATTCTTTGTAATAAAGCGATTCTTTACAAGTCGCGGATTCAGTTTCGGACAGACACCACCACAGCCAATGCCAAAAGCGTTTTAAGCGTGCTGGGTGCCTGTGTAAAAAGCGGGGACGAGATTGAATTCATCTGCGAGGGAGAGGATGAGCAGGAAGCTCTAGATTCCATGATCAGGGCCGTGGAAGAAGGCCTGGGAGAATGACCAACCAACCAATTAATTACATTAAACTTTAAGGAGGGGAAGCATTATGTTTAAGGGAACTAATGCATCGGCTGGTATCGGTATCGGCAAGGCAGCGATCATCAAAGAGGTAGAGATGGTAATCCGTCCCGACAAGGTTGCAAGTGTGGAGACGGAGGTTCAGCGTTTCAGGGGGGCGCTGGCCAATACGGTGGCTCAGACAAAGGCGCTGGCAGACGACCTGGCGACCAAGGTGGGAGAGAAGGAAGCGGAGATTATGCAGGGACACCTGATGCTGCTGGCGGATCCCATGCTGACCGGTGAGATCGAGGAGGCCATCAAGCGGGACAGTGTGTGCAGCGAGTATGCCATCGAAACAACCTGTTCCACCTACGCGGATGTGTTTGCGGCTATGGACGACGAGCTGATGCAGCAGAGAGCTACGGACATGAGGGATATTAAGACCAGAATGCAGCAGGTTCTGCAGGGGATCAAGCCGGTGGATATCGCATCTCTGCCTGAGGGCAGCGTCATCGTGGCAAAGGACCTGACTCCGTCCATGACGGCCGGCATTAATCCGGCCAACGTAACCGGCATCGTGACGGAACTGGGCGGCAAGACGTCCCACAGCGCCATTTTGGCCAGGGCCCTGGAGATCCCGGCGGTAGTGGCGGTGAGCAATGTGATGGATAAGATCGCGGAAGGCGACAGCGTCGTTCTGGACGGCGGCGAGGGCATCGTCATCGTCAATCCTACGGATGAGGAGATGAGCGCCTACACGGCCAAGAGGGATAAATTCCTTCAGGAGAAGAAGGAACTGGAGCGGTTTAAGGGCGTTCCCACCGTGACCAAAGACGGAGTTCACATTGAGCTGGTCGCCAATATCGGCAAGCCGGAGGATCTGGACAAGGTTCTGGAATATGACGGTGAGGGCGTGGGCCTGTTCCGCACGGAGTTTTTATTTATGGACCGGACTTCCATGCCTACGGAGGAAGAGCAGTTTGAGGCGTATAAGAAAGTGGCGGAAGGACTGGCAGGCAAGCCGGTGATCATTCGCACACTGGACATCGGAGGCGACAAGGAGATTCCTTACATGGGGCTGATGAAGGACGAGAACCCGTTTTTGGGATATCGGGCCATCCGCCTGTGTCTGGACAGAAAAGAGGATATCTATCGCCCGCAGCTTCGCGCCCTGCTTCGCGCCAGCGCCTTCGGCGGCATCAAGATCATGATTCCTATGATCACCTGCATCGATGAGATCCGGGAGGCCAAGGCTCTGATCGAGGAGATTAAAAATGAGCTGGACCGCAAGGATATCGCCTACAACAAGGATATTCAGGTGGGTATCATGGTGGAGACCGCGGCAGCGTCCCTGATGGCGGACGTATTTGCAAAGGAGGTTGATTTCTTCAGCATCGGAACCAACGATCTGACTCAGTACACCATGTCCGTGGACAGGGGCAACGAGAAGATCTCCTACCTCTATTCCACCTTTAACCCGGCGGTGCTGCGAAGCATCCGCAATATCATCCGGTGCGGCCGGGAGGCAGGCATCATGGTAGGCATGTGCGGGGAAGCGGCCAGCGATCCGCTGATGATCCCCCTTCTGCTGGCATTCGGATTAAACGAGTTCAGCATGAGCGCTTCCGCTATCCTGAAGTCCAGGAAGATGATCACGGGATACAGCAGCGAGGAGCTTCAGGCAGTGGCCGATAAGGCCATGAGCTTTGCCACCGCCAAGGAAGTGGAAGCTTACATGAAGGAGTTTGTCAATCAGTAAATAAGGCGGCGGCGCGTCTGCGGGCAGTATGGCTGCAGACGCGCCGCGGCTGACGACACAAAAGGATAGAGACGTATGTTAGCTTACAGTATCTGCTACGCCGCCAGCTGTGGGTTGGCCCGCATGGGATGGTACTATCCGTCCGGAGCGGTCCTGATTCTGGCGGCCGGTTATTTATATTATTACGATTATCATAAGTCAGGCAGCCTGGTTCATCTGCGGGGATTGTTCTGCGCCTTCTGGACAGGGGGGCAGGCTGTGGCCTGCTTAAAGCTGAGCCGTCTTCAGAGTGACTGGAGTCTTTGGACCTGGGTGTGTTTTTATCTGGCGCTGGCCGGGTTCTGGGTGACCTATGAGATCGCGGACCGGCTGTACGGGGAGGACTATGGCAGGAGAAGGCAGGTGAAAAAGCAAAGCTGCGTACAGCCTGTCTTTCGGTGTATGCAGGTGCTGACAGCTGTTTCTCTGGCAGCATTTATTTTTGAGGCAGCGGTGCTGAAATATATCCCTCTGTTCGTGAAGGGGGTGCCCCATGCTTATTCGGAATTCCATCTGACAGGAGTCCACTATTTTACGGTGTCCTGTGTGTTGGTGCCTTCCCTGGCAGTTCTGTTTTTTCTGGAGGGCGGTAGCAGACGGTCTTACAGAAACGTGATGGCTGTGCTGATGACGATCATATCCCTGGCAATCCCCGTTATGTGCGTATCCAGGTTTCAGCTGGTTTTTGCGGTGCTGACAGCCTGCTTTACATTCGGAGCCTACTGCAGACGGATGAGCCCATGGGTGATTCCCGCCCTGTTTGTGGCTATCCTTCCGTTGTATGTGATTCTCACCATAGCCAGGAGCCATGACGTGGCTTATCTCAACGGTATTTTCGAGATGAAGAACAGCGGGATGCCTATTTTTATCTCCCAGCCCTATATTTACATCGCCAATAACTACGAGAACTTTGACTGTCTGGTGGAGGCTCTGCCCCGCCATACCCTGGGCATCCGAATGCTTTTTCCGGTATGGGCGCTGACAGGGCTTAAATTCGTCTTTCCCTATCTTATCAGTTTTCCTCTGTATGTGACCAAGACGGAGCTGACTACGGTGACCATGTTCTACGATGCCTACTACGATTTCGGGATATTGGGGGTTACGGTTTTTTCCTGTATTCTGGGGGCTGCTGCTTTTTGGCTTGTCAATGCGCTCAGGGACACAAAAAGCGGGAATCCTGTCAAATATTTGCTCTACGGCCAGTTTGCCGTGTACATGATGCTTTCGTTTTTTACCACATGGTTCAGCAACCCGACTACGTGGTTCTATCTGGCAGTGACGGCGGTTATGGCCTGGTACTGCGGGATGGGAGGGCGAAGGCGGTAAGGACTAAATTTGCGAGGGAGGAATTGTCATGGGTCTGTGGGAAGAACATATCCGGAAGGTGGTTCCCTACGTGCCTGGGGAACAGCCCCAGGGGGACCGCGTTATCAAACTGAATACCAATGAGAATCCGTATCCGCCTGCCCCGGGAGTTATAAAGGCTCTGAGGGAGATGAATCCGGAGCTGCTGCGCAGATATCCGGACCCGTCGGCCTGTCAGCTCAAAGAGACTCTGGCGGGTTACTGTCATCTGGGGACGGATAATATCTTTGTGGGGGTGGGGTCCGACGACGTTCTTGGTATGGCGTTTTTGACCTTTTTTAATTCGGGGAAACCTATCCTGTTTCCCGACGTGACCTACTCGTTCTATCCGGTGTGGGCGGACCTTTTCGGGATTCCCTACGAGACGGTGAAGGTTACCGGAGCATTTGAGATACTGCCTGAGGACTACAGAAGGGAGTGCGGCGGCATCGTTTTCCCAAATCCCAACGCGCCTACAGGCATATGCCTTCCTCTGTCTCAGGTTGAGGATATAGTCAGACAAAATCAGGACGTGGTGGTGATTGTGGACGAGGCTTACATTGATTTCGGCGGGGAGTCGGCGCGGAATCTGATCCACAGGTATGAAAACCTTCTGGTGGTGCAGACTTTCAGTAAGTCCAGGTCTATGGCCGGTATGCGGATTGGCTATGCCATGGGTTCCCGGAAGCTGATTAAAGCCATGGAGGATGTGAAGTATTCCTATAATTCGTATACCATGAATTATGCCTCCATTGTTCTGGGGGCGGCGGCCGTGAGAGACGATCAGTATTTTAAGGAGACCGTAGGGAAGATCATAGAGACCAGGGAGAGGGCAAAGGGAAAATTTGCCGGACTGGGATTTTCCGGTACGGATTCCAGAACCAACTTCCTGTTCGTGTCCCATGAAAGGGTGCCGGCGGCCGAGATTTTTCGGGCGCTGAGGGAAAGGCAGATTTATGTCAGATATTTCCCGGTTCCCAGGCTGGATCAGTACCTGAGAGTAACCGTAGGTACGGATGATGAGATGGAAGAAATGTTCGGATTTCTGGAGACGTATTTGGATTCATAGACGAGGCTGGTGATAGGATGGAAGACAGGAGACGGATACTGAGGATACTGCTGAATATTCTGATTCCGGCTGTCAAGATCATACTGGTGTGCGTGGGAGGCCTCTGGCTTCTTAGATTCTTTATGCCTTTTGTCATCGGATGGCTTATTGCGCTGGTGGCAAACCCTCTGGTTAGGCTTTTGGAGCGAAAAGTTAATCTTGTCCGGAAGCACAGCTCCGTTCTTATTGTGGTGGTGGTGCTGGGAGGGATTATCGGCGGGTTGTATTTTTTAGTCGGAAGAGTTATAATTGAACTGAGATCTCTGGTGTCGGATATGCCCGCCATCTATGAGGCGGTAAGGCTGGAGATACTGGAGGCGCTGGAAGCCTTAAACCGGCTGATGACCAGGATGCCTCCCGGCGTTCAGGAGTGGTTCAACCGTACCAATGAGAACCTGGGAGGGATCGCCAGCGGGCTGATGCAGAGGATCGCGTTCCCCACGGTAACGGTCGCGGGCAATGTTGCCAGAAGGATTCCCGCGCTGCTGGTGAACTCCATTGTGGTGATTCTCTCTTCCTACTTCTTTATCGTGGAGCAGGATAAGATACTGCGGTTTGTGAGAAGACTGATTCCTGAGACAGTCAATCCATACATGAGCCTGTTTCGGAACGATCTGAGGAATCTTATCGGAGGATACTTTCTGGCGCAGTTCCGCATTATGTTTGTGGTGGCGGTGATACTGGCGGTGGGGTTTCTGATACTGGGTGTTAAGTACGGTATTCTCCTGGCGATTCTGATTGCCATTCTGGATTTTCTGCCTCTGTTCGGAACGGGAACAGCCCTGTTTCCCTGGGCAGTGGTAAAGCTTCTGTCCGGTGAGGCGGCTTTTGCGGCGGGGCTTATTCTTCTGTACGCGCTGACTCAGGTGGTGCGTCAGATCATTCAGCCAAAGATCGTGGGGGATTCCATGGGGATTCCTCCTCTCATGACGTTGTTCTTCTTATATGTGGGTTTTAAAGTTCGCGGGCTTTCCGGCATGATTCTGGCAGTTCCTGTGGGACTAGTCGGGGTAAAACTTTTCGAGTACGGAGCTTTCGATTCTTTTATAGAGCAGGTAAAACTTTTAATACAGGAGATTAATAAATTTCGGAAAGAGGACTGATGAAGATTAGGAGAAGAGACAAAATAGCCGCTTTGGGTATGGGTACGCTTCTTGCCATTCTTTGTCCCTGCAGGACATGGGCATTTGAGCCCTGGTCCAATGTAAACGGGTACTGGATTTCCGCAGACGGCAAGTCCACCGTGGATGGCGCTGTAAAAAAGGGGGTTACCATTAGCAAATATCAGAATAAGGCGGGAACGATCAGCTGGGAGAAGCTGCAGGAGGATGATGTGTCTTTCGCCATGGTGCGTCTGGGATATTCCGATGATCCGGACCCTTACTTTGAGACGAACATGCTGGCTGCGGAAAAGGCCAGGCTGGATGCGGGAATCTGCTTTTTCAGCAAGGCAGCCACCGTGGAGGAGGCCCGCAGGGAGGCGGCGTACGTGCTGGATATAGCCAAAGAGTACCGGGTTTCGTATCCCATATCTTATGAGATGGATGTCCAGTATGCGGACGAACATAAACTGACCAGAGCCCAGATCACGGATCAGACCATGGCGTTCTGCGACGTGATAGAGGAGGCGGGGTACAAAGCGGTGATCTTTGGGGATAACGAATGGCTGGTCCAGCACCTGGAGACCAGGCGTCTGCCTTACGACATCTGGTACAGCCGCTATGGGCTGGCTCACAGCTTTGACAATCGAACCCTGTGGCGGTGTACGGACCGGGGAACCGTGAGCGGTGTGGAGGGAAGCGTGTGCCTGGAGTTTTCCTTTGTGAATTACAAGCGGATCTTTCCGGCTGCCGGGTGGAGAGAGATCAACGGAAAACGGTACTATTTTAAGGACTACAAGATGGTGAAGGACGCAGGGATGAGGATCGGGAACGATATTTACTTCTTTGACAAGGACGGGAGTCTGAAGGAAGATGATTAGAAGGGGAATATCAAGGGAGACCTTGGTGTTCCTCTTTCCTTTTTCACAGAAAAGTAAGAGGAGGAGCGGAGAAATGGCAGGTCATGAAAGATTTCAATATAAATCGCTGGAAGAAGTGATAAAAAAGGCGGATGAGCTGGGGGTAAAACTGCCTTTTGCGAAGAATACAAAGGCTCTGACAAAGCCCCTCACGGTTGGAAACGTAACGTTTTCAAACCGTATGGGCATCGCCCCCATGGAGGGAGCGGATGCCCTCCCTGACGGCGCTCCATCGGGGTATACGGTGCGCCGGTATGTCAATGAAGCCGCGGGAGGCAGCGGCGTTATCTGGTTTGAGGCCATCTCCATAGCGGAGGAGGGGCGCTCTTCAAAGACGCAGCTGATGCTCACGGAGGACACGCTGGACAGCTATAAGGCTTTGACGGAGAACGTGAAGGAGGCCGGCATAAAGGCCAACGGATCTGCGCCCTACCTGATTATGCAGGCCAACCACAGCGGCCGTTACTCCAATCCCGGCAATAAGCCGGCGCCTCTGATCGCCTATCGCCACCCGGAGCTGGAGATTTTCCGGCCGGCTGACGATTCCTGTATTGTAAGTGACGACTATCTGAAGAGGCTGGAGGAGAAATTCGGGACGGCCGCCTGTCTGGCCAAGAAGGCCGGATTTGACGCGGTGGATATCAAGTCCTGCCACGGTTACCTTCTGGCGGAGCTGTCTTCGGCCTATCTGAGGGAGGGAGAGTACGGGGGAAGCTATGAGAACCGGTTCCGCCTCCTGAAAAACAGTATCCGGGCGGCGAAAGCCTGTGAGGATTCCCGATTCATGGTGACTGCCAGGCTGGGCATCTACGACGGTTATGCCTATCCGTACGGCTTCGGGGTCAGCGGGGCAGGCGGACTGGAGCCGGATTATTCGGAGCCAATCCGCCTTGTGAGGGAGCTTCATGAGGAGCTTGGCGTGGACATGGTGAATCTGACCATGGGCAACCCCTATGCCACCACCCATGTAACCCGTCCGTATGACAGGGGGAAATATCTCCCTGAGGAGCATCCGTTTGAGGGGCTGGCCCGTATGATTGACGGAATCGGGAAGGTGAAAAGGGCGGTGCCGGGGATGGTGATCTATGGTTCGGCGCCCACTTATTTAAGACAATTTGCCGATTTGTACAGCGCGGGTGCCATTGAGGAGGGGTACTGTGACGGTATGCTTTTCGGACGGATGGCTTTTGCCAACCCGGATTTTGCCAACGAGATCGCAGTGCAGGGGCGGATTAACCCCGAACAGGTGTGTCTCACCTGCGGAATGTGCGGCGATCTGATCCGGGCCCATAAGCCTACGGGGTGTGTGGTCCGGGACGCCGAAACGTTTATGCCTTTCTACAGAGAGTTTCTGGAGATAAAAAAGACTCAGCCTTCGATTTTCCGAGGGTGATCAGGGTTTATAGAATAAGGAGAGAACAGGATGGATAAGACTGCGATTGTAACAGGCTCCAGCCGGGGGATCGGTTTTGCCATTGCGCGGCAGCTGGGAGGGGAGGGATACGCCATCGTTATGGCGGCGGCAGGTTCCAGGGAGAAAAATCAGAAAAGCATAGACGAGCTGGAGAATCTGGGGATCTGCTGCGTCTATGTTCAGGCAGACATAGGCAGTCATGAGGACCGCCTGAGAATCGTGGACGCGGCAGTAAACAGATTCGGCCGAATCGATGTTCTGGTGAACAACGCGGGCGTGGCTCCCAGGCAGCGGACCGATCTTTTGGAGATGACGGAGGAGAGCTTTGACAGGGTGATGAATATTAATACCAAGGGCAATATGTTTCTGACCCAGGCCGCGGCAAAGCAGATGATACGTCAGGAGGCGTCAGGAGGAAGGAAGGGAGTCATTATCAACGTGTCCAGCTGCAGTGCCGTGGTGTCTTCCGTCAGCCGCGGGGAATACTGTGTGTCCAAGGCAGGGGTATCCATGCTGACCAAGCTCTATGCGGACCGTCTGGCCGGGGAAGGGATTCTGGTCCATGAAGTGCGGCCGGGCATCATCGCCACGGATATGACAAGCGGGGTGGGGGATAAATACGATAAGATGATCGCAGACGGCGTGTTCCCCATAGCCAGATGGGGACGGCCTGAGGATGTGGCCGGGGTGGTAAGCGCTCTGTGCAGCGACAAATTCCTGTATACCACAGGCGATTATATAGACGTAGACGGCGGATTCCATATGAAGCGCCTGTGATGCCGGCCAAAAAGATGTGATTCAGAAAGTCATATGCAGGAGGAGTCCACGGGTTCGGGAGTTATGAATGCAGGTTTTTCGCTGGTCTGCTCAATCGGCTGTCTCACCGGCTTGCGGGTGCCGGCCGGGCCGTGCTTTCCTGCGCCCGCGGCCTTCCGTATCTCGATCCTTACGAGGGTCTTCATGACCTTCACGGCCAGAAGGACAACCACCACCGGCAGCACGCAGGTGAAAAATATCTTAACCTTGAAAAGAAGGGCTTTTCGCTTTAACAATTTCTTTTTTTTCGCCAGCCGGCGGCACAGTCTTTCTGTATATGACCGGAATTTCATAGATAGGCTCCTTTCTGTCAGTCTCCCATCAGAGTTTTCACGATAAACGAATAGATCTCGGGATTCTTCTCCTTCCACCGGCTGCACATGGTCTCCGCCTGGTCCCTGTCGGGAACGGACAGGCTCAGATCCAGAAGAACCGCCTTGCCCTCTCTGAGTTCACAGTGAACCACATAATCCTGGCTGGTGGACTTATAGTAATCAGTGATGACCCCGGCCTCATCCCGCATCCGGAAGCGGTTCTCCTTCAGATAGTGGTTCATGTCGTCCACGATAGCCGGAGGAATGTTCTTTCCGAAAAAGTCCAGGGTGTCATCGCCCTCCCTGGTGATCTCATAACGGGTGGTATTGTGGCTGGAGTGGACCTTTATGAGGCTGGACTCGGCCAGCTCGTTTAAGGCCTGCTGAAGGGTGAAATAGGTGGCATATTCGTGCGCAAGAAAAAAATCCGTCAACTGGGAATTGGTCAGCGGAAAATTAACCTGTTTCAGCATGTAGAGATTCATCAGCTTGTACAATGTCATAGGGTCGGATAACATCGCGAACACTCCTGTCAGGAAGCTTACAGATACAGCAAAGGGCCGTCACACCGCAGATAAAATCACAGGTGTGACAGCCCCCTGCACGATAAATGGAAGCAATGGGGCTCGAACCCATGACCTCTCGCGTGTGAGGCGAACGCTCATCCCAGCTGAGCTATGCTTCCATATGGAGCATATGGGATTCGAACCCACGGCCTCAACAATGCGAATGTTGCGCGCTCCCAACTGCGCTAATGCCCCATACGTCTATTCTATCACGTTATGAAAAAAAAGCAAGACCTGATTTTATCGAAAATTGTCAGATTAGTTTTTTTCATGTAGTAAAACGGCAAAAAGTATGTTAGAATTAGGAAAATGGGCAAAAGACAGGTGAGGAAACATGAGAGAGCGGATTAACCGCCTGGCAAAGGGCATCATAGACATGGATGTGCCGGCTTTGACGGTGCAGCCTTCGGTGATAGAGGAAGAGATCAGAGTCGGGGAGCGCAGAAGAGGGGATCTGGTGATCGTCAGCGATAACGGGATCCACGGCAAAGGGCTGGTATATTCTTCCAATTACAGAGTAAAAGTATTGAATTCTTCCTTTGGGGGGATGCGGTGCCACATCGGTTATGAAGTGAACAGCAGATATCTGGAATACGGGGACGCGATAGAGGGATCTTTTTACCTGGTGACCAACGGAGGGGAGAAAGAGATTCCTTATTCTTTTCGCCTGGAGACGGGCAATTCCGGAAAGATCCTGTCGCAGCTGAAGGAGACGAAGGATTTTGCGGCTTTGGCGCGGCGGGACTATGATCTGGCTCTGCGGCTTTTCGAATTCCGGGATTTCATGGAAGCGCCTTTTATGCAGGATATGGCCATTCGGGCGGTTTATGACGGACTTCGGGGCCAGGGCAACCGCTTCGGGCAGCTGGAGCAGTTTTTTATTGCGCTGAAGATCAAGGAACCGGTGAAGCTGCGGGTGGAAGGGCTCAAAAGGGAGTACTATGCGTCCGATCAGATCATATCGGATGTGCTGGAGATAAAGAAGGAGGGCTGGGGGTATCTGCCGGTAACCGTCAGGGTGGACGGGGGATTTATCCAGAGCCTTAACAGAACCATAAAGGACGAAGATTTCCAGGACGGCGTCTGCCGGTTTCCCTATGAGATCAATCCCGTTTCCCTTCACGGGGGAAAGAACTACGGGAGCATCACCGTGGAAACCATGTATGAATCCGTCACCGTGTCCGTGGAGGCCCACGGGATGCCTGCGAAGGAAGGACGTCCAAGGCAGAGAAAGTATGGCCGATATCTGTCTCTGAGGCTGGAATATGAGGCCGGGAGAGGGGAGAAAGGGGAGCTGGAGAGGCTGATGACGGAGGAGCTGGAGCAGCTTTGCATGAGTCGGGGGAAATCCCCCCAGCTTTCTCTGATGCAGGCGGAGCTGAAAGTGCTTCTGAAACAGTATGATGAAGCCGGCTCCTATCTGAAGGAATGCGGCGACGCCATCTGTCAGGATCGGATGGAGAACCCTCAGTGGTACTGCCTGTACGAGTATGTGTCGACGGCCGTGTATCCGGACCATGAGAAGAGGGAGTCCCTTAGACGGCTTCTGGGAAAGTATGTGGAGGAGGGAAAGGCGGATTACCTCCTGTTCTATCTCTGCACCATGTGTGACGAAAACTGGAGCTTTGAGAATCCGGGGGAGGTTCTGAGCCGGCTGAAGGTTCTCTACGGGGAAGGGTGCCGCAGTCCCTTTATGTACCAGCATGCTTTAAGCCTGTGGAATCAGATGCCTCAGCTTCTCTACGGGATCGGCGCCATGGAACTTCAGGCCTTAAACTTCGGGGCGCGCAGGAATCTGGTGAGCGAAGAGCTGGCGGTGAAGGCCGCAAAGCTTTCAGGGGTCAACAGACATTATCAGCCTCTGTGCTGCAGGGTGCTGAAAAAACTTTATGAAAATTTTCCCCGCACGGAGATTCTGGAGGCCGTGTGCAGTCTGATGATCCGGGGCGGGTACCAGAGAGAGCAGGATTTTGTGTGGTATGACCGGGCAGTGCGGGAGCAGTTAAGCCTGACCAGGCTGTACGAATATTTCCTGTATTCCCTGCCAAAGGATTATAAGCAGGCCATACCGAAGCAGGTGCTTTTGTATTTCTCCTACAAACATGATCTGGAGAGAGGCAGCAGGGAGGCTCTCTACGAGAATATCATCCGTTATGTCAGTGAGGACAGCACCGTGTACAAGGAGTACGAGCGGGCCATCAGTGAATTTGCGGTGGAGCAGGCACTGGAATCCAGGATCAGCAGCCGTCTGGCGGTTATCTATGATGAGATGATCTACGCGGATATGATTGATTCCTCCCTGGCAAAGGCGCTGCCTGCCCTGCTGCGATCGTACCGCATCAGCTGCTCCAACAGGCGCATGAAATATGTGGTGGTGTGTTACGCGGAGCTGACGGAGGAGGCGGTGTACCCTCTGGAGGACGGGGTGGCCTATGTGCCTATATTCTCCAGGGAGGTGGGCATTTTATTTCAGGATGCATACGGCAACCGGTATACGGGAATGGGCTATGTGAAGACCAGGGTTTTGGATAAGCCGGAACTGGAAAAACGGTGTTTTGAGATGGAGCCTGACCAGCCCATGCTTCTTCTGGCTGCCTGCAAGGAGGCGTCGTCGGAGGAGCTGGACGGGGAGGGAAGGAAGATTGCTCAAAGAGCCCTCAGCCGCCTGCCCCTCCACCCCCTGTATCGGAAGCTGCTGATCGACCGGCTGATCCGGTACTACAAAAAGGAGGAGAGCGGGAAAGAGGAGGACAGGATTCTGTCCGTGCTGTCGGAGGACGCAGGGGTTCTGTCAAAAGCCCAGAGAGATGGGCTGTGCGAGGCTCTGGTGAACCACGGGTATATGAAAGAGGCCTGCCATATGATGAGCCGGTTCGGCACCAGGGTCAGTGAGGAGGTCCTCCGGAAGCTGTGCAGCCAGATGATCCTGGAGCAGATGTTTGACGAGGATGAGTTTCTTTTATGGGTGGGATTTACGGTTTATGAGTCCGGGAAGGCGGACAGCGTGATTCTGGATTATCTGTGCGAGCATTTTAACGGGACCTGCGGTCAGATGTACGGTGTGCTTCTAAAAAGTGTAAAGGCGCAGGTGGAGACCTATGATATGGAGGAGCGGCTTTTAGGACAGATGATGTTTACGGGGGAATCACAGCGCATTGACAAGGTTTTTGCCCTCTATGTCACGAGAAAACAGAGAGGGGAGAGCATTGTCAGGGCATACTTTACCATAAAGAGTTCGGAATATTTTCTCCACGATGTACCGGCGGCGGACAAGGTGTTCCATTATCTGGAGGAACTTATCCGCACATGCGGTGAAAAGGGGAGAATCTCCACAATCTACCTTCTGGCCCTGAGCAAGTACTACAGCGGCCTGCCGAGCCTTACCAAGGAGCAGACGCAGCTGTGCCAGATGATCGTGGATCAGCTTCTGGAGGACAACATGGTATTTGCACACTTTAAACAGCTGACAGGATCGATTCGGATCCCGGAGGATATACTGGACAAGGGAATCGTTCAGTATATCGGCCAGAAAGATTCCAAGGTGGAGCTGCAGATACGGATCCTTCCCCAGGAGGAGAGATTCCACAGGGATGAAATGAGGCGGGTGTACCAGGGCGTCTTTGTGAGGCAGAAGATCCTGTTCCAGGGTGAGATCATGGAGTACGAGATCTACGAGCAGAGGGGCGGCGAGAGAGTGCTGGTGAAGGAGGGAAGCATCTCCTGCGATGTGACGGACTCAGGGGATAAAAAGAGCCGGTTCAGCTTGCTGAATCAGATGACCCTGTGTCTCAATGTGAAGGAGGAGCAGGGGCTTCGGGAAGCCATGGAGGAATATGTTCAGAAAAATGCAGCGGTGGAGGAACTGTTTCAGCTGCTGTGAGGTATAGAAAGTAAAAGGGGAAGTTGATGGAGGGATTGGTACTGGGATTGGATCTGTGTGATGCCTATACGCAGCTGGTCTGTGCACAGGGAGAGAAGACCTGGACGCTGCCGACGGTTATCTGCAGAAAAAAGGAAGAGGAATTGTGGCTGGTGGGAGAACCGGCTTACGCCAGCGCCCTGGAAGGGAGCGGGGTGATGGTAGATAAGCTGGTGAAGCAGGTGATAAAAGACGGCACGGCCACGATCGGAGGTATCCGCTACAGGGGCGAACAGCTGATGGTCCAGTTTATAATCCAGGTTCTGGCGCTGGCGCGAAAGGAGTACGGGACAACGAATATAAGCCGGCTGGTGTTTTCCGTGCCCCGGATCGAGGCGCGTCTTTTGAAGTGTCTGGCAGGTTGCGGCGAGTATGCGGGGGTGGCGGGGAAGGATATCCGTGTCATCAGTCATACGGAGAGCTTTATGTACTATGTGCTGAGTCAAAAGCGGGAGGTGTGGAACAACCAGGTAGGTATGTTTGATTTATCCGATGACGGGCTCAGCTACTTCGAGATGAAGGTGCAGCGCGGGCTGAGGCAGACTACGGTGGTGGCGGAGAGGGAGGAGCTGGAGGAGGGGTTCAGCCTAGATATCCTGAACACGGCGGCCGGGGGAAGGATGGCGGACAGGATCCTGTGCTCCTGCGGGGGGAGGATGCTTCAGAGGAAGCTGTTCTCCTCCGTGTTTCTCACGGGAAAGGGATTTGAGAGCCGGGACTGGGCAGACGGATTTATGAAACTGGTGTGCAATCGCAGAAGGGTGTACGTGGAAGCCGAACTTTTCGCCCGGGGAGCGGTGTATCGGGGGGAGGATCTGCTGCGGGAGAAAAGCGCGTACCCTTATGTGTGTATCTGCGAGGGGCGTCTGGATTCCAGCGTGTCCATGAAGGTGCTTCACAAGGATCAGGATAACCAGCTTATACTGGCAAACGCCGGAGTCAGCTGGTACGAGGCGGGGACGGAGGTAGAGCTGATTCTGGACGGACAGGATTATCTGGAGTTTATCATTACACCGCCGGACCAGAGAAAGAAGAAGACAGTGAAGATGGTGCTGGAGGGATTCCCCAAAAGGGATGGGAAGACCCTGCGGGTCCTTCTCCAGACAGGGTTTCTGGACGAGAGGACCATGACGGTGACGGTGACGGATCAGGGGTTCGGGGAGCTGTTTCCGTCCACAGGGGCAGTGATCAGGCAAGAGGTTAGGCTATGAGTGTGATTGTGTGCAGACAGAAGCGGGCAAAGCATCCGTATTTTCTGGAGGGGCTGGGGGTTAATATCTACACCTGCCAGGAGCTGTGTTACGGGATTTACCACCATCCGCTTTTGTTTATGGACGGTATTATGGATCAGAATCTGGTGGATTATATCAGGGATGAATTCGGCATGGGGTTTGTGGCGGCCCGGCTGGAACAGAGGATAAAGAGCGGCGACAGACCGGAGGAAGTTCTGTTTTTGTTTATGCAGGAGTGCGACTATTACACCACCGCGGAGTTAAACAGGCTGCGTCAGACGGTGGCCGGGCTGAAAAAACTGCCCGGCTTCGAGTATGCAAAGCGGAAGGCGGATTACCTGGTGCAGTTTAAGCAGTACGGGAGAGCCATCGCCGGGTATGAGGAGATCCTGGAGGCAGGGGACGGCCGCGGGGATGATCTGTTCGTCAGCCGGGTGTGGAATAACCTGGGGGCCTGCCGGGCCAGGATCTTTCAGTTCAAGGAAGCCATGGAGGCCTTTGGCAGGTCCTACGAGAAGAAGAAGGATATGGCTGTCCTGGAGAGGATGTACCATCTGACGCTTCTGAATCCGAAGGTGCAGCTGAAGGAGGAATACCGGTCAGAGGTGTCGAGGGAGCTTATGAGCAGGTGGGAGAAGGACTTTGAGCAGGCAAAGGAGGCAGCAAAGGAGTCTGAGGAAGTGAAGCGCATCCGGGAACTGTTTGAGAAGGATTCCGTCAGGAGGCTGGACGGGGCGGCCGCGCTGGTGGAGGAGTGGAAGCAGGAGTACCGGGGCATGGCGTGAGACATCCTGAATAGGGACCGGGCCGGATACGGAAAAGAAAAATGATGAAGAGAGCGGGAAAGCAGGAGGAAGTTATGACAGCAGGCAAAAAAACAAAATCGTATGAGATGGACATGTGCAGCGGCCCGATTTTCGTTAAAATTATCGTGTTTGCCATCCCATTGATTCTGTCCGGTATTCTGCAGCTTTTGTTTAACGCGGCGGATATTATCGTGGTAGGACGGTTCGCGGGCAGTGCGTCCCTGGCGGCGGTAGGCTCCACGTCGGCGCTGATCAATCTTTTGGTGAATGTGTTTATCGGCCTGTCTGTGGGGGCCAATGTGATGGTGGCCCGGTTTTACGGCGCAGGGCAGCAGCGGGATCTGGAGGAGACGGTGCACACGGCCATGGTTATGGCAGCCGCAGGCGGGGTGATCCTGATCGCGGTGGGTATGGTGCTGGCCGGACCGCTGCTGAAACTGATGGGAACGCCAAAGGATGTGCTCTCTCTGGCGGTTCTGTACATGGAGATTTTCTTTGTGGGCATGCCGGCCAACCTGGTGTACAATTTCGGAAGCGCCATTCTGCGGGCAGTGGGGGACACGAAGCGGCCCCTGTATTTTCTGCTGATCGCGGGTGTGGTCAATGTGATCCTGAACCTGTTTTTCGTCATCGCCCTGTCCATGGGAGTGGCAGGGGTGGCGTTGGCGACGGTAGTCTCCCAGTGCATTTCCGCGTGTCTCATCGTCTGGTGCCTTATGAAGACGGATGCGGGATACCGGCTGGACTTAAAAAAGCTCCGCGTGGTCAGGAACAAAGCCCGCTCCATCGTTAAGATCGGCCTTCCGGCGGGGCTGCAGGGAGCCATTTTCTCCGTGTCCAATGTGCTGATCCAGTCGTCGGTCAATTCCTTCGGGTCCGTGGCCATGGCGGGCAACACGGCAGCCCAGAACATAGAGGGGTTCGTGTACACGTCCATGAACGCGGTGTATCAGACGGCACTGAGTTTCACCAGCCAGAATTTTGGGGCCAAACAGTATGTGCGCATGAAGAAGATTCTGGTGTATTGTCTCATGGTGACTACCATGGTGGGCCTGATCATGGGAGGCGGGACGGTGATTTTCGCCAGGCAGCTGCTGGGCATCTATTCCTCGGATCACGAGGTGATCGGGTACGGCATACGCAGGCTTCAGATCATCGGAACCACATATTTCGCCTGCGGCCTCATGGACTGTATGGTGGGAGGCCTTCGGGGGATGGGGTATTCGGTGATGCCCATGATCGTATCCCTGACCGGCGCCTGCGCGCTGAGAGTGGTGTGGATCTACACGGCTTTTGCCATGAATCGGACGCTGCAGACTCTGTACGTCTCTTATCCGGTGTCATGGATCATCACCTTTGGAGCCCACATGGTGTGCTATGTGATTGTGCTTAAAAAGGTGAAAAAGACGATGGGCAGTTAATGTGCCTGGCGGGCGGATACCGGCGCGCCGCCGAAATTTTTCATTGACAAAAGGGAAAAAATTGACTATAGTACATACAAGGCATTTTAAGTGCTTACAGGAAAAGGCCGGGAGGAAGAGGAGTACGCTTAAAACCCTGTCAGAGAGGACTGTTCGTCGGCTGGAAGACAGTCTCAGGAAGTGAAGGCGGAAGGTAGCTTCGGAGCCGGGGCGGCGAAATATACCAGTAACTGCCCACGTTTGGTCGGCGTTAGAGGACTTTAAAGATGTGAGGTGCATGACAAAATCCCTGGATGCACCCCATAAAAAAGGTGGTACCGCGGATATATTCGCCCTTTGCATGAGAGATCGTGCAGAGGGCTTTTTGCCGTGGCGAAACCTCCGGCGGAAGGGCAGGTGAAAATCGTGAGCCGACAAGGGTCGGGCAGCTGTGAAAGCTGCGCAAACTATGTGTTTGATGAGGAGTACGAGTACTATGTGTGTGAGGCCGATCTGGACGAGGATGAGATGGCACGGTTTCTGCAGGACAGAAGGTTTGAATGTCCATACTACCGTCCGGGGGACGAGTATCTGGTGGTCCGCCATCAGATGTAGCATGGGGAAGAAATAATTGTGTAAAGAAAGAGAGTGAACAGGAATGAAAGAACTGGAAAAAACGTATAACCCTTCTTCCATCGAAGGGAAGGTGTATCAGAAATGGCTGGACAAAAAGTATTTTCATGCGGAACCCGACCCAAAGAAGAAACCATTTACCGTCATGATGCCGCCGCCCAATATTACGGGAAAACTGCACATGGGCCATGCCCTGGACAACACCATGCAGGATATCCTCACCAGGTACAAAAGGATGCAGGGCTATGAGGCGCTGTGGCAGCCGGGTACGGACCACGCGGCCATCTCCACGGAGGTGAAAGTAATCGAGAGCCTGAAGCAGCAGGGGATCGAGAAAGCGGACCTGGGCAGGGACGGATTTTTGGAGAAATGCTGGGATTGGAGAAAAGAGTACGGCGGAAAGATCATCAACCAGCTGCACAAGATGGGATCCGGCGCCGACTGGGACAGGGAGCGGTTCACCATGGACGAGGGCTGCTCTCAGGCGGTTCAGGAAGTGTTTATCAAGCTTCACAAAAAGGGCTACATCTACAAGGGTTCCCGGATCATCAACTGGTGCCCGGTGTGCCAAACCTCCATCTCCGACGCGGAGGTGCTGCATGAGGATCAGGACGGATTTTTCTGGCATATCAATTACCCTATTTCCGGCGAGGAGGGGCGGTTTGTTGAGATTGCCACCACCAGGCCGGAGACGCTTCTGGGAGATACGGCTGTGGCGGTGAACCCTGAGGACGAAAGGTATCAGGATCTGGTGGGCAAGATGCTGAAGCTGCCTCTGACAGACCGGGAGATCCCGGTGGTGGCGGATTCCTATGTGGACAGGGAGTTCGGGACCGGCTGCGTGAAGATCACCCCGGCCCACGATCCCAATGACTTCGAGGTGGGAAGGCGCCATGACCTGCCTGAGATCAATATCATGAATGACGATGCCACCATCCGCTTTCCGGGAAGCAAATACGACGGCATGGACCGGTATGAGGCCAGGAAGGCCATTGTGAAGGACTTAAAGGCAGCGGGGCTTCTGGTGAAGACGGTTCCCCACGCTCACGCGGTGGGAATCCATGACCGGTGCAGGACCACGGTGGAGCCTATGGTGAAGCCTCAGTGGTTTGTCAGGATGGACGAGATGGCAAGGCCTGCCATAGAGGCGCTGCGGACAGGGGAGCTTAAGTTTGTTCCTGAAAGCTTCGGCAAGACCTACCTCCACTGGCTGGAGGGAATCCGGGACTGGTGTATTTCCAGACAGCTGTGGTGGGGCCACAGGATTCCGGCCTACTACTGTGACGAGTGCGGGGAGATTGTGGTTGATCGGGAGATGCCGGGCCGGTGTCCCAAATGCGGCTGCACCCATCTGACCCAGGACGAGGACACCCTGGACACATGGTTCAGCTCCGCGCTGTGGCCGTTCTCTACTCTGGGATGGCCGAAGGAGACGGAGGATCTCAAGTATTTTTACCCCACGGACGTGCTGGTGACAGGGTACGATATTATATTCTTCTGGGTAATCCGGATGGTATTTTCCGGCATCGAGCAGACGGGGAAGGTTCCCTTCCACACGGTTCTCATCCACGGCCTCGTGAGGGATTCCCAGGGGAGGAAGATGAGCAAATCCCTGGGCAACGGCATTGATCCTTTGGAGGTTATTGACAAGTACGGGGCGGATGCCCTGCGCATGACGCTGATCACCGGCAATGCGCCGGGCAATGACATGCGGTTCTACTGGGAGAGGGTGGAGAACAGCCGTAACTTTGCCAACAAGATCTGGAACGCATCCAGATTTATAATGATGAACATGGAGAAGGCGCCCGGTGCGGCGGTCAGGCCTGAGGACCTTACCATGGAGGACCGGTGGATCCTGTCCAAGGCCAATGCGCTGGCCAGGGAGGCGACGGAAAATCTGGAGCGGTACGAGCTGGGAATCGCCCTGCAGAAGGTGTATGATTTTGTGTGGGAGGAGTTCTGTGACTGGTATATCGAGATGGTGAAGCCCAGGCTGTGGAGCGATGAGGATACCGCCAAGGCGGCGGCTATCTGGACTTTGAAGACCGTGCTTATCCAGTCGCTGAAGCTTCTGCACCCTTACATCCCCTTCGTGACGGAGGAAATCTTCTGCAATCTGCAGGAGGAAGAGGAATCCATCATGATATCCGCCTGGCCCCGGTATCGGGACGACTGGAATTTCCCGCAGGAGGAGCATGCGGTGGAGACCATGAAGGAGGCTGTGAGAGCGATCCGCAACGTGCGATCCTCCATGAACGTTCCCCCCAGCAAGAAGGCGAAAGTGTATGTGGTTTCCGAAAAGCAGGAGGTTCTGGATATATTCGAGCATGGCAGGGCGTTCTTTGCCTCCCTGGGCTATGCCAGCGAGGTGGTGCTGCAGACAGACAAGGCGGGCATCGGCGAGGACGCAGTGTCGGCGGTGATCCATCAGGCAGGTATCTATATGCCGTTTGCGGAGCTGGTGGATATAGAGAAGGAGATCGAGCGGCTTAAGAAGGAGGAGCAGCGGCTTTCAGGGGAGCTGGCCAGAGTCAACGGCATGCTGAACAACGAGAAATTCGTGAGCAGGGCGCCTGAGGCCAAGATCGCCCAGGAGAGGGAGAAGCAGGTAAAATACAGCCAGATGATGGAGCAGGTGAGGGAGCGGCTTTCCCAGCTGGGACAGTGAATCTGAGAGCTGTATATTCGTGAACAGGAGGAAGAGGAAGGGCAGGGATTGTCTCTTGGCAGTCCCTGCCTTTTTGCGTATACTGTTCTATGCTGTCACTTTATGTGGGTTTTCTTGGAAAAAAAACAGTTGCATATTGGTTTACATATATTATAATAAAACAGGGAAGTAATGAACCAGAGACGATCATAAAGCGAGGAGACATGACAGAGGAAGAGAAGTATTTGGAACGTATTCCCATGTGGGCTTCAAAGAAGAACAGCCTTTCAGACATACGAAAGTTCCTGGGAAGAATGGGAAACCCGGACAGGCGTATGAATATTATCCATGTGGCGGGGACCAACGGAAAGGGTTCCGTGTGCGCGTACCTGACTTCCGTCCTGAACCAGGCGGGGTATGACACGGCAGCGTTTGTCTCTCCCCATCTCATTTGCGTCAGGGAGCGGTTTCTTCACGGAAGTGAGGCCGCAAAGGAGAGGGATTTTGTCAGGGCCTTTGCCAAAGTGAGAAAACTGGCCCGGGTTATGGAGGCAGAGGGGTATGCCCGGCCCACATATTTTGAATTTTTGTTTTATATGTTTATGGATATGGCGGACGGCTGGAGGCCGGACTTTGTGATCCTGGAGACAGGGATGGGAGGGCTTCTCGACACCACCAATGTGATCGAAGGCCCCATACTGACGGTGGTCACATCCATAAGCATGGATCACATGCAGTATCTGGGAAACACATTGGAGGAAATCGCGGCTCAGAAGGCCGGGATTTTAAAGGGCGGTGTCCCTGTGGTCTGGGACGACACCTGTCCGGAGAGCAGCCGGGTGATCCGAAGGACGGCAGAAATCCTGGGATGTCCTATGTACCCGGTGTCCGGGGAGAACCTGCAGCTTCTGGGCAGGGAGAAGGGAATGATCCGCGCGGCCCTTAAGTGGGAGGACGGAGTCAGAACGATGGAGATCGGGTCCTATGCGGATTACCAGATGATAAACGCGGGGCTGGCGGTCCGGGCGGTGCAGGTCATGGAGAAGGACAGGCATCTGACGATCTCCGGGAATGCCGTGGAGGAGGGAATAAGGACAAGCTTCTGGCCGGGACGAATGGAGGAGATACTGCCGGAAGTCTTTCTGGACGGCGCTCACAATGAGGGAGGCGTCAGGGCCCTGGCGGACACCATTGCCAGGATGCAGCGGGAAGATAAAAGACCGGCGGTTCTCATGTTCGGCGCGGCAGGGGATAAGGAGTATGTCAGGATGATAGGGATCCTTTGCGGCCGGGTGAATGTAAGCCGGGTGATCGCGACCGGGATGCACACAGGCCGAAGCGCGGATGCGGCGTCCCTTGAAGCCGAGTTTAGGCGGAAACTGTCCTGTCCCGTGGAGGGTTTCGCCACGGTGAGAGAGGCGTGGAACCGCCTGATGGAGACAAAGGGGAACGGACCGGCTTTCATTGCAGGCTCCCTCTACCTGGCGGGAGAGGTGAAAGAGCTTTTGGAGATTGAGAGACAGGGCATTTGTCAGGAAGAAAAGGAAAGTGAAGAGACATGATTGATTTTGAGGAAGAGTTAAGCTACTATAAACCGAGTCTGGAGATAGAAGCCATTGAGGATGCCATTGTAAAAAGCGACCTGACCGATATGACGGATATTATGATGGAACTGATTAAAGAGAGAAAAGAGTAGTTTTATGGATTATGAAAACAGATGCCGGCGCATAGCAGGCGGTTACTATAATCAGGGACTTGAGAAGGCAAAGATACGTGATCTGTCGGGAGCGGCGGAGTGTCTGAAAAAGAGCCTGCATTTTCATAAGTATCAGACCGATGCCAGGAATCTTCTGGGGCTGATCTACTATGAGATGGGTGAGACGGCGGAAAGCCTGGTGCAATGGATCATCAGCCTGAACCTGCAGCCTGAGAACAACCGGGCGGGGGAATATATCCGCAAGATACAGGGAAAGCTGGGACGGCTGGAGGCTGAGAGCCAGAATATCAAGAAGTACAACCAGGCCCTTGCCCTGGCGGATTCGGACAACGATGACCTGGCCATTCTGCAGCTGAATCGGGTGGTGGAATTCAACCCCCATTTCGTGAAGGCCCATCTGGTGCTGGCCCTTTTGTACATGAGGCGGGGGGATTACACCAAGGCGGGAAAATCCCTGTACAAGGTGCTGCAGATTGACAAGAACCATCCGAAGGCGCTGTGGTATATGTCCATCGCCAAGGCCCACACGGGCAGGGCGGAGGTGGAGCGCAAAAAGCTGAACAATGCATTTTCTCACAGGCAGATGCAGGACGATGATATCATCCTGCCCCCGACCTACAAGGAGACAACCGGGTGGCTGACCATCATCAATATCACGGTGGGGCTGGCACTGGGGGCGGCGGTGATCTGGTTTCTGGTGATGCCTGCCATGGAGAGGCAGTTAAACCACCGGCACAACGCGGAGATGACCGGGATTCTGGAGCAGGTGAACCAGAAGAACCAGGAGATAGACAGCCTTAAGGAGGAGATGTCGGCCATGGAGGCGGAGCGCAACGATGCCATGACCAGCCTTCAGTCCATGGAGGAGAACGAGCAGGGGGTACTCCTTCAGTATCAGCGTCTGGTGCAGATTCTAAAAGCCCGGGAGGCGGAGGACATGAACACGGTAGTAACCGTGTATTCGGACATGGACGCGTCCCTGATCACGGACGAGCAGACCGCGGCAATAGTGGCGGAGATTCGCAGCTACATGGAGACGGAGGGGTATCAGGTTCTGGCCAGCCTGGGCAATGAAGCCAGGGACGGGGGGAACCAGGAGGCTGCTCTGGACTATTACCAGAAGAGTTTAAATGTTAAGGGGGACAATCCCCAGGTGATCTACGACATGGCTCTGATTTACCAGGCCAGGGAGGAGCGGGATCAGGCTAACGAACTGTTTGGCCAGGTGATCATGAATTATCCCAATACGGATCTGGCGTCTCTGGCCAAGGAGGCCAGAGGATATTAGGGATGCGGGAAGACAGGAGACACTACAAAAGAGGAGATTTTTGTGGTGTCTCTTTGTGTATTTCATGGGAAAATGTGTTCTGTGAGACTTTTTATCATTGGAAATAAGAGAGGTTATGGGGATGAAAGAAAAGGGATTTATGTATGAGGCCAGGGGGCAGGTGCTGGTGATTCATCTGCCGAAGGAGCTGGATCACCACAACTGCCGGGATCTTAAGGTGGAGACGGATCTTCTGCTGGCGGAGAATTATGTGACGAAGATTGTATTCGATTTCTCCGAGACAAGGTTTATGGACTCCTCCGGAATCGGGGTGCTGCTGAACCGGTATAAGCAGATGGAGCGAAGCGGCGGGAAGGTAGCTATCTGCGGGGCAGGGACTCAGATTCTCAGGGTGCTGAGCATCGGCGGCGTGGGGAAGCTGGTGCCGCGGTATGACTCCATGGAGGCGGCAATCGCGGGGTAGCGGGAGAACGGAGGGAGTGAGCGGGCTGTACGGGACAACCCGCTGCCCCGGGACAGAAACAGAAAGGAGCGGACAGTGAGATGTCAGGAGAGAATATGGGTTTGCAAGAGGAGAGAGAGACTTTTCGCATGGAAGTGGAGAGCAGGTCGCAGAACGAAGAGTTTGCCAGGGTGACCGTGGCTGTTTTTATGAGCCGTCTGGACCCGACTATGGAGGAGATGGACGATGTGAAGACTGCCGTGTCCGAAGCTGTGACCAATGCGGTGATTCACGGTTATCAGGGAAGGGAGGGGATCATTTACATACAGGCAGCCGTGGAGGGGCAGGAACTGACGGTGGAGATACGGGATAAGGGTGTGGGAATCCGGGACGTAACCAAGGCTATGGAGCCCATGTACACAACGGACACCACGGGGGAACGGTCCGGCATGGGTTTTTCCTTCATGGAAGCGTTTATGGATGAGGTGCAGGTTTTGTCCGCACCCGGGCAGGGCACCTGTGTGACCATGAAGAAACGCATAGGCAGGTAAGAAGTATGGACGAGACGATGAACTTGATTGACAGAGCACACCAGGGGGATAAAGGGGCCAGAGATCAGCTGGTTCTGGATAACATGGGACTGATCTGGAGCATCGTCCGAAGATTTGCAGGGCGCGGGTATGACATGGAGGATCTGTTTCAGATCGGAAGTATCGGTCTGATGAAGGCCATAGACAAGTTCGATCTGTCCTACGAGGTCCGTTTCTCAACCTACGCCGTGCCCATGATAACTGGGGAGATAAAACGATTTCTTCGGGATGACGGAATGATCAGGGTGAGCCGTTCCCTGAAGGAGATGGGAATGAAGGCCAGAGCCGCCAGAGAGAGCCTGACGTTTTCCCTGGGGCGGGAGCCTACGGTGGAGGAGATCGCCAGGGAGATCGGAGCCAGCAAGGAGGAGGTGGCGGCCTCCATGGAGGCGGGGGCTGAGGTAGAGTCGCTGTACAAGTCTGTACAGAAGGAAGACGAGGGCGGGCTGTGCCTCATGGACAAGATTGAGGACCAGAATCAGGACCATGAGAGACTGCTGAATCACATGGTTTTAAAGGAACTGATAGAGGATCTGGAGGACAAGGAGAGGGAGATCATCTTAAGACGGTATTTTGAAAACCAGACTCAGACGGAGATCGCAAAGGCTCTGAATATCTCCCAGGTTCAGGTGTCGCGGCTGGAGAAGCGGATTCTGAAGCGGATGCGGGACAGGTTTTAGAAGCGAATGCGAGAGCGGATTTCATGAATGTATATTTCGGGATTAGAAATGTCATACTATCTTTGAACGTTGGATCTTAGATATGAAACTTAAATTCAATTATGAAACGGATCGGCAGAGGATCCGGAGAGAAGAATGGATGTGAGACAGTATGGGATTTCTGAAACATTTATGGGGAATTTTGTTCGCGGCGGCTCTGATCCTGATCGTGGGGGGCGTCGTGTGGTATCTGATGTTTTACGGTGCGCAGAGGGACTACACAGGGGGAATGCTGGTGCAGATTTCGGATATGATGAGAGGGGCCGTGTGATATGGGAAAGAGTCTGTATCTGAAACTGAACCAGATCTCCGAAGTCCATGAGAAGGATGTGTATCTGAAGGATATAGCCACCCTCTACAGCGACGATTCGGCGGTGCTGAATAAGTGTCTGGCACTGAGAGTTAAGAAGATTTCTTCGGACAGGGATCACCGGTATGTGGGAAGCGTACTGGACGTGATACGGCTGATCGCGGAGACGGACTCCTCCATTCAGGTGGAAAATATGGGGGAGACGGACTTTATCATTGACTACCAGAAAGCCAAATCCCCGAAACTTTTGTGGGAGTGGATCAAGACTATGTTTGTGTGCGTCATCTGCTTTAGCGGTGCGTCATTTGCCATCATGACATTTAACAATGATGCCAGCGTCACCGATGTGTTCCGGGAAATTTACCGGATGGTTCTGGGCCATGAGGGCCAGGGCTTTTCGGTGCTGGAGCTGTCCTACTCTGTGGGACTGGCTCTGGGGGTTATCCTGTTTTTTAACCATTTTTGCGCCTGGAAGGTGAACACGGATCCTACGCCTCTTGAGGTGGAAATGCGCTTATATGAGGACAATATTTCCAAAACCGTCATCCAGAATGACGGGAGAAAGGAGTCTGGTATTGATGTCAATTAAGCTGGCTTTTCTGGCCGTGTTCGGGCTTTGCGCCGGGGGGATAATCGCTGCCGGCGTTTTTGCGTTTTTGGCTATTATAGGCGTGTTTCCCCGGCTCATAGGGAAAACCGGGACGAAACGCCATATTATGCTGTATGAGATCTTTATCATACTGGGAGGCATAGCGGGAAACGGGGCGGATCTGTTTGACTTTTTTCTGCCGGTTGGGGGAAGGTGGACACTGGCGGTATTCGGAACGGCAGTGGGAATCTTCGTGGGATGTCTGGTAATGTCTCTGGCGGAGACATTGAAGACTTTGCCGGTGATGAACCGGAGGATCCATCTGGCGGTGGGACTGCAGTATGTGATCCTGGCTATCGGGCTTGGGAAGATGGTGGGGGCGGTTCTGTATTTTTCGGCGGGGATGGGGATGTGAGGCCGGTGTGAGAGTGGTGAGAAAGTTTTGCAAAAGGGGTTGATGTGTGGTATAATAAAAAGACATAACGCAAAGTTATGTTAAATATGAAAAAAAGGAATGGAAACGGAAGATGAAAACGAATGTGCAGTGGGCAAGCAAACTGGGATTTATCATGGCAACGGCAGGGGCGGCTATCGGTCTCGGAAACCTGTGGAAATTTCCCTATCTTATGGGGAGAAACGGCGGATTTCCGTTTTTGGTAGCGTACCTGTTTTTTATTGTGATTCTGGGACTTCCGGTGATGATTACGGAGATGTCCCTGGGGCGGAAGACGCGCCATGATCCGGTGCAGGCCTACAGAGATATTGACCCTCATGCGGGGATTGTGGGTATCTTCGGGGTTCTGGCGGCGTTTATTATTTTGTCTTATTACAGTGTAATCGGCGGATGGATTATGAAATATATTTTCAGCTATGGGACCACTATGGAGGCGGTGGCAGATTTCGACGGATTTATCGGCAGCCGTGAGCCGGTGTTTTGGCACTTCCTGTTTATGGCAATTACCACCGGGGTGTGCTATTTTGGGGTCAGCGGAATCGAGAAGGCCAGTAAGGTAATGATGCCCCTTCTGTTTGTACTGCTTTTGGTGATTATCGGCCGCAGCGTGACGCTTCCTGGGGCGGGTGAAGGATTCAAGTTTATGTTTGCTCCGAATTTTTCTGCGTTCAGCCTTAGTTCCGTAAGCGGAGCTCTGGGGCAGGTGTTTTATTCTCTCAGCCTGTGCATGGGGATCACCATTACTTACGGAAGTTATCTCAGCGAGAAGGAGAATATTCCCAGAAGCTGCATATCCGTGGCAGGCCTGGACACGCTGATTGCGATTCTGGCCGGAATCGCCATTTTCCCGGCTGTGTTTGCTTTTGGCCTGGAGCCGGGACAGGGTCCGGGGCTTATCTTCGGGACGCTGCCGAAGGTGTTTGCCGCCATTGCCGGCGGCGGGATTTTTGCGCTTGTGTTTTTTGCGCTTGTGTTTTTTGCGGCTGTCACCAGTGCCATCGCCCTTTTGGAGGTGTCGGTGTCATTTGCCATAGACACTCTGAGGTGGGAGCGTAAAAAGGCAACCCTTGTGATCGGTACGGCTATTTTCCTTTTGGGTATTCCAAGCGCTCTGTCCTTCGGGACTTTGGGCCAGGTGCAGATTCTCAACTACAGCGTGTTTGATTTTGTGGGAATGATCACGGATAATATTCTTCTGCCATTGGGCGGCCTCACCATGTGTTACTATGTGGGATGGAAATGGCACCCTGAGTACCTGGTGGATGAGATTGAGAGGGATGGGATTCCCTTTAAGGTGAAGAGAATGTGGGTGATGTGCATCCGGTATCTGACGCCGGTTCTGGTGGGGATCGTGACGCTGACCGGGTTTTACAATATTTATCAGGTGGTGTTTTAGGAGGAAAGGCGGTATACAAAGGCAGAGGAAAGCGGTAAAAAGCCGACAGCCGTATTTTTCGTGAGGATCGGGGGATAATGACAGGGAGAACATAAAAGCAGGAGGTCGTTTATGGAGATTAATAAGGACGCGTACAACGCCTATGTGAAGGAAGTGACTCCCGTTAACCCTGTGTGGAAGAATATTGTCCGGGCTTTTGTCACCGGAGGAATTATCTGCACCATCGGGCAGGCGGTGCTTAACTGGCTGATGTCTTACGGGATGGACGAGAAGACAGCGGCAGCCTGGAACCTTCTGGTGCTGATTCTGGGGAGCATCGTGCTGACAGGATTTAATCTTTATCCGAAGATCGTGAAATGGGGCGGCGCCGGGGCGCTGGTGCCTATTACCGGGTTTGCTAATTCGGTGGTTTCGCCGGCGATTGAGTATCGGGCGGAGGGCCAGGTGTTTGGAATTGGGTGCAAAATATTCACAATTGCCGGGCCGGTGATTTTGTATGGGATTTTGAGCAGTTGGGTGCTTGGTGTGATTTATTGGATTGGAGGAGTGATGGGGGTTATTTAATGAGGTAGATAAAAAGTAATTTGATAGTTAGCTTTATGAGCAGGATGATGGATAGAATAATTCATTAGCCTGCTTTTTTGATGCTTTATAGGATACAGAAGGATTGCTGATGTAGCGTTTGCTTTGTATTTCGTCTAATAGATAGATGAATTTAGACGGTTTTAGACGATGTTTAAACTGCCAGTATGAATATTTTACGAATGGAGAAAGTTTATATGAGTGGAAAACTTACAGAAAAAATCCCATATGGATTTATGAGACATGAAAAATATGATGTAGTAGTAATGGATAGTGAAAAGATGGAATCAGTGAAATTGATGTTCAGCTTATGCATTGATGGAATGAGTCTGGGACAGATCAAGAATGTTATAGAATCTCAAGGGATTGAATATCCAGCGAAATATAAGAAAGATAAGATTGTAGGGTGGTCTTTGGCAGAAATAAGAAAGATATTGTCTGATCCAGTTTATGGAAATGAAAGGTACAGTGCTATAGCTAAGGAAGAATTAGAAATAGCAAGAAGAATGTTGACGCTAAATACAAGAGTAGTTGGAAAACGTATGGAAATAAGTGCTTTGGTTGGAATTGCAGTATGTAAGGAGTGTGGCAGTTTTTTGGTGGAGAAATCGGTATCAACTAGAGGACGGACATATCTATATTATGTGTGTGGGAAGAATAAAAAGGGAAAGGGATGTTCGGCGCATAAAATAGCGGTTGAAGAGTTAAACAAGAAAGTTTTGGAGGAAATGAGGAAAGAGATTGGAGATAGAGAGATTTTGTGCTGCAAGAGCCTAACAAGGGAGATTGCTATAAGACGCCTGAAGTATGTAAGAGTGGATTGCTTGGGGAATATAGAGGTAATATTAAATATATAGTCGTACATAGTGATATATAGAAAATTATAGGAAATTTACCATATATTTGATATAATTGTGGATGATGACATCAATATATGTTTTAAAGGAGAAAAAAATGTATTTATCTTGTGTGAAAATTTGGAATTTTAGAAAATATGGTTATGCAGATTTAGACGGGACTCCGGCCTTAGAGGTCTCTTTAAAAGAAGGATTAAATATTCTTATTGGAGAAAATGATACAGGAAAGACAGCAATTATTGATGCAATTAAATTTGTTCTTGGGACTAGAAGTCATGATACTTTACAATTAAAAGAATCTGATTTTTATGAAAATTTTAAAGGAATACGAAGTGAATTATTAAAAATAGAATGTGTTTTTCAAGAATTAAGTGATGATGAAGCAGGAAGTTTTCTGGAATGGCTTACATTTGATGGGGATAAGGCAGAACTTTGTGTTCGGATGATAGCCAGGCATAGAGATAACAGAATTATACATTCGGTTACTGCTGGTATGTCAGAATTAGATACCCGATTCGATGCAATAGAATTATTGAGAGTGACTTATCTTAAGCCACTAAGAGATGCAGAAAATGAATTGAAACATGGTTACCATTCGAGGTTGGCACAAGTATTACTAAATCATCCACTTTTTGTTAAAGAAAAAGATCTTCATGTTTTAGAAAGATATTTTGGTGTAGCCAATCAAAAAATTGAGGAATATTTTAAAAAGGATATGCTTGAGAAAGATGAAATTTTTGGGATTAAAGATGGAGAAAAAGGCGCTAAAGAAATAACAGAGAAATTAGAAACAACTTTGCGGGAATTTATGGGTAATAATTATGATTTGCATGGTTATGAGCCGATAATTTCTGCAAGCAGAAATGAATTGACCAGTATTTTGCGCAGGCTAAGCCTAATTATTGCTCAAAATCAAGTTGGATTAGGCTCTTTAAATCAATTATTTATAGCATTAGAATTATTATTGTTTGACATAGAAAATCGCTTTAATATTGCTTTGATCGAGGAAATAGAAGCTCATTTACATCCTCAAGCTCAGTTAAGACTAATTGCTTATTTACAAAATAAGAATGATAATGAAAATAGTAACAAAAAGTTACAGTGTATTATTACGACGCATAGTATTACATTAGCATCGAAAATAAAATTGTCTAATCTGATATATTGTAAAAATAATAAAGCTTATTTGTTAGATTCTGCCCATACTGCTTTAGATAGAGGAGATTATAAATATTTAGAAAGATTTTTAGATTCGACAAAGGCTAACTTATTTTTTGCTAAGGGCATCATTTTTGTTGAAGGTGATGCAGAAAATATTCTAATACCAGTTATTGCAAATATAATTGGTATGCCTTTGGAAAAGTATGGAGTTTCAATTGTTAATGTTGGAAGTTTAGCTTTTCTTAGATATGCAAATATATTTAGAAGAAAAAGCGGTGACTGTATAGATATACCATTAGCAATAGTTACAGATTTGGATGTTCGACCGGATTATTATTACGAAATAAAAAAAGAGAAGAATAAAAATATTGTCTACTATATTAAAGATTCAAAGGAAGTAGAGAAGCTATGTGAGTTAAAATGTTCAGATATTGAAGGAAAGATTTTTATTAAGAAAGAAGACATTTATGAAAAAATAAAAGAGCAAAATAAACTGAAAAAACTAAGCAAAAAGGTAACGGAAAGTATTGAAAGTTGTATTAAGGAAGAAGTAAGTACAGAACAGTATAGAAATTTTGTTCTAAAAAGAAAAATAGAAAAATATTGTACGGATAAAGCGAGGTTATTTACCAATAATTGGACATTAGAATATGATATTGCACTTAGTGTCTTACGAGATTATTTATATGCATCTGTGATTGTTGCAAAGAAAGTAAAAAAGGAAGATTCCATAGAAATTAATTTATCAGAAGAACTTTTAGAAGCTAAAAGGATAATAGATGAATGGTCCTCTGAAGGAGATACTCAGGATATAATAGCATATAAGATTTATGAAGATTTGCTGTTAAAAAATGCATCAAAGGCAGTGACTGCCCAATATTTTTCAGAGATACTTGAGCAGAATGCCATATCTGTTAATGCTATATTAGCAAAGGATGAAAGTCTTTCTTATTTAAAACACGCTATTATGTATGCTTGTGGAAAGGAGTATTAATTACATGAGTATTGTGAAATTTACAGATGAAGATGTCCATTACGCAGAAAAGATATTGTTGGGAAGCAAAACTTTTGATATAAATGAAAAACTTCCTATTATCAAAAGAATGGATACGTCTACGTCAGTTATGGCTTGTCCAGGAAGTGGAAAGACGACTGCTCTTATGGGAAAGATTATAGCACTTGTCAATCATTTGCCGCTTTATGATGGAAAGGGGATTTGTATTATTACACATACAAATGTAGCAATTAATGAAATTAAAAATAGGCTGGGAAGTAAGGGAGACATACTATTTCAATATCCTAATTTTATAGGGACAATACAGGCATTTACAGATAAATTTTTGTCGATTCCTTTTTTGAAACAGACATATAGGAAGGGAATTACCGCAATAAATGATGAGTATTATTACCAAAAAATGTTTCAGAGAAAGAAAGAGATTACTATTTTAAAAAAGTATGCGTATGGCAAATGTGGTGGAGACTACTCGAAAACAGATAACTATATAAAAAGTATTGTATTGCGGAGAAAAGATGGAGAATTTGATTTCTGTATAGGAAACAAATCTTTAAATTTAAAAAATAAGTCATCAGAAACATACAAGGCATTATACTCTTTATTGGTAGATAATTTATTTAGTCAGGGGATATTACGATATGATGATACATACTTATTAGCACAGATGTATCTAGAAGAACATCCAGAATTGACAAACTATTTTTGCTCTAGATTTCAATATGTTTTTATGGATGAGGTACAAGACAATAGGGCAGTACAGAATGAGATATTAGATAAAATTTTTTTGCCAGAGCGAATGGTTATTCAAAAATTTGGAGATATGGATCAGGCTATTTATGATGAAAAAGAGGGGACGGAGAGTAGTGCTTTTGAGGTTAGGTATGAAATCTCAAAAAGTATGAGATTTCCACAAAATATTGCGGATATTATTGAAAAATTACGGGTTGAACCACATAAAAAAGCTTTAAAAGGAAATGGAAGTGAAGACGCATTCATTTATATATTAGTTTTCGATTATGACAAAATCTATAATGTAAAAGATAAATTTATAGATCTGATCCTGAAGCATAATCTTAAGAAGGGAAAATCAGTATTTAAGTGTTGTGGATGGGTTGGCTATAAGGAAAAAGATGAGCAGCTATCAATTAAAAGTTATTATCCTGCGTATATATCTAATAAGGATGTTACTATTAAACAGGTAGGGCTCAGTTTTCAATCTATCTTGGAAGAAAATGCAAAGCACAATGTAACAGTAGGATTGATTTATAAATCTGTAATAGAGTGTATTGTACGATATTTGAATATGAATGATATTATGTTTGAAGAAAAGCGAATTACGTACTTTCTATTAGAAAAGTATATAAAGAACAATATGACAATAGAATGGAAAAATTTACGAAGTCTTATTGTAAGAGAGGCAATAAATATTAAGAACTACGATGAGACAGCATTTAAGCTAATTGGAACAGAAGCCTTACATATAGTATTGACTTTTTTTGAGGATTGCAATGAAAAAAAGTTTTTGAAACTGTTTGAAAAACAGGCTAATTCTAAAAAGAATGTTTTGTATAATTGTTATACAAGGGATGGTGTATCGTTACTATTTGATACAGTTCACGGAGTAAAGGGGGAGACACACACAGGAACTCTATATGTGGAAACATATTTTAATAAAAAAACTGATATGCAAAGGATTTTGAAGTTTATGCTTGGCGGCAATATTAAGAAATTGGGAGCAGATGAGAAAAAAGCATTAAAAGTAGGGTATGTTGGTATGAGCCGCGCAACGGACTTGCTTTGTACTGCTATAAGTAATGATACATTTAAAATGTTTGAGGAAGGATTAATGGAATTGGAACGGTCTGGGAAACTCCAAATATGTTATGTCTAAAGGGGAAAGGACAAGAAATATAAATTGTATTAGTAAAAAAATCAAATATCACTAAAACGGTGCTATTGCCTTAACAAGTATTGGAGTGAATAGATATCTTTGGATGAGTTGATTTTATTGGATATAAGCGAATATTAAAGCAAGGAGTAAACATGGAAGAATTATTTGATTTAACAAAATTTGATTCTTATAAGGAAGATAACCGTAGGGAAGTAAAGAAAGCAGAAGGGGGACTGCCTAATAGTTTATGGGATACTTACTCGGCTTTTGCTAACTGTTATGGCGGAGTTATTATTCTTGGTGTAAAAGAAGACAAAGATGGTAATTGGCATACAACCGGATTAAAAAATGCCTCCAAATTGAAAAAGACCTTTTGGGATACACTTAATAATCGTAAAAAGGTAAGTATAAATATTTTGAGAGATGATGATGTTGAAACTTATTCGATGGATGGCACAGATGATGTGATCATGGTAATCTGGGTGCCCAGCGCAAGGAGGGAGCAAAAGCCGGTATATATTAATAATGACTTATTCGGAGGAACTTTTCGCAGAAATTGGGAAGGAGATTATCACTGTACCAGACTGCAGGTTAAGACAATGCTAAGAGACCAGGCAGAGGAAACCATGGATATGGAAGTGCTGGATGAAGCTGAGATAGAAGATTTGAATAAAGACTCTATCCGTGGCTATCGTAATAGTCACAAATCTTTTAAGCCGGGACATCCATTTGAAAGATTGGATGACAATGAATATCTGAGAGTAATCGGAGCAGCAGGCATTTCTAAAGAGGATAAAAGACTTCATCCAACTGCCGCTGGAATGCTTATGTTTGGAAATGAGTATGATATTGTAAGATATTTCCCAGAATATTTTTTGGATTACAGAGAAAATCCAGATACGGTTATCAGATGGACAGACAGGCTCCAATCTTCCTCAGGTGAATGGCCTGGGAATTTATTTGAGTTTTATTTTCGTGTATACAATAAAATCATTAAGGATATTAAGGTACCATTTAAAATGGAAGGTGGTTTTCGGGTTGATGATACACCAGTTCATCGAGCATTGAGGGAAGCATTGGCAAATTGTATTATCAATACAGACTTTTACGGAAAATTTGGTGTTACTATCGTCAAAGAGGACGATAAGCTTACATTGGAAAATCCTGGATATATCAGGCTGGGAAAGGAACAAATGCGTAAAGGCGGAAAATCCGATCCGAGAAATAAAAGCCTGATGAAAATGTTTAATTTGATAGACATTGGTGAACATGCTGGAAGCGGAGTGCCTAATATTTTTAATGTATGGGAGGATGAGGGATGGGTAGAACCTGTGATAGAGGAGCGCTTTGATCCAGACAGAACATCATTGATATTAAGATTTGTTAAAAAACAAGCGATAAAAACAAGCGATAAAAAACAAGCGATAAAAACAAGCGATAAAAGGCAAGCGAATAAAACAGACAAAAATATGGAAAGAATCAGGTGGTATCTGCACGAGCAAGAGGCGGCAAAAACGAGAGATATTGCCGAATTGCTTGGTTTGAGTGTAGCGAGAACCAGAGTTATACTTTCTGAGATGGATGATGTTGAAGCGCTTGGAACCAACAGAAATAGAACATATCGGTTAAAAATGTAATGGGGGTGTTGATATACTATAAATTCATAAAATTATTTAAATTGATTTAATAAACGTGAATAAATATATGAATCAACTAAAATATAAGACAAAATTCTGCAAAAATAGATTTGAAATCAGAAGAAAATGCATAATTCTTGAGTTTTAGACAAATTTTTTTGCCCTATATTGACACACTCGGAGGGACAGGTGTTTGGAATTGGGTGCAAAATATTCACAATTGCGGGGCCGGTGATACTTTATGGGATTTTGAGCAGCTGGGTGTTGGGAGTGATTTATTGGATTGGAGGAGTGATGGGGGTTATTTAAAAATCACACATAAAAATAGTATCATAAATATAAGATTTAGGCTTAGAAAGCAGGCTAACGGATTATGATAGTTCGTTAACCTGTTTTTTTGAAAGAAAGAGGCAGATAAAAACTATTTTGAGTGCAAAAAGTTCTATACAAAGTGATAAAAAGTCAATATAATAGTTTTAATACCATATGATATATGCATAGTATACGGATGTGTTGATAAAGAGAGAATTATAGAAATTTGTTGGTTGAGAGGGCTACATAGATTTGGTATTTGTATAATATGGGGAAGGAAATCCAAATATGAAATATATGGATTGGTATAAAACAGAAGAGAATTTATATACAAATGATGGAAATAAGATAAAAGTTCTATGTTTGGATTCACAGGATAATGACGAAATTCTGGATGAATGGGCGATGCATTTCAGGGAGAATTACCGTTCAATGGATGATTTAGATTTTGACAGGTATGGTACAGGAAAGACAAGGGAAGAATTTCTAGAAAATGATGTATTTCCTGACAAAAAAATAAAGCCAGGACCATCCACCAGAGTTGGGGATTTTTGTGAGCTTCTGCTTGCAGATTATATTGAATTTATATGTGATTATTATGTGCCAAGAACAAGATATTGCAGGAAAATAAACCGGAACATGTCTTCACCTGGAAGCGATGTAATAGGGTTTAAATCAGGTCCGGATATTTCGCCAAAAGATGAAGTCTTTGTAATTGAAGTTAAAGGGCTGGCAAATTCTAAAAGCCGTATTAAAGGATATGAGAGACTACAAAAAGCCATTGATGATTCAAACAAGGATATAACCAGATATTCAGAGTCTTTAAATGCAATTAAACGGAGGCTTAAGGATGCGGGAGAAAAGGATAAGATATCTTTGATTGAACGATTTCAAAATTATGCTGATAGGCCATATGTAGTTAAATATGGCGCCTCTGCCGTATTGACAAACAGTAAATTTATAGCCGAAGAAATGATTTATACAAAAACGGAACAACATAAAGAGAAGCCTCTTGAATTAATAGTAATTCATAATCAAGACCTGAAAAAACTAATAGATGAGTTATATAGGAGAGCAGCAAAATGTTGATAGGGGATACATCAAAGTACTATTTGAAAAAAGT
Organism: Hungatella sp.; assembly: GCA_022795805.1. Lineage (GTDB taxonomy): Bacteria > Bacillota > Clostridia > Lachnospirales > Lachnospiraceae > UBA3402. Next base: position 3,535 of record JAAWHK010000010.1, on the reverse strand, counting down.
TCGCGCCAAAGCGAAGCTATATGAATATCATATTCCCGAAAGTTTACATGGAACTACAGAGAAAGAAGTTAATCAATTGATTATTTCAGCGATTGCTATTATTGGAGATTTTTCGGATAGAATTATTGATAGCTTTAAAGGAGTGGATTTTTCTCACACAAATTATCAGGAGAATTTACAATTTGCTTCCAGGTTTTTTGATGGATTTATAAATTCTCAATTATATTCAGGAGATAAGGATTACTACGTTTTGTTGGGTTCAATTGTATACTATCTGTGTGACCGCAATGGGAGTTCCAGAGTGTTAGCTTTGCAGGTTGGGGATAACATTGATTTAGGGATTAATGGAGTAGATTCAGTTCTGACACAAATCCTAAAGGGATGTAGTCATATAGATTATTTAGGAAACTATAAAATATTATCAGAGATATGCGAAGAATATAATTGCTTTGCGAAGACAGGGGTATTTCAAAGGTTTGATAAATTGGTTGATTTTAGAAAAATGATATATGCAGAGGGAAGTGACAGGGAACTGTTGTTTGCGGATGCGTTTATTGCAGTGATTTATCTGAAGATAAAGCATTCTTCTTATGAGCTAATGCCTTACTATACAGAGATTGATCCTGAATTATGGAGAGAAGCTATAAGGAAAGGGACTTTAATAACAGAATTGTGGCAGGGTCAAAGAAAACTGGGAGAGATGGGGGTATATTCTGGAAATTCTGCTATAATACAGATGCCAACAAGTTCAGGAAAAACGAAATCAATTGCATTGATTATTTTATCAGCTTTTCTGAGCAAGAGGACAAATTTTGCAATTGTAGTTGCCCCATTTCGTTCGTTATGCAGGGAAATAACCGAGGAATTAGAAAAAGTATTTTCTTTTGATGAAAGTATCCACATAAATGAACTGTCAGATGTGTTGCAAGTGGATTTCGCAGATATTTTTAGTCAAGGAAATTCAAACGAAAAGAGAGTGTATATTGTTACCCCTGAAAAGTTGTTATATGTCATTAGACAGGGAATATATTTTTTGTTAAATGTGGGGGTGGTGATATTTGATGAGGGGCATCTATTTGATGATCCTAATCGTGGTATTACATATGAACTGCTTATTTCAACAATAAAACACTATTTGACAGATGAAACACAGAAAGTATTGATTTCTGCTGTAATTCCCAATGCTGGGGAGATTAATGAGTGGCTCACAGATGGGAGTGGAGAGGTTATTGCAGGTAATGCAATACAAACTTCTGATAAAGCTATAAGTATTGCGGATACCAAATTTAATAGGAATAATCAAGCAGTATACATATATTTATATTTTTTGAATTATGAAAATATGGAGGAAGAAGAGTTTTTTGTACCGAGAGTTATTACGCAGACTGGGCTGAAGAAGTTTGGAAAAGAGAGAAAAGAAAGACTGTTTCCAGAAATTAATAATGGGAAAAATGAGCATAAGAATGATGTGGCTTTAGCATTAGGAATCAATCTTTGCATAAATGGTGGTGCTGTTATATTTTGCGGCAGAAAGGATACTGCGGATAAGGTTTTAGAACGTATTTTGGATATAGAAAATAGAGGATATGATATTTCTAATTTAATCCAATATTCAGATAAAAAAGAAATCTCTAAAATCAGGAATCTTATTGAGAAAAATTTTGGAATGGATAATGAATATTATTTAGCTTCTGGATTAGGTGCATTTGTTCACCATGGGGGAATACCAATGGGAATCAGGTGTGCTGTGGAATATGCCATGCAAAAAAGGCTGATTGTATTTCTGGTATGTACATCAACCCTTGCACAGGGGGTAAATCTGCCAATTAGGTATTTGATTATCCCCACAATCTATCAAGGAAAAGAACAGATTAAAGTGAGGGACTTTCAGAATTTAATAGGAAGATCCGGAAGGGCTGGTATTTATACAGAAGGGAATATTATTCTTTCTGAAACGAATGTGTATAGGGTGAGAAGAGATCCATATAAAAATTGGAAGTGGATAAATTACAAAAAACTATTGAGTAGCAATCAGGCGGAACCTTGTTTAAGTGAACTTTTATCTTGGTTGCGTGTTGATAAAGAAATGGAAAATTATTTGGAAAATATTATGGAGATATTTGAACTATATTATCCTTCAGGAGAGTTCCCTATAAAGATTCAAATGTTTTTAGAAAGTTTGAAATTGGAACAAGAAACAACATATATAGAAGCTGAGAGAATCGTTAATAGGATGAACTATAATATAGAGGCAATTGAAAGTTTTCTGTTATTTTATCTTATGGAGAAAACGTATGAAGAGTCAAAAGAAAATATTCATAATATTATTGAGGGAACATTAGCTTTTTATCTTGCTGATGAAAATGAAAGAAAGAGATTACTGCATATTGTAGATTTGATTGGAGAATTTATTGTAAAAGCGATAGATTCGCCAGATAAAAGGCAGCGATATAGCAAATCTCTTTTAGGGGTAAGAAAGGAGATAGAAATAGAGCAATGGATTGATGAACATATTCTGGAGATTATTGGTTGCGGGACAGTGGAAGAATTGCTAAAAACAATTTTTCCTATACTTTTGCGAACAAATAATACAATAGTAAAAAATTGCAATAAACCGGATATGCTGATTGAACTGGGAATAAAATGGATACATGGAGAGTCGTATATAGATATTTGTCATACAGCAATATCTAAAGATATTAGAATTCTAAAAAGAAGGAGATATACAGGGATATCTTTAAAACAGATAATAGATTTATGTGATGGATTTTTTGGTTATGACTGTACGCTAATTTTGGCAGCAATAATTGAGAATGTGGATTATAAATGTGATGATGTTGATTTAGTAAATAAGTTTAAAGCCTTATCAAAGCAGATGAGATATGGTTTAACTGATTTATGTAGTATTGTAATTTATGAGATGGGATTTAATGATCGTGTAATAGCGGGTGAGATTGCATCAATCATTCAGGAACGGTATCTAGCTGGGAATGTAAAAGAGATTAAAAACATAGTTAAAAAAAACAAGGATATTAGAGATAAAATATTTGTTTATTTAGAAGAATATCCTTCTTATTTTGAGGATAGGGTCAGAAGTAGTTTTGGATAATATAGGACTATCAAAAAAGTAGTAGGAGAGAGTGAAATATATGATTACAGGACAGCAGGATTATTATGTCAGCCTGATAGAACGATTGAGAAGGCTGCCAGCAGAGACAGAATGGTTGGAATACAAAAGCAATAATACAGATCCCCAAATGATAGGAGAATATATTTCTGCCATAAGTAATTCTGCCGCTCTGGAACGAAGAGAGAAAGGATATCTCTTGTGGGGGATTGATGATACAACGCATGAGGTTTCAGGAACGGATTTTTGCCCTAGGGCGGCGAAGAAGGGTAATCAGGAATTGGAGAACTGGCTTGTAGGATTAAGTAATCCCAGATTAAATATTCAGTTTATTGAAGTAGACGTGAAGGATAAGAAGGTAGTTATTCTGGAGATTCCCATGGCTTCGGTTAAACCTACGGCATTTGC
>JAAWHK010000092.1 GCA_022795805.1 Hungatella sp. | reverse complement strand
TTCATGGTGGATTCATCAGTCATAATTGGCGGCTTTCCAAATCTCTTTGATGACAGTGTATGAGGCGCTTATGGAAATTATTCCGCATATGATAATAATGGAAATAAATAAAACGGAGGACATAATGTCAGAACGGCTGATTATAGATGGAAACGCGGTATATGAGATCGACGAGGACTGCCTGCGGCAGCAGGAGGCCAGAAGGAGAGGAAGAGGAGGACAGAGGAGAGGACGGGGAGAGTGGCAGATGTGCCAGGAGAAGAAGACCAGTGAAAAGACCCGGTAAAAAGCGGGAGAGACGGGGAGGAAAGGCGCCGGAGCCGGCCGCCGCCTCCCTTTTTTGCGTGTGCAGGGCAGAAAGACGGCCGCCGGGAGAACCCCGGCGGCCGGTAGGAAGACGGTAAAATCGGCAGATCAGCAAATTAGCAGCAGAAGCAGCTGTTGTTATTGCCGCCGCCGCAGCAGCACAGAAGGAGAATGATCCAGATGAAGTCACATCCGAAACCGAATCCGCAGGATGTATTGCAGTTATTGCCGCCGCATCCGCATCCGAAACTGAAACCGCCGCCGCAGCAGCACAGAAGAATCAGGATCCAGAGAATGCTGCCGCCTCCGTTGCCTCCTGTTGTACACTCACACCCGCAACCACAGTTTGTCGCTGCCAAATCACTCATACTAGTTCCTCCAGAAATTTTCTTTACAGTCTATCATATGAACAGAGGGTTGGCAAAGTTTCCATTGAAAGTAAAATCAGCTCCAAAGGCAGGCGCACGGCCAAAGGAAATGGGGGAGAAAATGTGTAGATATAAGGTTGACATGCACAGAGGGAGAAACTATACTATATAGTACATGTTGACATATCAACATATCGACATGTATGGTTTAAATAAACAGGAGGATATGAAGCATGACACAGAAGCAAAAAGGAATCTTATTTATGATCCTGTCGGCATTTTCGTTTGCGGCCATGCAGGTGTTTGTGCGTCTGACTAGGGAGATTCCCACTATGGAACAGATATTTATGCGCAATTTATTCATACTGGCCGCGGCGTTTTTTATTATACGGCGAAGGAGGGGATCGCTGTTTGGGGAGAGGAAGTACCAGCCGCTGCTGTTTGGACGCTCCCTGTTCGGCTTTTTGGGGCTGATTACGCTGTTTTATGCGTCCAGCCACGGCGCTCAGGGGGATGTCACCATATTAAACAAGCTGTCGCCGGTTTTTGTCACCGTATTCGCCATTCTTTTCCTGAAAGAGAAACTGTCGCCTGTGCAGATTCCGGCTCTGATTCTGTCGGTGCTTGGCGCGTTTGTCGTGTTTCGGCCCAGCTTTCAGTCTGATCCCATACCTCTTTTGGCGGCTCTTCTGTCGGCAGTCACTTCAGGCATCGCCTACACGTTTCTGGGATATTTCAGGGGGAAGGTGGACGGAATGACCGTGATCATGCATTTTTCCACCTTCAGCGCGGTGTGCTCTCTGCCGTTTATGATTCGGGATTTTGTGATGCCGGATGGGGGGCAGCTTCTGTTTCTGCTTATGATCGGGGTGTTCGGGTCTCTGGGGCAGGCGTTTATCACCTATGCCTACCGTTTTGCCCCGGCCTCCGAGATCAGCATTTACAATTATTCGGGGATTTTGTTCAGCCTGTTTCTGGGATCGGCGGTTCTGGGGGAGCCGGTGAAGATGACCTCAATCACAGGAGGCGCCCTGGTGGCCGTGGCATCGCTGACGGTGTATGTTTACAATGGCCGCCGTAAACCTTATGACCGGGCTGGCTGTTGAAGGAAGGTGGATGAATGACGGCAAAGAGTATGGGTTCCTACATTCCCAAGTATGTTCAGATACAGGATTATATTTTACAGAAGATAGAGGAGGGCGTCTTTGGCGCGGGGGACAGGCTTCCGTCGGAGGCGGAGCTGTCCAGACAGTTTCATGTCAGCCGGATCACCGTGAATACGGCCATAAGGGATTTATCCGGAAAGGGTGTGGTGGAGCGCATTCAGGGGAAGGGGACGTTTGTCCGGGCGGTGAGGCGTGCGGACAAGAACGGCTTTGTAGCCTTTTCTGGTAAAATCGGGGTTCCTCCCATGGAGGAGTCCGCGCTGAAGCGCCACAGTCTGGAGGAACACGGGATCATTCAGGCCGATTCCCTGCTGTGCTCAAAGCTGGGGCAGGAGGAGGGTGCCTATGTTTACCGGATTGTGCGGCGGGCGGGCAGGGACGATTCACCGGCTCAGCTGGACTACAGCTATATTCCCCTGTCCGTGTGCAGCAATCACACATTTGACCGGGATGCCCTTGAACATATGTTTTTACATGATTATATCTGCCGGTATCTGGACGACGGCCCCAGCTGCCTGAAAATCGTGATTCACACGGAAGCCACAAAGGATATGGACATCACCGCTTTTTACGGGGACGGTCAGAGGGAACCGTTTATATGGGACACCGTGGTCTGCAAAGGAGAACACATCCTGGGCCTTACCACCACGGTATGTGCAGCACAGAAAAATCAGCTGTTTATGACGCTGGAATTTCCGCGCCGTTGAGAAAGGAGAGACATGGAATTTAATAAGGATAATATAAACAGGATCCGGGGACTGATCGTATTTACCATAGTGGGAGTTGTGGCAGGCATTAATTATCGAAGCCTGCTTGCCCTTCTGGGAAACTGCGTTTCCATGGTTTCCCCCTTTCTCATGGGAGGGGCGATCGCCTTTATCCTCAATGTGCCCATGCGGGCCATAGAGAACCACACTCCCGTGAAAAAGGCAGGAAAATTTAAGCGGCCTCTCAGCCTGATACTGGCTATCACCCTGGTAGTGGGGATCCTGGTAGTGGTGATCTTTGTGGTGGGGCCTCAGCTGGTGGGGACGCTTATGAGCCTGCAGAAAAGCATTCCCGCGTTTTTTGAGGAGGCCCAGAGGCAGGCGGAGGATCTGTTCTCCCGGTATCCGGGCATTGTGGGGTATATTGAAAATGTGAACATAGACTGGGAGCAGACGGGAAAGGACATGATGACGTTTATGTCCAGGGGCGCGGGCACCATGCTGGCGTCCACGGTAAACGTGGCGGTGTCCATTGTCAGCGGCGTCGCCAGTTTCTTTATCGGGTTTGTGTTTGCCGTGTATGTGCTTTTGCAGAAGGAGATCCTGGTGAGGCAGACGAAACGGCTGCTGAGGGCCTATCTGCCGGAGCGGGTGTATGTGAAGGTGCTTAAGACGACGTCTTTGACGGAGCGGACGTTTTCCAATTTCCTGGCGGGGCAGTGCACGGAGGCGGTTATTTTGGGAGCCATGTTCTTTGTGACCCTGACCGTTCTCCGCCTGCCCTACGGGCTGCTTATCGGAGTGCTGATCGCATTTACGGCTCTGATTCCCATATTCGGCGCGTTCGTGGGCTGTATCGTGGGAGCCTTCCTCATTCTTATGGTAAATCCGGTGCAGGCACTGGTATTTCTGGTGGTGTTCCAGATTCTCCAGCAGGTGGAGGGCAATCTGATTTACCCCCATGTGGTAGGCGGGTCAGTTGGCCTTCCTTCCATCTGGGTTCTGGTGGCGGTGACCGTAGGCGGAAGCGCCATGGGGGTTGTGGGCATGCTGGTGTTTATCCCCATCTGCTCGGTGCTCTATGCCCTTCTTAGGGAGGCAGTGGCCGCGCGGCTTGAGAAAAAGGGGGTGCGGCCCGGCCGGTCCAAAGGGGCAAGAAAGCCGTCCAAAGGCGCCCGTCAGGGGGCTGCGGGTCAGGGGACGGCCCCTAAGGAGCGGGAATAATCCTCCTTGATGTCCTCCAGCAGGGCGTAGGACACCCTGAGGCCTCCCCGGCCTTTTCCCAGTTCGATATCGGGCTTGTTGCCTCCGTGGAAATCGGAACCTCCGGAGGGCAGCAGGCCCAGTTTTTTAGCCATAACCTGGAGCCGGGCGCTCTGAGGCTGATGGTGGGAAGAGTGGTAGACTTCCAGGCCCCGAAGGCCCAGTTCCCTGAGATAAAGAGCCAGTTTTTCCACCTCCTCATATCCCAGGCGGTACTGCATGGGATGGGCCAGGCAGGGCCAGATGCGACAGGAGGTCATCAGCTCCATCACCTGCTGCGGGGTGACGGTTTCCTTGCGGGTGCAGTAGGGGCCGCCGTACTGAAGATATTTCTCAAAGGCTTTGGCCGGGGAGGGGACGTATCCCTTCTCTGTCAGAACTCTGGCGAAGTGGGCCCTGGTCACGACGGTGTCGGGATTGTCGTGGCGTAAATCTTCCATCGTGATGTCAAATCCGTCTTCCTGAAAACGTCTCAGCATGGCGTCGTTGCGCCGGCGGCGGATGCTGCAGAAGTTATTCAGACCTTCTTTCAGTTTCGGCGATTCTTCGTCGGCAAAGAATCCCAGAATATGGATCTCCGTCCCCTGGTAAATACAGGAGAGTTCCATGCCGGGGATCAGCTCCAGGGAGCAGGCCGCGGCCGCCTTTTTAGCCCGGGTGATTCCGTCTACCGTGTCGTGGTCCGTGAGAGCGATGGCCTTAAGCCCCAGCAGGGAGGCCCTTGCAGCCACCTCCTCCGGACTCAGAGTGCCGTCGGACGCCGTGGAATGGGTGTGCAAATCGACAAAATTCATAAAATTTCTCCCTTTTGAAATAGTTTGGTAACACTATAGTAACATGTCCCGGAAAATAAGTAAAACCTAAAAAAAGTGATTCCATTTTCCACAAAGTATGGTATACTACAAGTTGACAAACTACATTATCATGTGAAACAGGTGGAAAGATGAATACAGATAATCGCAGCAATAATCATAGAATGTCCGGGGAGAGAAGTTACTCCGCGGGAGGCAGACAGGCAGGAGGCAGAGTATCCGGATCCGGGATTTCCAGAAGTTCCATGGGACGGACCACGGGAGGCAAAACGGGCAGAAGCGCGGGAGGGCCGTCTACGCGGAGCGCGTCGGGAGGCGGGACGCGGGGAGCAGGAAGGACAGGTACAGGCGCCAGGGCCGGTGGATCTCACGGGACGTCGTCCCACGGCGCGGGGGCGCCTTCGTCCAGGCCGCCGGGAAGACCGCCGGGTTCAAGAAGAAGTTCTTCCGGATATCAGTCGCCGAACCACGGAACCAGGAGAGGAAGAAGGAGACGGCAGTCCCCGGATTACCGCATCATCGCTGTGGCAGGCGTGGTGCTGATCCTGGCCATTGCCGCCGTGGTGTACGGCATGAAACACAGCAGGGAGACGGAGGCGGATGTTCAGAGCACGGAGACTGTGACCCTTGAGCCGGAGACCGAGCTGGAGAAGAAGGTGACCGTGGACGGCATCGAGATCACGGGCATGTCCAGGGATGAGGCCAGAGCGGAGATTTTAAAGAAGTACACATGGGAGATGAAGGTTACTTACAAGGAGGATACCTATGAGGTGGCCAATCTCATGGAGGAGAAGGTGAATCTTCTTCTGGATGAGATTTATACGGGCAGGCCGAAGGAGTCCTACACATTAGATACATCAGGGCTGGAGGAGGCGGCCAGAGCCCAGGCTGCCGCCGCTGCCGCCAGGTGGGACAAGGCCCCGAAGAACGGCTCCATCTCCAAATACGAGCCGTCCAATGACTCCTTCGTGTTCGAGGGGGAGAGCGCGGGCGTCTCCGTGGATCAGGAGAAGCTGGCGAAAGATATAGAGGCCGCGCTGAAGGCCAAGAAGTTTGACGCCGTGATCACGGCTTCGGCAAGCGAGGTGCAGCCGGAGATTTCCGTGGCCAGCGCAAAGGAAAAGTATAAGACCATCGGCACTGCCACGACCAAGACCACGTCCAACAGCAAGAGGAATACCAATATCCGGCTGGCCTGTGAGGCTTTGAACGGTACCATCGTGCAGCCGGGGCAGGAGATTTCCTTCAATGACACCGTGGGAGAGAGAACGGAGGCCAAGGGCTATCAGGGTGCCGCGGCCTACAATAACGGCGAGGTGGTACAGGAGATCGGCGGCGGCGTGTGCCAGGTGAGCACTACGCTGTACAACGCGGTTTTAAGGGCCGGACTGAAGATTTCGGTGCGCCGGTCACATACCTTTGAGCCGTCCTATGTGACTCCGGGACAGGATGCCACCGTCAGCTGGGGCGGACCGGACTTTAAGTTTATCAACAGCTCCAACACGGCCATAGGCATACGGGCCCATTATGCGGACCAGACGTGTACGGTTTCGGTATACGGAATCCCGGTTCTGGAGGAGGGAGTTACCTACTCTCTCGAGTCAACCAAGATCGCGGATCTGGATCCGCCGGCGCCTACTTATGAGGAGGATCAGACTCTGCAGCCGGATCAGGAGGTACAGAAGTCCGCCGGAACAAGAGGAAGCCGCTGGGAGACCAGACTGGTGATTAAGAAGGGGGACGAGGTGATCAGCAGGGATGTGGATCACACGACTACCTATAAGGGGCATGCCCCCGTGATTAAGAGGAATACATCGGGAGTGGTGATACCGGCCGAGGGAAGCACCGAATCCGGGGCGGAGACGCTGCCGGGAGAGACACAGCCGCAGGAGAGTCAGACGCCCGCCGGTCCGGGGATCATCGGTCCGGGACAGACTACGGCGGCTCCGCCTCAGACGGCGCCTTCGGTTGATTATCAGGGGCCGGAGGGAGGTCCGGGGGTTACGGCTCCTCCGGCGGATCCCATACCGGAGCCGGGACAGCCGCTTGGGCCGGATATGCCGTCGGGAGATGTGCTGGCGCCGGTTGGGCCGTAGAGGTGGAGTTGAGATAGTTGAGATTGAATTAGAGGAGGCAGCTGCTGCGCTGGGATAGACTGGCGGGGCGGCTGCTTTTTTGGGAGGAGGGATGGGGGGTAGGGCGCTGGCGTGCCGCGGGGGTAGGGCTCGCTGACGCATCGCGGGGGTAGGGCTCGCTGGCGCATCGCGGGGGTAGGGCTCGCTGGTGCATCGCGGACGGCAGGCTCGCTGGCGCATCGCAGGGGCGGAGGGGGAGTCCGCAGTGGCGTTCGACTCCGCTGACGCTTCGTCTCACTCACGGGCTTCGCCCTATGAAAAAAACTGAGCAGAAATATGCTTACGTGCGAGCACGACGCATATTTCTGCTCAGTTTTTTTCGCACTGCTCATTGCTGGCGTGGACATTGTACCCAAAATAATACGTTAAATTGGTGGATTTTGCCTTTTCAAATTGATAAATAATTGTTATAATACTAGTCAGGTTAGTATGTATGTTTCGTACTTACTTCACTTTGCAACATCAAATTTGTAGGAGGAAAATCAAATGGCAAGAAAAATGAAAACCATGGATGGTAATCAGGCGGCTGCACATGCTTCGTATGCGTTTACTGAAGTAGCCGCCATGTACCCCATTACCCCGTCATCCGTTATGCCTGAGCATGTGGATGAGTGGGCGACGGAAGGAAGGAAGAATATCTTCGGACGTACGGTTCAGATTACGGAGATGCAGTCTGAGGCCGGTGCTGCCGGTGCGGTTCACGGTTCCCTGACTGCGGGAGCCCTTACGGCTACCTACACTGCTTCCCAGGGTCTGCTTCTGATGATTCCCAACCTGTACAAGATTGCCGGTGAGCAGCTTCCGGGTGTTATCAATGTGTCTGCCCGTGCTCTGGCCAGCCATGCGCTGTCTATTTTCGGCGACCACTCCGACGTGTATGCGTGCCGTCAGACCGGCTGCGCTATGCTGTGCGAGTCCAGCGTGCAGGAAGTTATGGATTTGACTGCAGTTGCCCATCTGGCTGCTATTAAGGGCAAGGTTCCCTTTATTAACTTCTTTGACGGTTTCCGCACTTCCCATGAGATCCAGAAGATCGAGGCATGGGATTATGAGGATCTGGCCGAGATGGCTGACTGGGATGCTATCGCCGAGTTCCGTAAGCATGCCCTGAATCCCAATCATCCCTGCCAGAGAGGTTCCGCTCAGAACCCGGATATCTTCTTCCAGGCGCGTGAGGCCTGCAACCCGTACTATGACGCTCTTCCGGCCATTGTTCAGGAGTATATGGACAAGGTTAACGAGAAAGCCGGTACGGATTACAAGCTGTTCAACTACTACGGAGCAGCCGATGCGGAGCACGTGATTATTGCCATGGGTTCCGTTAACGATACCATCGAAGAGACCATCGACTATATGGCTAAGACAACCGGCGCCAAGGTAGGCGTTGTGAAGGTTCGCCTGTACAGACCATTCAGCGCCGAGGCCCTGATTAATGCCATTCCCGATACAGTTAAGAAGATTTCCGTTCTTG
>JAAWHK010000091.1 GCA_022795805.1 Hungatella sp. | reverse complement strand
CAGACATGGCAGTAAAGATGAGATTAAGAAGAATGGGACATAAGAAAGCTCCTTTCTATAGAGTTGTTGTTGCAGATTCCAGATCTCCGAGAGACGGCAGGTTCATTGAAGAGGTTGGATACTATGACCCGAACCAGGAGCCCAGCGTGATCAAGTTCAACGAGGAGAAGGCGAAGAAGTGGCTGGCAACAGGCGCACAGCCTACGGAGACGGTTGGCAAGCTTTTGAAGATCGCCGGCATCCAATAACCTGAGGTGAGGGATATGAAAGAATTAGTTGAAGTAATGGCGAAAGCCCTTGTGGAACATCCCGAAGAAGTCACCGTGACGGAGAGCGAGAAGAACGGAGAGACGATTTTGGAGCTTAAAGTGGCTCCCTCGGACATGGGGAAGGTAATCGGAAAGCAGGGAAGGATCGCCAAAGCTATTCGTTCTGTTGTGAAGGCAGCAGCCTCGAAGGAAGACAAAAAAGTAGTTGTTGAGATCCAATAGGAGAGATAAGACCGCCGCCCCTTTTGTGGGAAGACGGTCTTATTTATCACTGGCGGTTCCGGGAAAGGGAAGGCGCTATGGAAGATACTTTGCGGGTGGGCGTCATCACATCCACCCACGGAGTCCGCGGGGAAGTAAAGGTGTTTCCCACCACGGACGACGCGGCGCGGTTTAAAAAACTGAAGGAAGTGCTTTTGGATACGGGCAGGGAGCTTAAGCCCATGGAGATCACGGCTGTAAAGTTTTTCAAAAACATGGTGATCCTGAAATTCAAAGGCTATGACACCATAAATGACATCGAAATCTATAAGGGAAAGGACCTTTTAGTTACCAGAGACAAGGCCGTCAGGCTGGGGCCCGACGAGAATTTTATCGTGGATCTCATTGGCCTGGCCGTATTCACGGACGAGGGAGAGGAACTGGGAACCCTTACCGACGTGATTCAAACCGGGGCCAACGACGTCTATGAGGTGACCATGAAGGGCGGAAGGACCGTGCTTTTGCCGGCCATCAAGCAGTGTATCCTGAATGTGGATCTGAAGGCTCAAAGGGTCCTTGTCCATATGATGGAAGGGCTTTTGGACCTGTAGAGGAGAGGAAGGGCTATGAATTACCATATTCTCACCCTGTTTCCCGACATGGTGAGGGAGGGGCTGAACACCAGTATTATAGGAAGGGCCGTGGAGCAGGGAGTTATAAGCATCAATGCCGTTAACATACGGGACTACTCCACGGATAAGCACAGACATGTGGACGACGCGCCCTACGGCGGAGGCGCCGGCATGGTGATGCAGCCGGGGCCGGTGTGTGACTGTTATGAGGCCCTGTGCAGGCGGCTTGGAAAGCGGCCTAGAGTGCTGTATATGACGCCTCAGGGCCGGGTGTTTAACCAGTCCATAGCGCAGGAGCTGGCCCGTGAGGAGGATCTGGTGTTTCTGTGCGGCCACTATGAGGGGATTGACGAGCGGGCGCTGTCCCTGATCGCGACGGACTATCTGTCCGTCGGCGATTACGTCCTTACAGGAGGGGAGCTTCCCGCCATGGTGATGATTGACTGCATCTCCAGGCTGGTTCCGGGGGTTTTAAACAACGACGAGTCCGCGGAGATAGAGTCGTTTCATGACAATCTTCTGGAATACCCCCAGTACACCAGGCCGGAGATCTATGAGGGCATGCGAGTCCCGGAGGTTCTTCTGTCAGGCCACCACAGGAACATAGAGACGTGGAGGCGGCAGCAGTCCATAAAAAGGACTCTTGACCGGAGACCGGACCTTCTGGAAGGCGCCGTGCTCACTAAGAAGGAGCGTCTGTACCTGGAAGAGATTCGGGCGGAGAAAAGTTCCGGGGAGAAAATTTCCGAAGAAAGAGCTTGCGTCCGGGAAGATAGTATGATAGAATAAATTGGTTTTCAAAATAAGAGATGGTCCTCTGCTACCGGAGTGCGGGTATTAAGAACATCAAACATATTTTAAGGAGGTTCCACAGTGAACGAGATTATTAAGAGCATCGAAGCAACTCAGCTGAAGGCATCCGTGCCGGAATTTCATGTCGGCGATACCGTGAAGGTATACAACAAGATCAAAGAGGGAAACCGGGAGAGAATCCAGGTATTCGAGGGTACTGTTATTAAGAGACAGAACGGCGGAGCCAGAGAGACCTTTACCGTGAGAAAGAACTCCAACGGAATCGGCGTTGAGAAGACATGGCCGGTACATTCTCCATTCGTAGACAACATCGAGGTAGTGAGAAGAGGTAAGGTAAGAAGAGCGAAACTGTACTACCTGAGAGACAGAGTGGGCAAGGCTGCCAAGGTAAAAGAGTTAGTAAGGTAATTTATTTTCAGATGCAACCCAGGGACAATAAAGAATATTTATTGTCCTTTTCTTTCTTTACAGGAATATTGACAGGCAGGTGCAGGTTTGGAATTTTATCAGGTGGAAGAGACAACCCCCTTGAGAAGGGGGATCAGATGGATCGTGGATGTAGTGGTTGTTATCTCCCTGGCCTGGTTTGTGGCGTACGGGTTCGGCACCCAGGTGAAAGTTGCGGGACAGTCCATGGCGCCTTTGCTTCGCGGCGACGACGTGGTGCTGATGGACAGGCTTGCCTATGACTTCGGAACCCCGGAGCGGTTCGACGTGGTGGTTTTTGAGCGGGAGGACCATAAGTCCAATATTAAGAGGGTTATCGGGCTGCCGGGAGAGGTGGTCCAGATTACGGACGGAGTTATTTATATAGACGGACAGCGGCTGGAGGCGGAGAACGGCCTCGACACCTCGGTTCTGGCGGGTGTTGCGGAGAATCCGGTTACTTTGGGGGAGGATGAATATTTCCTTCTGGGGGATAACCGGGACGGAAGTGAGGACAGCCGTTTTGTGAATATGGGAAATATAAAGAGGGATCAGATTCAGGGAAAGATCTGGCTGCGTCTGATGCCGCTTTTGGATATAGGATTGATAGAATAGGAGAGTATTATGAATATACAGTGGTATCCCGGTCATATGACCAAGGCCAGGCGCGCCATGCAGGAGGACATAAAACTGATCGATCTGATCATCGAACTGGTGGATGCCAGAGTGCCAATCTCCAGCAGGAACCCGGACATCGACGAGCTGGGGCGGCAGAAAGCGCGGCTGGTTCTTCTCAATAAGGCGGATCTGGCAGGGGATAAGGGCAACGACGCGTGGATTCGGTGGTTTAAGGAACAGGGCGTGGAGGCGGTGAAACTGGACTCCAGAAGCAGGGCCGGGTTAAAGCAGATTCAGGAAGCGATAGCAAAGGCCTGCAAAGAGAAGATCGAAAGGGACAGAAGGCGGGGAATCCTAAACCGGCCGGTGAGAGCCATGGTGGTGGGGATCCCCAATGTGGGGAAGTCCACATTCATCAATTCCTATGCCGGCAAAGCATGCGCCAGGACAGGCAACAAGCCGGGGGTGACCAAGGGGAATCAGTGGATCCGGCTGAACAAGAGCGTGGAGCTTTTGGACACCCCGGGGATTTTGTGGCCCCGGTTTGAGAGCGAGGAGGTGGGGGTCCGCCTGGCGCTTATCGGGTCCATCAACGATCAGATCCTGGACCGGCACCGGCTGGCTATGGAGCTGATCCGGATTCTGGAGGCGGATTACCCGGGGACTCTGAGGGAACGGTACGGGGTGGAGACGGAATCGGAAGATGCAAAAATCCGGGAAGACGGAGACGGCAGCGACGGCGGCGTGAAGATCACGGATAAAAGGGCCGGGGGTATTCTGGAAGACATCGGGAGGGTGCGTGGCTGTCTCATGAAAGGCGGTCAGTGCGACACAGAGAAGGCAGCCGGGCTTATGCTGGATGACTTCAGAAGCGGGAAGCTGGGCAGGATAACGCTGGAGTTTCCCCTTTCGCAGGAGGAATAACGCCGGTGGCTTTTGCCGGCAGGGAGTATATAAGAGGCGGCGACGGCTGCAAAAACGGAAGGGATCGATTACAATGGCGATGAAACCTTTGACAGGGGAGAAACTGGAGAGGGAGCTGGCCCGGCTGGAGGCCATGAGAGAGTATGAGAGGATGTATGAGGACTGTCCGCTTATCTGCGGAATAGACGAGGCGGGAAGAGGCCCCCTGGCAGGACCGGTGGTGGCTGCCGCGGTGATTCTCCCCAGGGACTGCGAGATTCTCTTCCTCAACGACTCCAAGAAGCTTTCGGAGAAGAAGAGGGAGCTGCTCTACGACGAGATTACCCGGAAGGCCGCAGCCTATGGGATTGGCATGGCGTCCCCGGGGCGCATTGACGAGATCAATATTCTCCAGGCCACGTACGAGGCCATGAGGCAGGCGGTGGACCGGCTGGGGGTGAGGCCGGATATTCTTTTAAACGACGCGGTGACCATCCCGGGGCTGGACATAAGGCAGGTGCCCATCGTGAAGGGGGATGCCAAGAGCGTGTCCATCGCCGCCGCCAGTATTCTGGCCAAGGTAACCAGGGACAGGATGATGGCGCAGTACGACGCCATGTACCCGGAGTACGGGTTTGGAAAGCACAAGGGATACGGCACGGCCGCCCACATAGGGGCGCTGCGGGAGCACGGTCCCTGCGGGATTCACAGGCGCACGTTCATAAAGAATTTCAGATCGGAGGAGGCGGGTGACAAAAACGCCAGGGAATAAACGGGAGACCGGCAGCGTCTACGAGGACATGGCGGCGCGGTATCTTACAGGTCAGGGATATGAGATTCTGGAGCGCAATTTCAGGGACCGCCTGGGGGAGATTGACATTATCGCCCGACAGGGAGGGTATCTGATCTTTGTGGAGGTAAAGTACCGGAGGGATACGGGGAGCGGTTACCCGGAGGAGGCGGTTTCACGGCAAAAACAGCAGCGGATTCGCCACACGGCTTCCTACTACCTTTACCGCCGGGGATACGGTGAGGATGTGCCCTGCAGATTTGACGTGGTCAGTATCACAGGGGATGAGATACTGCTGTTTAAGAATGCGTTTTAGGAAGATTCATTATATTAAGCCTGCAAAGAAAAAGTCAAGTAGAAATTTATGAACTTTGAAAATTTTATACAGGTTGAATTAAAGGCACCAAAACAAGGCCACCGCAAGACGCCGGCCTGTGGGCATAGAAATGTTAGGTGATAGATCAGGATAGAGAATCTTCAGATTTCTTCCTGGCGATCTCTTCCCGGATGAGTTTTTTAACCGCCCCTTGCTTTGATGGCTGCTTCCAAAGCCAGCGGATGATGTCTAAATCCGTATGGATGTTCAGTTTCATGTAAAAGCCGGCCGTGTTATTTTTGTCGTATTTTGCCTGGGCTTGGGTATGAGCTTGTATGGAGTCTATCCAGTCCCTCATAAGAAGTCCTCCTTTCTGATAGGTATATACCTATTGCTGCTGTGTGGTTTCGAGGGAGGCCATGTACTCTTTTACCCGCCCATAATAAATACGCAGGAACTTGTTTGCGCCCGCAGTCATGTAAACGTAATAAGGCTTGCCCTGGGCCCGTTTCTTGTCCATAAAGGCATAAACGGGATCGTCTGCCGGGGAACGCTTGATGAGCCCATCCATGATTTGGAAGAGGGTTTTGCGTAAACTTGGCGAACCTTTCTTTGTGGTAGGCACACTTTTACGGACCCGCTGTCCGGAATCGTCCTTTCCGGGGTCAACGCCCGCAAAGGCAGTCAGCGCCCCGCGGTGAGTGAACCGTGTCACATCCCCGATCTCAGCCATGAGCTGGGGACCGAGGGTAGGGCCGACCCCGTTCATTGCCATGACAACAGGATATTCCGGCAGAGTGGAAGCAGTCTTATCCATTTCCAGACGGAGGGATTCCGCGGTTGCGGAAGCGGTATTAAGCATCGCCACAGCCTGTCGGATGAGCATCTTGGTGTTGGCGTCCTTGGAAAATACGGCGATTAGGTCAGAGGAGAGCTGATAGACCTCTTGCGCTTTCAGAGTGCTGAAATTGTAGCCTTTGCGTTTACACCAGTTCCGGTAATGTTCTGTAAATGTCTCCAGTGATTTGGAGCGGACACAATCCACATGCCAGTAGGTATGGATGAAATCTACCCACTTTTGGCTGCCATCGTTACGCGCGGGACTGTCAAAGAAGCTATTGGCTCCCGGATAGGTCTGGTCAATCAGGGCAATGAGGTTGTTTTTCATGGCAGTTTTCTGGTCCATATAGAAACCGAACTGCCGGTTCATGGTTTTTAATTGGTTACGTGTTTTATCCATGCATCCATATTGCTTCAAATTTGCCCAGCGGTCAAGAGTATAGCGTGCGATTTTTTTGGAATCGGCCTTGTCGGTTTTTGGAGAGCGCAGAGAATCATCCCCGAAGCCCTTGATGAGGATGGGGTTTACAGCGCTGACAAAGATACCGGCGTCAGAAAGCCATGTGGCGACGGGTTCGTAGTACCGTGCTGTGTGCTCCATGCAGACCTTAGTTTCCCCATCGAGGCCCTTGATCAACTCAATCAAGGCATTGATTTGGGACTTGGTATGGGGAATATCACGGGGAGGCAACAGGATAACATCACCTGGCTTTCGGATGGTAACCGTGCTCTTGCCTTTGGAAACATCAATACCAACAGCGTTCATAACAGATACTCCTTTACAATGAATTAGCAATGGTCAATACCAGATTTACTCATTGCCTATTCAATCTACTGGGTATCACACGAACGCCTATGGGTTCAACCTGCGTAAAACGAATGCTGCGAATGAGGGCTGGTTGGCTGACTTTATCACGGACGCGAAGTCCTAGGAGGAAACGGCCAGACCTATTGCCTTACTCATTCTAACAGCTTAAGCAACAAGATGGGTAATTCCTTACTGGCTGTAAGGGGTGTTAACCATAAATATATTGTAGTAGAAGGAAAATGATGTTATGACGTTGAAAACGGAGAGACTGTACCTGCTGTCACCGGATGTGGCGGGAGCGGACCGGGTTGCAGAGTACCTTTGCAGGAACCGGGAGTTTATGGAGGAATTTGAGCCTGCCAGGGAGGAGGCTTACTACAGCGTCTCATTTCAGGAGGAGGCTCTTACACGGCAGACAAAGGACTGGGAGGAGGGCCGGGGATACCGCCTTTATATTTCCCCCAAGACCGGGGCCGGGCTGATCATCGGGTTTGTGGCCCTGAACAACGTGGTTATGGGGCCTTTCTGCTCCTGTTTCATGGGATATCAGCTGGATAAGGATTACCTTCGCAGGGGATTTATGACGGAGGCGGTCAACGCGACGGTGCGGTTTGCGTTTCGGGAACTGGGCCTTCACCGGATCGAAGGGAACATTATGCCCAGAAACAGGGCGTCCATCGGAGTGGCAGAGAAGTGCGGCTTCGTCAATGAGGGAACTTCCAGGAAGTATCTGAAGATTAACGGAGTCTGGGAGGATCATACGCATTTCGTGAAGATCAACGAGGATATGGAATAAAGTAGGGGAAAGGAGTGCCATATATGGAGTTAAAATGGGTTCGCAGGGGTGAGCCGGGGGCTTTGGTTGTGGAGGATGTGGAGAGGTGCGGTGTCCATTATCTGGAGTTTCCGCTTCTGGCATCCAGCGGCCTGGTCTCCCACGGGTTTGCCACCAGGCTGGGGGGTGTAAGCCAGGGGAAATACGCCTCCATGAATCTGAGCTTTACCAGAGGGGACGACCCGGAGCATGTGAGGGAAAATTACCGCCGTATGGCAGAGGCTCTGGACGTGGATATGGAACGTATGGTGCTCACATACCAGACCCACACAACCAACGTGAGGCGGGTAGGCAGGGAGGATGAGGGAAAGGGCCTTGTGCGGGAGCGGGATTACCGGGATGTGGACGGCCTGATTACCGACGTGCCCGGGATTACTCTGGTGACCTTTTTTGCGGACTGTGTTCCGCTGTATTTTCTGGACCCGGTGCACAGGGCCATAGGCCTGAGCCACTCCGGCTGGCGGGGAACCGTGGGGCGCATGGGAGAGGTGACGGTGAAAGCCATGGAGAAGGCTTTCGGCACCAGGCCGGAGGATGTGCTGGCCTGTGTGGGCCCCAGCATCTGCCAGGACTGTTTTGAGGTAGGGGAGGAAGTGGTGGGGGAGTTTCAAAGATCCTTTGACAGGAAGTGGTGGGAGGAACTGTTTTACCGAAAGAGCAGCGGGAAATTCCAGCTGGATCTCTGGAAGAGCAACGAGATCATTCTGCGGGAGGCGGGCGTTCTGCCGGAGCACATTCAGGTGACGGATATCTGTACCAGATGCAATCCCCGGTATCTGTTTTCTCATCGGTTTGCGGGGGAGGACAGAGGGAATCTGGCCGCATTCCTGTGTCTGAAAGGGGACGGGGAGCCGGGATAAAACTTTTGAGGGAACCGTAACCCAATATGGGGCAAAGTGATATGGGCCGAATATGGGCCAAACTGATAAGTTTTAGAATGAAATTCGACAAGAGGTTTTAAGCCTCTGCCGAATTTCTTTTTTTATTGAAATAGCAGAGAAAAAGAGAGCGTGCAGAGTGTA
>JAAWHK010000090.1 GCA_022795805.1 Hungatella sp. | reverse complement strand
GGTCATCGCCCACAACAAGACGCTTGCGGCGCAGCTATACGGAGAATTCAAGGAGATGTTCCCTGAGAATGCAGTGGAGTATTTTGTGTCCTATTACGACTATTACCAACCAGAAGCCTATGTCCCCTCTACAGATACTTACATCGAGAAAGATTCCGCCATCAACGACGAGATAGACAAACTTCGCCACTCTGCCACGGCGGCGCTGTCGGAGAGGAGCGATGTCATTATTGTTTCGTCCGTGTCATGTATCTATGGTCTGGGAAGTCCTATTGATTACCAGAACATGGTGATTTCCCTGAGACCGGGGATGGAGAAGGACAGAGACGAGGTGATCCACAAGCTTATTGACATCCAGTATGACAGGAATGACATGGATTTCCACCGGGGAACATTTCGGGTGAGAGGGGATGTGGTGGAGATATTTCCGGCCTACTCGGGCAATGAGGCCTACCGCATCGAATTTTTCGGGGATGAGGTGGACCGAATTACCCAGATTGATACTTTGACCGGGGAGGCTAAGGCGCAGCTGGGCCATGTGGCCATCTATCCGGCGTCCCACTATGTGATTCCCAAGGAGAAGATGGAGGAGGCGGCTGGGAATATTCTGGAGGAGCTGAAGGAACAGGTGTCCTATTTTAAGAGTGAGGACAAGCTTCTGGAGGCTCAGAGGATTTCGGAGAGAACCAATTTTGATGTGGAGATGATGCGTGAGACTGGTTTCTGCTCAGGGATCGAAAATTATTCCAGGCACCTTACAGGGGGAAAGCCGGGTGAGCCGCCTTACACACTGATTGATTATTTTCCCGATGAGTTTCTGATCATTATTGACGAGTCCCATATCACGCTTCCCCAGGTGCGGGGAATGTTTGCGGGGGACAGATCCCGGAAGAAGACACTGGTGGAATACGGGTTCAGGCTGCCGTCAGCTTTGGACAACCGTCCGTTAAATTTCGGGGAGTTTGAGGAGAGAATCGATCAGATGATGTTTGTGTCTGCCACACCGTCGGATTATGAGGAGAATCACGAGCTGATGCGGACGGAACAGATTATTCGTCCTACAGGGCTGCTGGATCCGGAGATCTCCGTGCGGCCGGTGGAGGGCCAGATCGATGACCTGATCTCTGAAGTTAACAGGGAGGTGGATAAAGGAAACAAAGTCCTGGTGACCACCCTAACGAAGCGGATGGCGGAGGACCTGACAGACTATATGAGGGAAGCGGGGATTCGGGTTAAATACCTTCACTCGGATATTGATACTCTGGAGAGGGCGGAGATTATCCGTGACATGCGTCTGAATGTGTTTGATGTGCTGGTGGGCATCAATCTTCTCAGGGAGGGCCTGGATATTCCGGAGATTTCCTTGGTGGCTATTTTGGATGCGGATAAGGAAGGGTTTCTGCGTTCGGAGACTTCGCTGATTCAGACTGTGGGCCGGGCTGCCCGCAATGCGGAGGGCCATGTAATTATGTACGCCGATGTGATTACGGATTCCATGCGCCGGGCTATAGATGAGACAGAGCGGCGGCGAAAGATCCAGCAGGAGTACAATGAGAAGCACGGAATAACGCCGACCACCATAAAGAAAGCGGTTCGTGATTTAATAGCCATTTCCAAGGCGGCACAGAGCGATCTCAAGGACAGTGAGAAAGATCTGGAGTCCATGGACGCCGCGGAGCTGAACAAGGTGATGAAAGAACTGCAGAAGAAGATGCACAAAGCAGCTGCGGAGCTGAACTTTGAGGCGGCGGCTGTCCTGAGAGACCGGATGCTGGAAGTGAAAAAGATGCTGCTGGAAATGGAATAAACTGTGATTTGAAATTTCTTATTGACAATAATTATCATTAATAGTATGCTCATGTAGAAGCGGTTACCTAATCCTAACCCCATTGAGCCATGTGCGGCAGTAAGTTTTGATACAGCGAAAGCCGGCACAGGTTCATAAGCGGCAGAAGGCAGCCGGATAAAGGAGCATAAATTTTATGAGACTGAATGAGGGAACAGTAGGAAAAACCTACAAGGTGACGGACGTCTGCGTGGATGAACAAATCACCAGACGTCTGGAGGCTTTGGGTGTCAATGAGCAGACAGATATCACCATATTGAACAAAAAGGGAAGCGGCAGCTTGATTATCAAGGTGCGGGGAACCAGACTGGCGTTGGGAAAAAAGATCTCCGACGGGATCAAGGTGAAGGGGGAGTGAGCATGGCGCTTAAAGATCAGAGAAGACAGCCGGTCATGGAGGGAAGCCGTCCTATTACCGTCGGATTTGTGGGAAATCCCAACTGCGGAAAGACAACTCTGTTTAACGCGTTCACAGGGGCGAGGCTGAAGGTGGCCAACTGGCCCGGAGTTACGGTGGAAAAAGTGGAGGGGGAGACCAGCTATGAGGGTCATGCCATCCGGGTGGTGGATACCCCGGGCATCTACAGCCTGACTTCCTATACCATCGAGGAGATTGTCACCAGAAAGTGCATCGAGGACGAAGATGTGGACGTGATCATCAATGTGGTGGACGCATCTTCCCTGGAGCGGAATCTCTATCTGACTCTGCAGCTTTTGGAGCTGAAAAAGCCGGTGATTCTGGCTCTCAATATGATGGACATTGTGGAGGAGCGGGGGATGGAGATCGATCTTCACCGTCTGCCTGAGATGCTGGGCCATATACCGGTAGTGCCGGTGTCAGCCAGAAAGCGCAGTGGGCTGGACGTGCTGATGCACGCGGTAGTTCATCACTATGAGGAGGGTCCTCAGGGGATTGTGGTTCACTATAAGCCGTGGCTGGAAAGCCTTATCGACCAGGTGGAAGGTGCGCTGAGGCAGCAGTACGGAGAGATGGACAATATGCGGTGGCATGCCATCAAGATGCTGGAATATGACAGGGAGGTCAATAAAGATCATCCCATCGACCTGTTTCATATAGTCAGCCGCTCCTATGAGAAAGAGATTATTAATGAAAAGTATGATTACATAGAGGAAGTAATCGACGAGTGCCTGTTTAACAAGGCGCGGCAGGCGGCCATGACGGATCGGATCGATAGTCTCCTTACACATTCCGTATGGGGAATCCCGATTTTCCTGGGAATCATGGCGGTGGTATTTTTTCTTACCTTTACGGTGGGAGATTTCCTGAAAGGATATTTCGAGGTGGGATTGGAACAGGGTTCCAGGACGCTTCTGACGGTGCTTGAAGCGATGGGAACCTCCCGGTGGCTGATATCCCTGATCGTGGACGGTATCGTGGCCGGAGTGGGAGGAATTCTGACCTTTCTGCCCAACATATTTATCCTTTTTCTGGCTCTGGCGTTTCTGGAGGACAGCGGATACATGGCGCGGGTCGCCTATGTCATGAACGAGACCATGAGCCGGGTGGGGCTTTCGGGAAAGGCATTTCTGCCTATGCTTCTGGGCTTCGGATGTACGGTGCCTGCAGTCATGGCTGCGAGGGCATTGGCTACGGAGAGAGACAGGCGCAGGACTATTTTAATCACGCCGTTCATGTCATGCTCCGCAAGGCTTCCCATCTATGTACTGTTTGCTCAGATGTTTTTTAAAGATCATGCACTTTTGGCGGCGTACTCTCTGTATCTGATCGGTCTTCTTACAGCAATAGGAATCGCCTATATGGTTCACAAGGGGGCGGGAAAGGAAGAGGGAGATGCCCTCCTTATCGAGCTTCCTGAGTATAAGACGCCTAATCGGCGGACTGTAGCAGTTTATGTGTGGGAAAAGGTAAAGGATTACCTTACCAAAGCGGGAACCACCATTTTTGTGGCATCTATCGTGCTGTGGTTTGTGCTGAATATGGGGCCGGGCGGACTGGTGACGGATGTGTCGGGAAGCTTTGCGGCTATGATCGGGCGTTTTCTGGTGCCGGCTCTTAAGCCTGCCGGGCTGGGAAGCTGGCAGATCGCCGTAGCGCTGATATCGGGCCTGTCGGCGAAAGAGGTGGTGGTATCCAGTTTCTCGGTGCTTTATGGGATCAGCAATGTGAATTCGGCGGCAGGCATGGCGCAGCTGGCACAGATATTGGCAGTGGACGGGTTCGGTGCGTTGAACGCCTATGCGCTGATGATTTTCTGTCTCATGTATTCCCCCTGTGTGGCGGCCATCGGTACGATACGCAGGGAGACAGGGTCTCTTCGCTGGACGGCGGGGATGGTGATATTTCAGATTCTGATCGCGTGGGGGATGTCAACGTTAGTTTATCAGATAGGGAGCCTGCTGGTGGGATAGCCGACGGGAATGGATGGACGGCAAGATGCCGGTGATATCAGGAAATGATGGGGAGCGGTCCGGCCCGGCGACCGGGAAATACTATGAACAAAAGACGATACGGCGGTTTGGCGAAGATTACGAAAGTACCGATGATACAGGGGGACCGGCGAAGGTTACGGTATGGCTGTTCCGCGAATACAGGTAGACCTGGTCGGAGAGTCGGTCCTCCACAGGTACTTCCGAACGGTTGATGTGGGACACCATATCAGCCAGTTCCTGGAAAGAGAGGGTGTCGTCGTAGGGAATCAGAAGAACTTCGTGGATGCTGGAGGGAAGGATAACGAGATCTTTCTCCACCATATCTGCGAAGTTTTTCAGTTGATTGGGGTAGAGAATGGTGCATGCGCCGCAGATGCCTGACGAGTTGGTCAGGACATAGAGGGGTGAGACTGTGGGGGCGGACAGGAGATCATCCACAAATTCCTCCCGGTATTCGCTGCCCAGATGCTCCATGGCGATGGCCTTCATGACGGCGGTCATGCTGCGAAGCTGCGCCGGCAGAAGTTTTGGGGTATTGGACAGAGACAGCCGATACAGCTCTTTGATGTCGGTTTTCCAGGCTTCCATGTGGTCGTTGTGAATCAGAGCCGTCATCTGGCCCGAGTCGGTTTTGTCCAGATAGAGATAAAAGACGATGGACAAATCCAGGTAGGGGACAGAGGGGATGGTACTTAACAGAGCCTTATTGGAAGCCGTATGAATGAGCTTATAGACAACTTTTTCCCGCAGCCGGGAGAAATCGTTGAGAACGGAAAAGTCGAGATCCGCAACCGAGGTGTTATCCTGATAGATTTGAAGAATCTCCTTGACAATGGAATTGAATGGGATTCCCTCCAGATACCGCTCGTAATAGCTGTTGAGATAAATGGTAGGAGAGACTTTCTGCTCTCTTTTGGTGATGCACAGACCGTCTAAAAGCGTTCCGTTATTTTTGGGAACTTTCTGGAGCATTAGTTCATAGTCGCTCCCAAGGCTTGATTGCAGAGTGTCAGCTATTTTTGTCTGAAACATTTCGTATACCATATGTATACCTCCCTGATTTTTTATTGTGCAGATCGTGCACGCAGATAGATACCTCACACGTCCTCTGACAAGCGGGTAATCGGCTGAAGCTTAGCCTGATCTGGATGAAATACAGAATACCGGAAAGCGGTACGTTTATTATAGCGGATTCCGACGGATTTGGCAAGAAGAACTTATAGGAAGGATCAACGGAAGGTTCAACAGAAGGGCCGGCAGAGAGGGGACGACCGTAATATGTACAGCGGCAGGAAACGCAAAAAGGACCTGTATTCAGTGGAATGTGCAGGCCTTTTTGGCGGTTGGTGCGTCAGGAATTACTTGACGTCTTCCGGATCCTTGGAAGCTGCGGGCGCAAGGTAGGGAAACATTTCCTCATAGAATTCCAGCTCATCTTCAGTCTCGGGAAGAGCGGGAATCAGCCCGGTGCATTCCGTGGAGGAAGCTACAGGATTGTCCAGAAGATCGTCTTTTTCCGTATTATAAATATCCATTTTTCATCACCTCAGCTATAGTATCTGCACATGAAGGGGAAATATCCATAAATTTATATTTTTTTTAGGACAGTTTCCTTGATTTATGGAGAAACTGACACTATAATAGTAAGATACGGCATAAAACAGCCATTAATGAAAAGGGAGAACAGGAATTTATGGAGAACAATAATAACAAAGGTGATGGAAAAATGCCGGGACAGGGTTCTGGACAGACTCTGATAATTATACTGGTAGCGGCGCTTATTACCTTTGTCTGTATTTTTAAGATGGGAGATTATCTGAGGGGAATGGGCAGTACTCAGGAAGTTCCCTACAGCCAGTTTGTGGAGGCTTTGGAGGACGGTCTGGTCAAAAAGGTCCAGGTAGGCGGCTCAGAGGTGTCTTTCTGGACAAAGGAAGGCGCAGACGGCTACAAACCTAACATCGAATACATTTCCGTCAGGATGGAGGGCGGAGACCAGCTGACCAGGAGACTGGTGGAAGCAGGGGTGGAGAGCCGTCAGGAGGTCAGCAACAACAGCATCTGGCTGGAGAATCTGATCAGCTTTGCTTTGATGTTCGGATGTCTGGTTCTGTTTATGAACTTTATGATGAGGCGCATGGGCGGCGGCGGAATCATGGGTGTGGGAAAGAGCACGGCCAAGATGCACATGCAGAAGGAGACCGGCATCACATTTGTGGATGTGGCAGGGCAGGATGAGGCCAAGGAATCTCTTGTGGAGATTGTGGATTTTCTGCACAACCCGGGGAAATACACTCATATCGGTGCGAAACTTCCCAAGGGCGCCCTTCTGGTGGGGCCTCCGGGAACCGGCAAGACGCTTCTGGCCAAGGCAGTGGCAGGGGAGGCCAAAGTTCCGTTTTTCTCTCTGTCAGGATCGGATTTTGTGGAGATGTTTGTGGGTGTGGGAGCGTCCCGTGTTCGCGACCTGTTTAAGCAGGCACAGGACAGTGCGCCCTGTATTATTTTTATTGACGAGGTGGATGCCATCGGCAAGAGCCGTGATTCCCGTTTCGGCGGAGGCAACGACGAGAGGGAACAGACTCTGAATCAGCTTCTGTCAGAGATGGACGGGTTTGACTCATCCAAAGGTCTTCTGGTGCTGGCGGCTACCAACCGTCCGGAGATCCTGGATCCGGCACTTCTGCGTCCGGGGCGGTTTGACAGGCGGATCATTGTGGATAAGCCGGATTTAAAAGGAAGGGTCAACACATTAAAGGTACACTCCAAGAACGTGGCTCTGGACGAGACTGTGGATCTGGAAGCCATTGCTCTGGCCACTTCCGGCGCAGTTGGGTCTGATCTGGCCAATATGATCAATGAGGCCGCGATTCTGGCGGTGAAGAACGGCAGGAACGCCGTGAGCCAGAAAGACCTGTTTGAGGCGGTGGAAGTAGTTCTGGTAGGTAAGGAGAAGAAGGACCGGATCCTCAGCAAGGAGGAGCGGCGCATCGTGTCCTACCATGAGGTGGGCCATGCGCTGGTGAGCGCTCTCCAGAAGGACGCGGAACCCGTACAGAAGATTACCATTGTGCCCAGGACCATGGGAGCTCTGGGATACGTGATGCAGGTTCCGGAGGAGGAGAAGTATCTTAATACGGAGAAAGAACTGAAGGCCATGCTGGTGGGAGCCCTGGCAGGCCGGGCGGCGGAGGAGCTGGTGTTTGAGACGGTTACCACCGGAGCGTCCAATGATATTGAGAAGGCTACCAGAATCGCCCGGGCTATGGTGACCCAGTATGGCATGTCCAAGAAGTTCGGCCTTATGGGTCTGGCCACCCAGGAGGATCAGTATCTCAGCGGCAGGATGGTGTTAAACTGCGGTGAGGCTACGGCGGCGGAGATTGACCAGGAAGTTATGAGGATGTTAAAGGATTCCTATGAGGAGGCGAAGCGGCTTCTGGGGGAAAATCGGGAGATTATGGATAAGATCGCGGAATTTCTGATTGAGAAGGAGACGATCACCGGTAAAGAGTTTATGAAGATATTCAGGGAGTGCAAGGGACTGCCTGAGCCGGAAGAGAAGGAGAATGTGGAGACGTAGATTTGGCAAAAGGGCCGGGCTGCGTACAAAAAAGGGGCTGCTTTCTAAAGGCAGCCCCTTTTTTGCGGATACGGTTTCGGATTGGAGTCAGGTCTCTTGAGGGACGATGACCGGTTTTAAGTCGCTCTGCCCCACAGCGTTAAATTCTGTCTGGGAAACCTTGTTTTCATAAATAATATGTTTAACGGAAACAGCATTGCATCCAATGACAAGAAGGGAAGCAACGCACAGCGGTATAAAGAGAATACAGAGAAATCGGTTGATAAACGTAAATTTTGAGCTGTTTGCGGCCGATTTTCTGGCTGCTAAAAGTGCGATGGTAAAAGCCAGGACAACAAACAGAAGCTGTCTCAATGTTATTGTGTCGAGAGAAACGTTATGGCTGTCCCTGATAGACATGTCCGCATGCAGAAGCAGCCAGAGAGCGCCTATTAGATTTAGGCACAGAACATAGATAACGGTTTCGATTTTCCGGTATAAAACGTTCATTTTCGTATTCCTCCTGTGGGGTCCGGCTGGTAACAACTATAACTATAAAGTTGCAGAGATTTTTAGTCAAGATAGTCTTTCTTAATTGTAATTTAAGAAAAAATGTGCTATAATATGTAGTAATAAAAACTATGTAATATAGTAAAGGTTTTTAGGAGGGATGATATGAGTTATAAGATTATCGGCGACAGCTG
>JAAWHK010000009.1 GCA_022795805.1 Hungatella sp. | reverse complement strand
GATAAAGCAGCGATTGCTCGCTGCTTTCATCTTTTGTAATCCCAAAATGCCGGTTCTTACAATTTGACGCCTAGCCATGCTAGGTGGGTGACCTCACTCCGGTTTCTGCCTTCCACTCACAGGAGGCCTGACATCCGCCGAAAAATATTGGAATCCCTTGTGTCATAATGTAGGTTCAAAGATACGTAAGATTGTCGAACATTCCAGGAATTACAAACCTGTCTCTTGATACGGTTATTATACAATACTGCGGGTGTTTTTTCAATCCTCTATTTTTTGACTTTTTAGGAAATAGGATCCGGATAATATTCTTCCCCGTTCTCATCGACCCTGGCGTAGATCCGTTTCCTGTTCTCCGAAGGCCTGCCCTCCTGTCCTCTCTCTATAGTATACGCAGACAGAAGCTTTTTAGACGCGCCTTCAAACAATTCTTCACGGGACGCAAAGAGAACCGCGATGGCTTCCCCTTTTTTAACGCTGTCACCGTATTTTTTACAGAGCCGGATTCCCGCGCTGTAGTCGATGACATCCTCCTTCTTCTGACGGCCCGCCCCAAGCATGGCGGAGGCAATGCCGCAGCCCTCCGTGTCGATGTGGGTGATCACGCCCTCCTCCTCTGCCTTCACCTCCAGGGAGAAGGCGGCTTCGGGGAATCTTCCGGGATCCAGAATATAGGATTCGTCGCCGCCCTGGGCTTTTACCATGGCGGCCAGAGTCTTCACGCCTCTTCCGTCGGCCATGGCTTCCTCTGCCATGGCCCTGCAGGCATCCAGCCCGCCCCTGCCCGCCATGTACAGCATATGGGCGCACAGCTCCAGGCACACCTGCGTCAGATCCTCAGGCCCTCTGCCCTTTAAGGTCTCTATGGCCTCCACAACCTCCAGCGAATTGCCCACAGCCCGCCCCAGAGGCACGTCCATATCCGTAATCAGGGCGCAGCACCGCCGCCCTGCCCCCGTTCCGATGGCCACCATCTCCTTTGCCAGGGCCACGGAATCTTTAAGGCTCTTCATAAAAGCTCCGCTTCCCGTCTTCACGTCCAGAACGATGCCGTCGCTGCCGGCGGCGATCTTCTTGCTCATGATGGAGGATGCGATCAGGGGGATGCTGTCAACCGTGGCCGTCACGTCCCGCAGAGCGTACATCTTTTTATCCGCCGGAACCATGTTGCCCGACTGGCCGATCACCGCGATGCCCGTTTCATTGACGATCCTGAAAAAACGTTCCCTGTCTATGGCTGTGGACAGCCCCGGTATGGATTCCAGCTTGTCTATGGTCCCCCCGGTGTGTCCCAGCCCTCTCCCGGACATCTTGGCCACCTTCACCCCAAGGGAAGCCGCCAGGGGACCGATGACCAGAGTGGTCTTGTCCCCCACGCCGCCTGTACTGTGCTTATCCACCTTAATGCCCTCAATGGCCGACAGATCCACCATGTCGCCGGAGGAAGCCATCTCCATGGTAAGCGCCAGCGTCTCCTCCCGGTCCATGCCCCTGAAATAAATGGCCATCAGCATGGCGGCCATCTGGTAATCGGGAATCTCCCCGCCTGCAAATCCCTGCACCATGCAGCGGATCTCCTGCCTGGTGAGACTCCCCCCGTGCTTCTTCTTTTCAATTAAATCATACATCCGCATCCGCTTCCCCCCTTTACAGAAGATTCTCCGGTCCAAAGCCCATGGGAAGCAGTTCCTCCAGCATAAACTCCCTGTACTCTTCCTCAGACTTTGCCAGAATCACCCGAAATGTCTTTGGATCGCAGAATTCCCTCATCACCTGCCTGCACACTCCGCAGGGCGCGCAGTAGTCCGTCAGCACCCCGTCCTTTCCCCCGCAGACCACGATGGCCTCAAACTCCCGTTTTCCGTCATTGACAGCCCTGAAAAACGCGCTTCTCTCCGCGCACACGGTAGGCGTATAGGCCGCATTCTCGATGTTTATTCCCGTGTAGACCGTCTGGTCCCTGCACAGAAGAGCCGCCGCCACATGAAAGTGGGAGTAGGGCACATAGGCCTTTGGCAAAACCTTAATAGCCGCCCAAATCAGTTCCCGTCTGTCCATGATTGTCCTCCGCTTTCGCCAGTTTCACGATCCTGCTGGTCCCCAGCCTTTCGGCTCCCAGCTCCATAAATGTCTCCGCATCCTCAAAGGACGAGATGCCGCCCGCCGCCTTAATCTTCACCTTCGGCCCGATGTGGCGGGCAAACAGCCGGATATCGTCGAAGGTAGCCCCTGCCGTGGAAAACCCTGTGGAGGTCTTGATGTAGTCGGCGCCGGCTTCCGTAACCAGACGGCACATCTGTATCTTCTCCTCCTCCGTCAGAAGGCAGGTCTCAATAATCACTTTCAGCACATGCTCTCCGCACACGGCCTTGATGGTGCGTATCTCCTCCAGAACCCTGTCGTAGCGTTTATCCCTCAGATCCCCGATATTGATCACCATGTCGATCTCATCGGCGCCGTTCTCCAGAGCGTCCTCCGTCTCAAACACCTTGGCAGCCGTGGTGTTGTACCCGTTGGGGAAACCGATAACCGTACACACCTTCATCCTGTCCCCCACATACTCTTTGGCCGCAGCCACGTAGGACGGCGGTATGCACACGGACGCGGTCCCGTACCGGACGGCGTCGTCACAGATCTGCTGAATCTCCCCCCAGGTTGCACACTGGGTCAGAAGCGTGTGATCTACTGCATGAAAAATCGTCTCTCTGTCCATTATCTCCGTTCTCCTTTCATTCTTGGCGGTGCGCCGCCCTGCCGGATGCCCGGTGGGTCCGGCGTTCAGAGCAGCTGATACACCTGATACTCTCGGTCAAACACATATCCCAGCTTCTCTGCCAGTTCCACGGACTGCTGGTTGGCTGCGTCCCAGTTGGGGATAATATCCCTCTCCAGGCACTCCAGCACAAAAGCGGCGCTGCAGGCCAGGGCCAGCCCCTGTCTGCGGTAATCCTTCCTGGTATCCACCTGGATCTCCATCATGCCCTCGCTGGCCCCGTAAGCCGAGCATCCTGATACCAGTCTGTGCGCTTTCATGGCTCCGTATCCGAATCCGCAGGCCTGAAAATGCTTAAAATCCTCAAAATTGGAACACAGATCCCGGCTCCACTCCTCCTTCATCGCCAGATGGTACAGTCTTTCGTCTATCCGCCTGATGCGGATTCCCTGGGGCACGCCTTTCAGATACCCCTTGAGACCCTCCCTGTCAAAATGGTGCTCGTCCTTCTTCAGGGCGTACCTGGTCACCATGCGCAGCTGCCCGTCGAACTCCTCCTGAAGCCACTGCTCCCACCGCCCATCCTCCGGATAAATAAACGCACGGGAAGCTGACCGGTAGATCTGGCTCTTTAAATCCAGTGCGACGGCGCCTTTAGGCGGAATCCCCAAAAGATAGGAGAAATCGCCTGACACGATGAAACAGAACGGCGCATCGTCCAGACCCGGCACCCACACCCGTCCCATGGTTCCCTCCACGGCCCCCCGCACCAGAACCTCACGGTTTCCCTCACAGAGCGGCCTGATACTCTGACGCTTCTCTCTTCCCAGTTCAACCATCATAATAAAACCTCCCCACGCGAAGAAATTTCCTGCTTTTCTGATTATACCATATTTCAAAAAGAAATACTATTTTTTTATTTTGCTTTGAAAGTTTTATCCCCTGTGAACGTACCCTGTAAAATACAAACGCAGGCTCCCCGGTAACCCGGGAAAGCCTGCCTTGCATATTCCTGTTTTACTTCAAATTGGAAGCCGCCTGCGTGTTCTCGTTGCGGGATGCGCCGCCCTCTGCCATATGGTTGGCTGCCTCGATGCGGACGCCGCAGTACGATCCCTCCGCGCAGTATCCCAGTTTTGCATGCCTGCGGATTCTGTAGAAGAAATCATACCCGGTCTTGTCTCCAAAAAAACGATTCGGGCCGAAGCTGTCTCTTCCGCCCGTATGTGCCGTTATATATGCCGACCAAATTTTGTCAATTTCTTGTCAATTTCTTTTTCCCTCCTGCGCTTTTTCGTCACAATCCACAATCCAAAGACATCTATATTGGTTACTTTCCCCTTAAATCCAATTCTGCAACCACTCGCATAATGGTTGTCACCTGACGGCGCTTCTCCGGCGGCAGGCTGCTCCACCAATCCAATGGAAAATCCTGCAGCAGTCCGTTTTCTGTCTTGCCCTCCAGCATGGAAAAAAATTCCGACAATGTCAGGTCAAACGCCCTGCAGACTTTCGACAGGTTATACAGGCTCATCGTACTTCTTCTGTTAAATATGGTAGTGATCGTGGATTTACTGATTCCGCTTACTTTTGCCAGCATATATCGGGTATAGCCCCGCTGTAACATCAGCTCTTCAATCTTTTTCAATACGCTTTCATTATCCATAATTTCTCTCCGCCCAAAATTCCTGTTTCTATCTTATGGGATTTCTCAGGCAGAAAACAGATTTAAAATATCGTCCCATTATGTTTAATATTCGTCCCTTTTTGTGCAGTTATAACAGCCCTGTTCATATCCGAATTCCGGCAATGCATAAAAAAGACCAATCCCCATGCAAAAATCCTGTGCGGAAGCACAGGATTTCTGACATAGTTTATAAACCTTACCCAAAATCAAACAGGGACAGCTGATTGGACTCCGGAAGATCGCCCAGCAGCCCCAGATCGCTCATCAGATCGCAGATGGTCTTGCTGACCTTTGTCCGGTTCCTGAAGTCCTCCCTGGACAGAAACGGACCGTCCTTCACCGCGTCCACCACGCCGTCGGCCGCCTTATCCCCCAGACCGTCAATGCTCGCGAAGGAGGGCATCAGCTTCCCGTCTACGATCTGGAAGTCCCTGGCCCTGGCCTTATAGATGTCAATGGGCATAAACTCAAACCCTCTGGCGTACATCTCCTGTACCACCCGCATATCCCTCATAGAGTCCTGCTCCTTCTTGGACAGGGTATCCCACCGCTTCTTGTAATCCCCTATGTAGTACTCCAGCTTATCCCGCCCCTGACACATGATCTCATAGCTGAACGCGCTGGCCCTGATGCTGAAAAACGCCGCATAGTATGCCAGAGGGTAGAACACCTTGCAGTAGGCGATCCGCCAGGCCATCATGACGTAAGCCGCCGCATGGGCCTTGGGGAACATGTACTTGATCTTTAAGCAGGAATCAATGTACCACTGAGGCACGTCGTGGGCCAGCATGGCCTCAATCCAGTCCGGTTTCAGCCCCTTCCCCTTGCGCACCGACTCCATGATGGTGAAGGAAAGTCCCTCCTCCACGCCTTTCTGAATCAGATACACCATAATATCGTCACGGCAGCAGATAGCCGTCTGAATGGTGGCCTGACCGCTTAAGATTAAGTCCTTTGCATTGCCAAGCCACACGTCCGTGCCGTGGGCCAGGCCGGCGATCCGCACCAGATCGGAGAAATACTTGGGCTTTGCGTCCAGAAGCATCTGCATGGCAAAATCGGTCCCGAACTCCGGCACCCCTAAAGCCCCCAGCAGACAGCCGCCGATATCGTCCGGCGTTATGCCCAGGGCCGACGTGTCCTGAAACAGGGACATAACCTCCTTGCAGTCCAGCGGGATATCCTTTACCGGGTCCAGTCCCGTCAGATCCTGCAGCATTCTTATCATGGTGGGATCATCGTGGCCCAGGATATCCAGCTTCAGCAGATTGTGGTCGATGGAGTGGTAGTCAAAATGGGTGGTCACCGTGGTGGTCTCCATGTCGTTGGCCGGCCGCTGAACCGGGGTGAAGGAGTAAATCTCCTCCCCCACCGGAAGAACTACGATCCCCCCCGGGTGCTGTCCCGTGGTACGCCGCACGCCCACGCATCCCTGAACGATGCGGTTGATCTCACAGTTGCGCTTTCTGTCACCCCGCTCCTCATAATAATTCTTCACATACCCGTAGGCCGTCTTGTCCGCCAGGGTGCCGATGGTACCCGCCCTGAAGGTCTGGCCTTTCCCGAAGATGACCTCCGTGTAGTCGTGGGCATGGCTCTGGTACTCGCCGGAAAAGTTAAGGTCAATGTCCGGCTCCTTGTCCCCCTTAAATCCCAGAAACGTCTCAAAAGGAATATCGTGACCATCCTTCTTCATGAGCGTCCCGCAGTGAGGGCACTCCTTGTCCGGCATGTCGCACCCGCTCATTCCCGCGAACTTCTTCACATCCGCAGAGTCAAACTCCGAATAGTGGCACTTGGGACAGTAGTAGTGGGGGCTTAAAGGGTTCACCTCCGTGATTCCCGACATGGTGGCCACCAGAGAGGAGCCCACGGACCCTCTGGATCCTACCAGATACCCGTCCTCATTGGACTTCCACACCAGCTTCTGGGCGATAATGTACATAACCGCAAACCCGTTGGAGATAATGGAGTTTAATTCCCTCTCCAGACGCTCCACCACAATGTCCGGCAGATTGTCCCCGTACAGCTCGCGGGCGCGGTTATAGCAGATCGCCCTCAGCGTCTCGTCGGAACTTTCGATAACAGGCGGACACTTGTCCGGCCTTACGGGAGCTATGTTCTCACACCGGTCCGCAATGCGCCTGGTGTTGGTGATCACCACCTCCTCCGCCTTGTCCGGCCCCAGGTAGGCGAACTCGTCCAGCATCTCCTGGGTGGTCCGAAGGTATAAGGGCGCCTGGTCGTCGCTGTCCTTGAACTTCCGGTGGGACATGATGATCCTCCGGTATATCTCATCCTCCGGATCCAGAAAATGCACGTCGCAGGTGGCGCACACCGGCTTTTTAAACTCCTCCCCCAGCCGGACGATCTTCCGGTTGATATCCTTTAAGTCTTCCTCGCTCTTTATGGAACTGTCCTCGTCCCTCAGCATAAAATCGTTGTTGCCCAAGGGCTGAATCTCCAGATAATCGTAGAACTCCACAATCTTTCCCAGCTCCGTATCCGGCACTCCCCTCAGCACCGCCTGGTAAAGCTCCCCCGCCTCGCAGGCCGACCCGATGATCAGCCCTTCCCGGTATTTCCGCAGCAGGCTTTTGGGAATCCTGGGCCTCTTATAGTAGTAATCTATGTGGGACCAGGACACAAGCCGGTATAGGTTGGTCCGGCCCAGATCGTTTTTTGCCAGAATGATTACATGGTAGGAAGGGAGTTTTTTCACCTTATCCCTGTCCATATCTCCCAGGCTGTTAAGCTCCTCCAGCGTTGACAGCCCCCTGGCCTTTAACATCTTCAGAAACGCCGCGAAGATCTCCGCCGTAGCCCCCGCGTCGTCCACGGCCCGGTGATGATTCTCCAGGGAAATGTTCAGCGCTTTCGCCACGGTATCCAGCTTGTAGCGGTTCAGCTGAGGCATCAGCACCCTGGCCAGGGCCACCGTATCCAGCACCGTAGGGTCAAACTCAAGGCCCAGAAGCTTTGCGTTCCGGCAGATGAAACTGATGTCAAAGGAGGCGTTGTGAGCCACCAGAGCCGCCCCTTCGCAAAAGTGCAGAAACTCCGGCAGCACCACGTCGATGCCCGGGGCGTCCAGCACCATGGCGTCGTTGATCCCCGTCAGCTGCTCGATCCTGAAGGGAATGGGCTCATGGGGATTCACGAAAGTGCTGTACCTGTCCGCGATCTTCCCCTGCTCCACCCGCACCGCGCCGATCTCGATGATGCGGTTGGTCACGGGGGAAAAACCCGTGGTCTCGATGTCGAACACCACGTAAGGCGCGTCAAAGTTCTGCCCTTTTCCGTTCTCCACCAGCTGTTTCTCGTCGTCTACCAGATACCCTTCCACCCCGTAGATAACCTTAAACGCATCCCCCTTGTCCAGGGCATGGCTGGCGTCCGGAAATGCCTGGACGCAGCCGTGATCCGTGATGGCGATGGCCGGCATCCCCCACTTTTTGGCCCGCTTCACAATGGATTTCACGTCGCTGACTCCGTCCATATCGCTCATCTTGGTGTGGCAGTGAAGCTCCACCCTCTTCACCAGGCTGTTGTCCGTCCTCTGGTCCGTAAAATCCTCGCACTTCTTCATTCCCACCACGGAGCCGATGGTCAGCTCCCCGTCGAATTTGTCGATGGTGGTCATGCCCTTCAGCCGGATAAACTGACCCATGGTCACGGCCTTGTCTATGTCCTCCAGGGCATCCTCCCTGACAAACAGCTTAACCGTTATGGTGTCCGTAAAATCAGTGACGTCAAAGATCACAATGGTTTTGCCGCTTTTCAGAAGCCGGCTGTCCTTCTCGATAATCTTTCCCCGGATGGTCACCTCCCCCATCTCGCCGCCGATATCCCGGATATGTGCGAACTCGTCCTCAAAATCCCGGCCGTAGAGCACGTCCGGATTGTCGCTTTTTCTCTGGTAACTGCCGAATTTCCTTCCGTCCTTGGAAAAAGGCTTCTTCCACTGGCCCCATCTCCCTCCGGATTCACGCCCGCCGTTTGCCGGCGCTTCGCCGCCTGGGCGCGCCCCGGCGGCCTTTAAATCCTCCCGGGAATTTGCCTTAAGCCCCTCCTGCCCGCCAGCGCCCTTTTGGCCGTCTGAAAAGGACCCACGGCCGCTCTCCTGCCCCCGGGCGCCTGACGCCGCCTTCTCTCCCTCCGGATCCGGAAGGAAGGAGCCCGCCTGTGCCCCTTCCGCTCCCGCCTCTCCCGAAAACTTCCCCGCCAAAGCAGGGTGACTGCGTATCTTCTCCTCTATCTCCCTCTGGACCTGTTCCTGCCTCTGCATGATAATCAAAGCCTTTGACGGCTCCACAAACTCATATTCCACATCCAGCGCCAGGCCGCAGCGCTCAAAGAAGATCTTTTCCAGAACCCGTTTCAGTTCCCCCGTCTTCTCCCGAAACACCTCGTTATTCTCCACGGTTATCCGAAGCAGGTTCTCCCTGGGAAAGGTACAGTCCGCCTTCCTGAGAATGTTGTACTCCACGATGCTGTAGTTTTTCAGCTCATAGAGTATGCTCTCCTTATACACCTGAAAAAGCTTTTCCGGATTATACTGGCCCGACAGGCTGTACTTCTCCATGATTTTTATAGTCAGCTTTTTTTCCGGAAACAGCTGATCCCTGATGCCCCGCTCCAGGGCATGGATATTCCGTTTGTCAATAAGACGGGGGCTGTTTATATACACGCGAAGGGAGCTTCTGTCCCTGGGAGCCGAGACCCGCTCCACCTCCACCAGTTTTAGAAGCCCCTTCAGTTCGTCCTCTATGCGCAGCTCCGGAAACACTTCCATAAATCCTTTTGCCATGATCTCACTCCTGTCACTCTGGCTTTTTTTTGCGAAGCTTTAAAAGCTCCTCCTTTAGAGCCGGCAGAAGCTCCTCCTCCGGCAGCTTCCTGACCACCTCTCCCTTTCTTATGAGAAGTCCCTCCCCGATGCCTCCTGCGATGCCAAGATCCGCTTCCCGGGCTTCCCCTGGCCCGTTGACCGCGCAGCCCATAACGGCCACCTTCACATCCAGGTCGTCAAATTCCGCCGCCATGGTTTCCACCTTATCCGCAAGGCCGATGAGATCGATCCGGGTCCTCCCGCAGGTGGGACAGGATACCACCGTGATGCCGCCCTTTCTGAGCCCCAGCGTTTTGAGAATCAGCTTCGCCGACTTAACCTCCTCCACGGGAGCCCCTGTCAGCGAAACCCTTATGGTATCCCCGATGCCCTGATTCAAAATAAGTCCCAGCCCTATGGCGGACTTAATGTTCCCGGCGGTCACGGTTCCGGCCTCGGTGATGCCCACGTGAAGGGGATACTTTGTCCTTCCCGCGATCATCTCGTGGGCGCGCACGCACATAAGCACGTCGGAGGACTTGATGCTGATCACCAGATTGTCGTACCCCATTTCCTCGATCATCCTCACCTTATCCAGCGCGCTCTCCGCAAGCCCCTCAGCCGTGACGCCGCCGTGGGCTTCTATGAGATGCTTCTCAAGGGACCCGCTGTTGACCCCCACCCGGATGGGAATCTGCCGCTCCTTAGCCTTCTCCACGACCGCCCTCACCCGATGGGCAGAGCCGATATTGCCAGGGTTGATGCGTATCTTGTCCGCCCCGTTCTCTATGGCCGCAATGGCCAGGCGGTAATCAAAGTGGATGTCCGCCACCAGGGGAATGTGGATCTGCCTCTTGATCTTTGGCAGACTCTCTGCCGCCTCCATAGTGGGAACCGCCACACGGATTATGTCGCATCCCGCTTTTTCCAGCTCCAGAATCTGCTCTGCGGTGGCCTTGACATCCTCCGTTTTCGTGCTGCACATGGACTGAATCAAAATCGGGTTCCCGCCGCCGATAACCCGGTCCCCGATCCTCACGGTCCTCGTCGCTTCTCTGCTCATAATCTTCCTCCAGTATTGTCAAATTTCCCGCCTCAGTACTGATACACCAGCCTCCGCCTCTCCAGATACCGAAGCACCCAGTAGGGGTTCACGCTCATCTCCTCATAATGATCCGTCCTCAGATACAGACCCACATGAAGATGCACGTCAAAATTGCCCACGGTCCCCTCCACCGCGGAGTACCCGGAGTCCCCCATGAACCCCAGAAGCTCCCCGGCCCGGACCTTGTCGCCCTCGTTCCACGTTCTGCTGTAATCATAAAGATGGGCATAGTAGAGATACAGGCCGGAGGGTGCGCGGATCCCGATGCGCCATCCCCCCTTTTCCAGCCATCCCACCTTCTCCACCACCCCGTCGGTCATGCTCACCACCGGGTAGAATCCCCGGCCCCGCTCCAGCCCCATGATGTCGCAGCCCTCGTGGCCCCGCTCCCCGCCGTATGTCCGCCGGTTCATCCAGCTGTTCTCAAAAACCACGTCCGGCGTTTCCGGCCGGCTGCTTTTCGGCACGGGAAAATATCTCAGATCCCGAAAGACCGCCTCATAGGCGTGGAGAAGCTTTCTGTACTCTGCCGGCCTTCGGGCCGCGATAGCAGGGTCGGCCTCAAATGCCTCCTCCCCCAGATCGGTGAGATCGTACTCCTGCGCGATCATTACGGAAGTCAGCGCATTCATATCCAGATTCTCAAAAGCCGCCGCCTTCCCCAGCTTCATGGCCCGAAACTCGTCGCTCTCCCAGGTGTAGGCGTCCAGTTGGTAAAAATCCGGATTATCCGCCAGATAATCCGTCATGACCACCTGGAAAGCCGCCAGAAGAATCAGCAAAACCACCTGCATATCCGGCTCTCCCTCTCTCATATAGTGTACAAAACATTGTATTCCGGTGCCTATGAAAAAATCCGTCCTGCCTGCGCTGTCCATTGTGGTTTTATTTCTGATGCTGACCCATCCGGCCCTGTCCTTTGAGGGCGCCAGAAACGGCCTCCTTCTGTGGTATCAGACCGTGGTCCCCACTCTGCTTCCCTTTATGATCTGCTCCAATGTGATCGTATCCTTAAACGGCATCCGCCTCATGACCGCCCCCGTGCGCCCCCTTCTAAAGAGTATGTTCCGCCTGTCCGACGCCGGCTGCTACGTGCTGGTATCCGGACTCCTGTGCGGCTACCCCATGGGCGCCAAAACCTGCGGCGAATTTGTCCGGCAGGGAACCATATCCCCGGCGGAGGGCAGATACCTTCTGTCCGTCTCCAATCACCCAAGCCCCATGTTTCTCCTGGGATTCGCCGCCTCCCTCATGGATCCGTCGGTTTCCGTCCCCGTTTTTCTCACCGCCGTCTACCTGCCCGTGCTCCCTCTGGCTCTCCTTTCACGGAATGTGTACGCCGTCTCTTCCTCATCCGAATCAACGGTACACCAAACACAGCCCCACCTCTCCTTTGATGAGTCCATGACGGCATCCTTCGAAATCATGATAAAAATCGGCGGATACATTATGCTGTTCTCGATCCTGGCCTCCTTTATCGGACGGCTGTCCTTCCTTTCCTCCCCCGTCCAGGCCCTTCTTCTGGGCATGGTGGAGATCACCACCGGCATCAGGGCCCTGTCCCGCACATTCTCCGGAACCCTGCAGGGGCTTTTCCTCTGTATGGCGGCAGTGTTCGGCGGCACCTGCGGCCTTTTTCAGACCAGAAGCGTTCTGGCCGGCAGCGGCCTGAGCCTGTCTCACTACATCCTGTGGAAGTTTCTCCATATGGTTCTGGCGGCAGGAGTGTTTCTGTCACTGTCCGCTCTCCTGTGAACCGAAACATGTTCAGACGCTTTGAGGCATATCCTCTTCCATGGCCTGGGGCGTCATGTCCTGCACCAGCTCGTTGCGGTTGTTTGCCACCACGTCGCAGGTGGACTGCAGCGAACTCATAAACGCGTCAAACCTGCCCTGAGCCCCCTCCATGGTGCCCAGGATGATGCTCTGAAGGCTGCGCAGTATATCGTCGGTGTACTGAATGGCTCCCTGGCGGATGTTGTTGGCGTCGTTGACCGCCGCATCAATGATGGACTGGGCCTGTATCTGGGCCTCCTCCACCACCTGGTTGGCCGTAGAATAGGCCCTCTGCATGATCTCGTGCTCATTGACCAGATCGTTTGTCTGGGCCGTGGCCTCCTGGAGCATATTGTCAGCCTGATACCTGGCCTCGTTTAAGATAGCCTCCTGGTTGCTGATGATCTTCTGATACTGCTTGATCTCATCGGGAACCCGAAGCCTCAGCTCCACCAGAAGCTCCTCCAGTTCCTCCTTATTGACGATGATCTTTGTATTGTTAGACAGCGCCTGATACTTACAGGTGTCAATATATTCTTCAATTTCCCCGATTAACTGTTCGATTCTGCTCATGATATGTACCCCTTTCCTTATTTCTTAAATCTGCACGCCGGCAATCCCCGGCTTAACGGCGGCTATCCATCTTCTCCTTCACCCTGACGGCAATCTCCGGGTGGAGAAACGCGCTGATATCCCCGTGGTACATGGCAATCTCCTTCACAATGCTGGAACTCAGATAGGAATATTTCAAATTCGTAGTCAAAAATATGGTGTCCACCTCAGGCGCAATCACCCGGTTGGTCTGGGACAGCTGCAGCTCATACTCAAAATCCGTGATGGCGCGCAGGCCCCTGATAATCACGTCCGCCCGGCACTGCCGGACGAAATCCACCAG
Organism: Hungatella sp.; assembly: GCA_022795805.1. Lineage (GTDB taxonomy): Bacteria > Bacillota > Clostridia > Lachnospirales > Lachnospiraceae > UBA3402. The sequence continues at coordinate 33,906 of JAAWHK010000009.1, read as the reverse complement.
CAGTCCGTCAAAAGACCGGACCTCCACATTGGGCAGATGACCTACAACGCCCATTAACATATTAACACGTTCCTCCACGGAAAACAACGGAGACTTGGAACTATTGTTCAAAACCCCCACGATAACTCTGTCCATGATTTTGGAACTTCTCTCGATAATATCCTGATGCCCCAGGGTAACCGGGTCAAAACTCCCCGGATAAACTGCCGTCGCCATACGCTTCTTTTCTCCCTTTTGCTCCGATGTTCTATCACACTTCTAAAAATCCGCGCTTCTGCGCAGAAACACATGCTTGTTGGTCTTGTACTCTTTCGTCCTCACGATCTCAAAGCCCTGCTTTTCCACGTAGGAAAAATCCGTCTCCAGAGATGCCTCTGCGATGATTAGAGTATCCTCATGAATCAGCGGCGACTCTGCCAGAAACACAAGCGCCTGCTTCTCCAGCTGTCTGTTGTAGGGCGGATCCATGAAAACCGTATCGAAGCAGTACCCTTTCTCCCCCAGGCTCCTCAGACCGGCCAGCACATCGCACCGCATCACCAGCGCCCTGTCCCCCAGCCGGGCGGCCTCCAGATTGGCCCGGATGCACTCCGCGGCTTTCTGACTCTGCTCGATAAAAACGGCCTGGGCAGCGCCCCGGCTCAAAGCCTCGATGCCTATGGCCCCGCTCCCGGCAAAGCAGTCCAGAAAACGGCTCTGAACCAGCCGGTTCTGGATCATATTAAACAGCGTCTCCTTGATCCGGTCCGTCGTCGGCCTTGTGTCCATGCCCTCTGCGGTCTTTAACTGAATTCTCCTCGCACTTCCTGCTATTACTCTCATGATCTTTCTTTACTCCTTCACGACTACCAGTATAATATGATTTTTTCATGACCACAAGGGTTTTTCACATATTTTATATAAGTTTTAAAACCACAAAAATCCGGCACATATGACCGTGACTGTCATATGTGCCGGCTCCCGGCCGTCGTCTATGAACTTGTTTTTGTTCTTCCTCCCCCATTCCACCAGTCGGCCGCTTCCCGCAGCTGATGGACGTTCTCAAAATCAATGTCAAGGGGCAGAGAACATCCCGGAGCGAAGATCAGCCGGTTGTCCTCAGACTCCTCTGCCGCCCTGGCGATCCGCTTTTTAAATCTCTCCAGCACCTCCTCCTTCGTGCCGTAGAAGTCCAGAAACTGGTCCGTTCCCGTAATAAGGATCTTGTCCGTAACTTTCCTGGCCTCTGCCACGGTCATCCGCTGTTCCTCCGGAACCTGGTGGGGCACGTTCTCCCAGCTTATGGCCTGCACAGGATATTGGTCGAATTTATCCATGAAGAAATGTTTCTCCCCGTGGACGTGCATGATGTTGAACCAGGTCCTGTCCTTAATGTGATCCATGATCATAGTGTCGAAGGGGCGGCAGAACCGCTCAAACTCATCCTCAGACAGGATATCCCGATTGCTGTAGCGGTTGGCGAAGAAGAACCCGTCGGCCCCTGCCCGGACGTAGGCGTCCACCAGCTGTATCTCCGTCTGCACCAGGGCCTTTAACATGGTCTCCACCGCATCCGGATAATGGTCAAAATAATACCTGGCTTTCTCGATTCCTCCGCAGAACTCCGGTATACAGTGGGCCGGCAGAAAGATGGTGGGAATAATCGGCACCGTCTTTTTGTAGTGGTCAGACAGCTCCCTCACCACGTTTGCCTCCCTCTGATAAACCGGATTCTTTTCCACATCCAGAACCGGGAATCTCTCGAAATCCTCCGGGCCGTTGAGCAGATAGCCGTTAAATTTCATGATCTGTTTCGTCCTCAGTTTTTCCGGAGGAATGTTCTCCGACAAATATTCAATATCCGATCCGTGGGCCTCCTGGTTGTAGACGCCGTTCTCCATGATCTTGACGAAATCCCAGCGGCTGTGATCGGTCAGCTCTATAATCCGGGCTGCAAACACCTCTTTGCTCTTTCTGTCCGCCTCCGGGGTGTGCATCCATCCGCAGGCCCCCACCTGCTCCACTTTTTTCTTTTCCAACATCTCGCGGATGCGCTGTGTACCGGTCATCATCAGTCTCCTTTTCTCCTTCTCTCGTCAAATGAATAGGAAGGATTCAGGGTAAGCCCCCGGCCTCCCGACACCTCTATGGAAACCCCTGTCATAAACGTGGAGCCGTTGCCGCACAGGAACACCACCGGCTTGGCCACCTCCTCCACACGGCCCGCCCGCTGCATGATTGTCCCCCCGCAGATGTGCTCCATGGCTGCCTTGTCCGTATTCTCTGTGTTGAACTCCGTCATGGTATAACCCGGCATCACGCAGTTCACCCGCACGTTGTAGGCCGCGTACTCGCCGCCCATGGTGATGGTAAGCATGTTGGTGGCCGCCTTTAAGGGACCGTACAGCGTAGCCTTTCCCGTAGTCGGGCATCTCCCTCCCAGGGAGCTGATGTTGACAATGGAACCGCCGCCGTTTCGCTTCATGGAGCGGAAAGCCGCCTGGCATCCGAACACCGCCGCCTTGAAGCAGACCCCGTAGATCCGCTCCAACAGCTCGTCGGAGTACTCCTCCTCGTCGTCCCTCTTGGTCAGCTGGGCGCCCACGTTGTTCACCCAGCAGTCAATGCTGCCCAGCTTCTCCTCCACATGCTTTCCGAACCCGTAGGCCTGGTCCTCCACCGTCATGTCCACGGCCTCCCAGTACACCTGTCCGAACTCAGACAGCATCCTGCCCGCCTTCTCCACCTCCGCGGCGTTGCGGGAACAGATCGCCACCTTTGCCTTCTCCTTAAGAAGCTCCCTCGCGATAGCCAGGCCGATTCCCTTGCTGGCTCCGGTGACCACCGCCACCTTTCCTTCCAATCCCAGATCCATGTGTCTTCCTCCTTTAACATATATGTATTTTTATGATTGGCTTTCTTTTGCGACCCTGTCTCTCAGTTTCGTGTAGCAGTCCAGGGCATTGTCAAACTGGAACATCCGCGCCGCCTTTCTGGCCCGCCTCTCTGTCATGTACCCTTCGGCCGTCAGGCCGTTTAAAAGCTTTGCCAGCTGCCGTCTGAAATGTCTGTGGGAGAACCAGGACACCTCCGGAAACATGACGCCGTCGCTTCCGTACATCACCTTGTCCAGAGGGGCTTTCTCCAGAAGAGCCGCCATGCGCTCCACCCCCTTCAGACTGCTGAGATAGTGCATACCCGAAAAATCCGTATACACATTGGCAAACTGGGCTGCCAGGCAGCTGGCTTCCTCCTCGTGGGGATGGCCCCCGTGGAGGAGCACAATCTTCACCCGGTTAAACACTTTCTTATGCCTCAGAAACGGAACCAGGTGGACAGGATTCAAGGTGTCGAAATCGATATAGCTGCCGCCTCCCATCCCCGTGTGAAACTGGACAGGCAGATCATAGCCGGCCGCTATGTCCATGCTCTCCAGGAGGATGTAATGGTTCAGGATCTTATCGTCTTCCTCCTCCTTGGTCCCCTTGAGAATCCTCTCGTAGGCCTTTTCGGCCTCATGCCGGTCCGGGAACCGAATCCGCAGCCCTCCCGCGTAGGCGGCGCAGGATTTAAGGCCAACGGCGTCCTCCCTTTCTATCTGATCGGAGAGAATGTCCTCATACCGCGCCGTCATCTGCCCGAAAGGCAGCCTCTCCTTCATGACAGATTCCAGCACCCGCTCAAACCGCAGGATAAACGACTGCCTTTTCCTGTCTACGGAGCCGTCGAAGTAAGCGATCTCCTGTTCCGTATAGGGCGCTCCCCCCACAGGGCTTCCCACCTCCAGGCAGTGCATCACCACATTCTCCCCATCCAGAAGCTTTCTGAAATACCCCTGGGGATCCCTTTCATACCGCTTATGGCGCTCCTCCTCAACCTGTTGAAGGGGGGCGTCCTCCTCCATGCCAAATTCCCTCCGCAGCTCCTCCATGACCATGTGATACAAAAGAGTCTGCCGGGAATGGATCTCCTGCGCCGGCCCCGGGATATAGCCGCCCCCCAGATTGCCGAACTCAGGGCTCCTCCCCGGATGAACCCTGTGTACATGAGTGTCAATAAGCCCTGTCCTCTTCAATTCCTCTTCCCCGATCATTTCTTCCTCCTCACAATCAAAGCGCCTCCGTGTATCTGCCCGCGGCTCTCTCAATCTCCTCTGCTCCGTCATGGATCTGTATCTCAAAATACAGCTCCCTGGCCTCAAAAGGTTCCAGGCATGTGAGATGCCTGTTCTCCCTCTCCTTATCCCTTCCCCATGTTCTGCAGTTGCAGGGCTCCATCCCCACAACGTAGCTGCTCCTTTGCAGGCATTTCCACAGATTAAAATGATCCAGCTCCCCGGCATCGAACTTAACCGTGGCCCCCAGCCCCAGCCCCGGGTTCAGAATCGAGGCGCAGCCGTATCCGTCCCCGTCCGGCCTCACAATATGGTTGTAGGCTCTGGCCGCGTACTCCTCATCCGGCTCCGTGATCCTCCCGATCTCCCCCACGCTGTCCGCGGCCAGCCGGGATGTGGGAAACCGCTCTTCATAGTTCAGGTACAGGCTGCTTCCCGTATCCAGAAGGGGATACCCGAAGTTCATGTGGTAGATAATCATAAACGGAATCCGCTTGAATCCCAGGTTTTCCACCCGGTCATGGACCCGGACCACATTCTCCCCCATCTTCAGTGTAATCGTTCTGGTGAGACAGAGGTTTTCCCCGAACGGCCGGGACTGGTATGTCCTGCCCTCGTACTCCATGAAGTAATCGTCCCCCTTCCAGTAGGTCCTGTACCCGATCTCCTCGGACGGAAGATTGGAAATAGGGCCGTGCAGCTCCAGATGCTCCCCGTCGTCCAGGCTTGGAAGCCCCGCCGTGTTCAGGCCGCAGGTGGCGAACATGCCCCCTGAGAAGTTATTGTTCCACTCAAAATCCCCTTTCATCCTGTATGCGGGCGATGAGATGCCCAGATTGGACAGCCAGCACAGAGACTTTCCCTGGTAGGTGAGGGAGGCTATATCCGATGCCCTGTCGCAGACCACCGTCAGGTACAGTCCCCGGCCGTTCCACATATCCACCGCGTCCGTCCCCCCTTTTTTCCCCTCCTTCATGGTATAGCGCTTGATCCCCGCAATCTGAGCCATGTGCCCCACCCGCGCAGACAGCTCCTGCTTTGATAATTGATAGATGGACATGTTTGTCCCCCTTTTTCATTATGTTAATAGTATGATTCATTATTTCATATTATATCAATTATATTACTTATTGTCAATATGTATGTTATTTGGATAAAAAGAATCCGGACCGCCGAAAAGCAGTCCGGATTCTTTTTATCCTGGAAGGCGCGCCCTCTGACAGGCGCATCATACATTCAAATATGTTCAGAGAGAGTATGCCATGGAAACCTTGTCCCCGCGATACCGGGTCACGGAGCAGAACACCGGCTCATCCCCTGCCTTGGCCACCTCGTTCACACACAGCAGGGAGGCCCTGGTCCGGTTGATCTGCAGAAGTTCCAGATCAAACTTGCTGGCCAGGGTGGAATCCACCCTGGTCTCCCGCTTCGTAACATGAAGACCGAAATGGCATTCCAGGTAGTCAGGCAGGTTGATGTCAGTGAAATCAGAGTCCATCATGGCGCCGAACCGGCCTGCCGCCAGATAAGCGGCGGTGTATGCTACAGGAGTGCCCCCTGCAAGCCACATCCGTTTCAGATAGATCAGGTCCTCTTTCATGTGGAGACGCAGTTTGTTGTTCACCTCGTCCGCCCCGTCGATGACGCAGAAATCCAGGATCTCCACCTTGCAGTCCCTGCCCGTGTTCTCGATGTGGCGCTTCAGATCCTCCACACTCAGATTCACAGGCAGCTCGATCTTGGGCTGGGCCACAAAAGTTCCGCTTTTCTTTCTCCTCATCAGAACCCCCTCCGCCACAAGCTCGTTTAAAGCCTGGCGCACCGTGGGTCTGCTGACCTGGAGACTGTCGCAGAACTCCGTCTCCGTAGGCAGGGCGTCCCCCTCCTTTAATTTCCCAGAGGACAGATCATTGAGTATGATCCGTTTAATCTGGTAGTAGAGCGGTATGGGAATCTCCTTATTCAGTTTGTAGCTTTCTTCTTTTAAATCCAAAACGGCACCTTCCTCTTATTGTTTTTTCGCATCCTTCTTTCCTGATTATACCATAAATTCCCTTTAAAATCATAGAAAAAGTTCAAAGAATCAGGCGGCCCCTCCTCAGCCCTCTGCAAAACCGCCGAAGTACGCCTTCTGCACCTTGTCGGAATTTAAGAGCGCCTGGGCCGTATCGTGAAGCACTACCTTTCCCGTCTCCAGCACATAGGCCATATCGGAAACCTTCAGGGCCACTTTGGCGTTCTGCTCCACCAGAAGAATCGTGGTCCCCATCTCATTGATCTTTTTGATCTCCTCGAAGATCTCCAGTATAATCAGGGGTGCCAGACCTAATGAGGGTTCGTCCAGGAGAAGGAGCCGCGGCCGCCCCATAATCGCCCTTCCGAGAGCCAGCATCTGCTGCTCCCCTCCGGACAGGGTGCCTGCCGTCTGTTTTTCTCTGGCTTTCAGCTTGGGAAACAGCTCATAGACCATGTCTATGGTCTCTGCCGCCTCCTCCTTCGTCTTTAAGTAGGCTCCCATAAACAGGTTGTCCCTGACCGTAAATCCCGGAAAAATCTGTCTGCCCTCGGGGGACAGGATGATCCCCTGCTTTACCATATAGCCTGTATCCTTGTTGGTAATGTCAAGACCGTCAAACCAGACTTTTCCGCCGTCGCAGTGCTTTAACCCCATAACGGTGCGCATGGCAGTGCTCTTGCCCGCCCCGTTAGCGCCGATTAAAGTGACGATCCGGCCCTCGCCGATCTCCAGGTTTATGTTATCCAGGGCCTTAATCTTTCCATAAGAGACGGAAACATTTTCTAATTTTAAAAGTGCCATGTCATCAATCCTTTCCCAGGTAAGCTTCGATTACTGCCGGATTGGACTTGACCTCATCCGGCGTCCCTTCCCCGATCAGACGTCCGTTGTCCAGCACATAGATCCGCTCGCAGATATTCATGACAAACTTCATGTCATGCTCAATGAGAAGAATCGTGTAGCCCATCTGCTTCAGCCTGTACACGGTCTGCCTCAGGCTCTCCGTCTCGCTCTCGTTCATCCCCGCCGCCGGCTCGTCCAAAAGGAGAAGCTTGGGATTGCTGGCCAGAGCCCTGGCGATCTCTAAGTCCCTCTGGGGGCCGTAGGGAAGGCTTGTGGCCATCTCATACTTTAAATGCTCCATGCCGAAGATCCTTAAGATCTCAAGCGCCTTCTCCTCACACGCCTTCTCCTCACGGCGCTTCGCCTTCGTGTTGAGGACAGCCGACAAAATATCCGTTTTCGTTCTCGTGTGCATGCCGACGATCACATTGTCCAGGACCGTCATCTTGGAAAACAGGCGGATGTTCTGGAAAGTTCTGGCGAATCCCAGGCTGGTCACCTGGTGGGGCTTCCACCCGGTGATGTCGGTGCCCAGCATCCGCACCGTTCCCTCCGCAGGGTGGTAGATCCCGGTGATGCAGTTAAACAGCGTGGTCTTTCCTGCACCGTTGGGGCCGATGATCCCCACGATCTCCCCCTCCTCCACCTTCATGTTCACCGCCTCCAGGGCCAGAAGCCCGCCGAAACGCTGGGTCAGATTCTCCACGTTCAGAACTGTGCTCATTTCGTCTCTCCACCTTTCTGTTCTTTGGCTCCCATGCCCATTCTCTGGCCCAGGTATTTAAAGTTGACAGATCCAAACAGCCCCTGAGGCCTCACCATCATCAGAAGCACCAGAAGCCCTCCGTAGATCAGCTGGCGGTAGATGGACAGCCCCCGCAGAAGCTCTGGAATAATGGTCAGGACGATGGCTCCCACAAAAGAGCCGAAGGCATTGCCCAGCCCGCCAAAGATCACCATGAGAAGCATCTCGTTGGATTTCACGCTGGAAAAGTTGGTCGGGTCGATGTATCCTGTGTACTGTGCGTAGAACGCTCCCGCCAGCCCGGCCAGCATGGACGCGATCACGAACACCATAACCTTGTACTTGAACACGTTAATCCCCATGGAACTGGCTGCCAGCTCGTCGTCCCTGATGGCCATGATGGCGTTGCCTATGCGGGAGTTCATGATATTGTGCACCACCAGATAGGCGACCGCCACCAGGATCACCGCCAGAAAGTACAGCTGTGTCTGAGAGCGGAGGGTGAATCCGAAAAACGACGGCTTCCCGATAGCCATGATGCCCAGAGGCCCTCTGGTAACGCTCATCCAGTTCAGCTCCACGATCCGGATGATCTCGCAGAACACCATGGTCACAATGGTGAAATAGTATCCTTTAAGCCTGAGCACCGGCAGTCCCAGAAGGGCCCCGAAGACCCCCGCCAGCAGGATGGCTGCCAGAAAGGAGACCTCCGCGCCCAGCCCCGTCCTGGTAACCGTCAGGGCAGCCGCATAGGCTCCGATTCCAAAAAATGCCGAATGTCCGAACGACACCTGTCCCATCATGCCGCTTATGAGATTCAGGCTCAGGGTCAGAACCACATACATCAGAGCAATGGTGGCAATCCGGATCACATACTGGGATGTGAACACAAAGGGGAAGACCGCGGTCAATGCCAGAGTCAGGCACAACAAAAGCTTCTTATGTACCAGAAGAAATTCGCTGAATTTGTCTATCATATGGCCTCCTCCTACACTTTATTGATCTGCTTTTTACCAAACAGGCCCGACGGCCTGAACAGTAGCACCACGATTAACACGGTAAACGCGATGGCATCCCTGTATCCGGAGCTGACAAAGCCTGCCACCACGGTCTCCAGAATACCCATGCACAGACCGCCCACCACCGCGCCGGGAAGGACGCCCACGCCGCCCAGGATCGCCGACGCAAAGATCTTCATCCCGATCATGGAGCCCATGGACACGTCGATGGAACTGTAGTACATGCCCACCAGGGTTCCCGAGATACACGCCAGAGCCCCTGCGATCACAAAAGTCATGGCGATGATCTGGTTGGTGTTAATACCCATGAGCCTGGCCGCCTCCATATTCTGGGCCGTACATCTCATGGCCTTCCCCAGCTTCGTCTTATACACCACCAGGGATAGAATAAGCATCAGGATACACGCCACCGCCAGAATGATCACCTGGGTATAGCTGACCACCGCGCTGCCTATGGTAAATCTTCCGAAATCCAGCTTGTTGGGAAACGGCTTTGATTCACTGCCAAAGCATATCATCACAAGATTGTCCAGAAGCATGGACATGCCCAGCGTGGTAATCAGCGCGGACAACTTCGGCGCGCCTTTCTGCCTTAAGTGCCTTAAGGCCAGTCTTTCGATGAGGTATCCGGCCGCCCCTGTCAGGATGATGCTCCCGGCGAAGGAAACCCAGAAGTTTCCCGTCGCCAGGTACAGCATCAGAGACAAGTACGCGCCCAGCATGTACAGGGAACCGTTGGCAAAGTTGGTCAGTTCCAGAACGCCGAATACCATGGTAAATCCGATGGCCACCAGGGCATAGGTGCTGCCGATGGTGATCCCGTTGATAATCTGCTGTAGTAACATAGCACTCCCTTCTTCCCTGTAAAAATCCGCCAACCCATGAATGTCTGCGGTCAGTTGATTCTTACGAATGTGTTGTCCCTGATCTCAAACACGTAGATTCCCTTCACCATCTCCTTGTTCTCGTTGAAGGCCATGTTGTAGCCGGAAACGCCGTTAAACTCCCGCATAGCTGCCAGCTTCTGCCTCAGGGCGTCGCTGTCCGTTCCCACTTCGTCGATAAAGCCCAGAAGGATGTTGGTGGTGTCGTAGGAGGATGCCGCAAATCCGTCGGGAATCTCGCCGTACTTCTCCGTAAACCTTGTGATAAAGTTCTTGGTGGCTTCGTCCACGTCGTCTCTTTCAGCGCTGTCCTCCGCAAAGTAGGGAATGGAGCTGAGCACGATGGCCCCATCAGCCTTGTCCTCCGTGATCTCCAGCAGCTCATTCTTTAAACACATGCCCGGCCCTACCAGCTGAGCTTCAATATTCAGGTTCTTTGCCTGAAGGAAGATCTGGGCCGCCTCGTTGTACGCCGCGGATGCGTAGATTACCTCGGCCCCCGCTTCCTTGATCTTGGAAAGCACCGGGGAGAAGTCCTTGGTGGAGCCGGTCACATAAGCCTCCATGGCCACCACTTCACCGCCCAGGCTCTTCCACTGATCGGAGAACAGCTCGGAGGCGAGAACACCCTGGTCCGTATTCTGATAGATGATGGCCAGCTTCTTGGCCCCTGTCACCTTAAACAGCTCATCCGCAAACTGGGCCCCCTCATACTTCTGGCTCATAACACAGGAGAACATAAACCGGCCCATGGCCGGGAAGTCGGTGTGGGACGCGTTGGGACTGAACAGCAGCATCTCATTGTCCTCGAAGATAGGCGCCGCCGCCATGGCGCAGGATGATGAGTAGCTGCCCAGGCCGGCGATCACCGACGGGTCCGCCACGATTTTGTTGGCCACGTTCACAGCCTCCGTGGCATCGCCCTTGTCGTCGTGAAACTCTGCCGTGTAGCTGGTGCCGTGCTCCTCATTGTAAAGTTCCAGTGCCAGCTCAGCCCCTCTCTGAAGCATGGTTCCGTACTGCATCTGTTCCCCTGTGAGAGGGAAGAAGTAGGCCAGCTTATTCTTTCCGCTCTCCTGAGCGCTGCCGTCAGCCGCCTGGGTTCCGGGAGCATCGTTCTGCACCGCTTGTGTCTGCGCGCCTACAGCCGCCGCGCCGCTTCCTTCCGGCGCCGCCTGCCGGCCGCACCCTGCCAGAGCCGCAATCATGGATATACCTGCCATTGCACTGATAATCTTTCTGAAACTCTTTTTCATTTCTTTTCTCCTTCCTTGTATGTGCATGTAACTTTTTGTATGGTTTCTGAAAGAACTACTATATTGCTGTCGTTATGTTATACTATACTATCTTTTTGTCATTTTGTCTATATATTTCAGAAAAAATTTTGTAGAAAAAGTTAGAGTCCTCCGCAAAAAACAGGGTTTCATACTATAATTTGACTAACACATCCCGTATGCCTCCTAAAAAGGAAGCCCCTGTCAGACTTTGCTGGCAGGAGCTTTCTTTTATCTCATATTGACTTTTTACTTACCGGCCATCTGTCTTTCCTGGGCCTCGATCATCTTCTTAACCATATAACCGCCTACGGAACCGTTCTGGGCGCTTGTCAGGTTGCCGTTGTAGCCGTTGGTCAGCGGCACGCCGATCTCCCCTGCAACTTCCATCTTGAATTTGTCCATTGCCTCTCTTGCCTCAGGTACATTAGTAGTGTTTGTAGATTTGCTAGACATATTAAACGCCTCCTTGTTTTTAGATTTGGTTAATTGCTACACTCCTATTATGTGCCCGCTTAAAAATAATACACTAGAAGGTTCTGTGTAAAATGTCATTTTTTAGCAAATCCCTTTCACAGGTTCAGCTTATCGTAGCTGCTCTCCAGAAACTCCGACAGACGGCGCCTCAGTTCCCGGTGTTCCTCCTTTAAAAGCTCCCCGTCCTCCTCCAGAAGGCGGTTCACCTCCTCCGACACCGTCTTTAAAAGATTGGCGTCCGTGAATATATCCGCCAGCTTAAACTCCATATCTCCGCTCTGACGGATGCCGAAGATATCCCCCGGCCCCCGAAGCTTCAAATCCTCGGATGCTATATAGAATCCGTCGTTGGAGCGGTTCAATATATCCAGGCGCTCCGCCGTGCCCTCCTGGTCCCCGCAGTTGACCATGATGCAGTACGACTGGTACCTGCCCCGCCCTACCCGGCCCCGAAGCTGATGGAGCTGAGCCAGCCCGAACCGCTCCGCGTTCTCGATCATCATCACCGTGGCATTGGGCACATTGACCCCCACCTCGATGACCGTGGTGGACACCAGAACCTGTATGTCCCCGCCCGCGAACCGCTCCATGATCCGGTTCTTCTCCTTCCCCTTCATCTTCCCGTGAAGAAAGTCCACGGTCACATCCGGCATCTTGCGGCCAAGCATCTTCGCGTAGTCCAGCACGTTTTCCGCCTCGATCATCTCGCTGGCCTCCACCATGGGGCATATGACATAGGCCTGCCTGCCCTCCTTCACCTGTTTTCTGATAAACGAGTAGGCGTTTTCCCGGTATCCGGTTCCCACCACGCAGTTTTTAATGGGGAGGCGGCCTCCCGGCAGTTCATGGATGACGGAGATATCCAGATCCCCGTAGAGAATAATGGCCAGAGTCCTGGGGATGGGGGTGGCGCTCATAACCATCACGTGAGGCTCCTGCCCCTTCCCGCCCAAGCTCTCCCTCTGCCCCACGCCGAACCGGTGCTGCTCGTCGGTGATCACCAGGGCCAGCTTGTCATACACCACCTTCTCCTGAATCAGGGCATGGGTTCCCACGATAACATCCGCCTCATGGTTCCGGATCTTCTCGTAGGCCGTGCGCTTCTCCTTCGCCGTCATGGACCCGGTCACCAGGACAGCCTGCTTGTCAATGCCGTAATCGTCAAAAAGCCTGCACATGCTCTCATAGTGCTGTCTGGCCAGCACCTCCGTAGGTGCCATGAGTGCCCCCTGATATCCGTTGAAGGCCGCCGTCAGCAGGCTTAGGACCGCTATGATGGTCTTGCCGGAGCCCACGTCGCCCTGAACCAGCCGGTTCATGACCAGGCCGCCGCCAAGATCCCTCTCCACCTCCCCAAGCACCGCCTTCTGATCCCCGGTCAGCTCATAGGGCAGGCTTTTGGCCAGCTCCCTTACCTGAGGCGCAGGCTTCATGACCCAGGGGCTTTTTCGGTCCTGCCGCTTTTCCCTGAGCCGTCTCACTGCCAGCACAAACAGAAAAAATTCGTCGAACACCAGCCTCTTTCTGGCAAACAGAAGCTGCTGTTTGTCCTCCGGAAAATGGATGTGCTCCAGGGCGTAGTTGTACTCCGCCAGCTCGTATCTCTTCCGGATGGCGTCTGGAAGATACTCCCGCTCCATCCGGCGGATACTGAGAGCCTGGGCCACCGCCCTCGTGATGGCCTTGTTGCCCAGCCCTCTGGTCTGACCGTATACCGGCTGCATGGACTCCCTGACGGCGCTGTATCCTTCCCGCGTAAATATCTCCGGCTGCTCCATGGTCAGCCGGTTGTTCTTCTTTACGACTTTCCCGTAAAAGACGTGAAAGGTTCCCGCCTGGAGCGTATTCTTCAGAAAAGGCATGTTAAACCATGTAAGCTGCACGGCCCCTGTCGCATCCTTCAAAGACGCGGTGACAATCTGGGTGTGCTGAAACGTCCTGACGGAAGCGGACCTATTCAGGATCCCGGCCACCGCCGCCGTGGTATCCGGTACAAGCTGCCCCGCCGAAACCGGTGCCTCATATGTCTGGTAGGCTCGCGGATAGTATGTCAGCAGATCCGCCACCGTAAAAACTCCCAGCTTCTCAAACAGCTTCCCCGTCTTTTCCCCTATTCCTTTCAGGGTTCGGATCGATTCTCCGTTCTCTGCCATATGTTCCTCCTTTGCCCGCCCACAGGATCTGCAGCCTCAGGCCTGCGCACAAAGGGCCGCCTCACCAAAACAGTGACGCAGCCCTCTTCTATGTCGCACGCTCCCCGTCTCCCTACTCCACGGACATCAGATAGTAGTAGATCGGCTGCCCGCCGCTGTGAAGTTCCGCCTCACAATCAGGCCAGGCCTCCTGCACCTTCTCCAAAAGGGCCTGGGCCGTATCCTCTGCAATATCCGCTCCGTAGTAAACCGTGATCAGCTCCGAATCCTCATCCACCATGGCTCTCAGGGTATCCAAAGCCGTGTCCATGACCGACTTGCCCACACACAGGATTCCGGAGTCGCCGATGCCCATAATATCCCCCTGGCGGATCTCCTTATCGTCGATGACGGTGTTTCGCACCGCATAAGTAATCTGTCCCGTCTTCACCCGGCTCATCTCCGCCGTCATGGCCTCCCGGTTCTCGTCAGGCGACAGTTCCGGCACAAAATTGATAATGGCCGCGATTCCCTGGGGAACCGTCCTGGAGGGAATCACTATGATCTTCTTGTCCTCCGCCAGGGACGCCGCCTGCTCCGCCGCCAGGATAATGTTGCTGTTGTTGGGCAGGATGTAGATGGTATCGGCGTTTACACGGTCAATGGCGTTGAGCATATCCTCCGTGCTGGGGTTCATGGTCTGGCCGCCCTCAATGAGATAGTCGGCGCCGATCCCCTGAAAGATCTCCCCGAATCCCCGGCCGATGGAAACCGCGATAAAGCCGTACTCCTTCCTGGGTTTCGGCTCTGCTGCCGGGGCAGCGCTGCCGTCCTTTTCGCCTTCTGCCTCTTCCTTCTGGCGGACCGCCTCCCTGGCGGCGTCCTTGATCAGCCGCTCCTGGTGCTCCTCCCGCATATTGTCAATCTTCATCCTGGACAGAGAGCCGAAGGTGAGTGCCTTCTGGATGGCAAGACCCGGATCGTTGGTGTGGACATGAACCTTCACCACATCGTCGTCCGACACCACCACGATGGAATCGCCGATGGACTCCAGGTAGTTCTTAAACTCCCTCTCCTCCCTGTCGCCGTAAGTCTTCTCCACATGAATGATAAATTCCGTGCAGTATCCGAACCGGATATCAGCCTCCGCCGTTCCCGGCTTCACCGCTGCGGCCGGACTGACGGATGCTGCGGCCGGCTCCACATCCAGATCCGTCTCTTTTCCCAGAAGACCGTCCAGGCATCCCTTCATCACCTGCATCAGCCCCTGGCCGCCGGAATCCACCACGCCGGCCTGCTTAAGAATAGGAAGCATCTCCGGCGTCTGGCTCAGCACGTAGTCACCGTGCTCGATAACCTTCCTGGCGAACTCCACAATGTCCTCGGTCTCCGTCACCAGCTCCACCGCCCGGTCCGCCATGCCCTTGGCCACGGTGAGAATGGTTCCCTCCTTCGGTTTCATCACCGCCTTGTAGGCCGTCTCCGTGGCACGGACAAAAGCGTTGGCCAAGGTGGTGGTGGTAATCACCTCCAGCGGCTTGATCTCCTTTGTGAATCCCCGAAACAGCTGGGACAGGATAACACCCGAATTACCCCTGGCGCCCCTTAAGGAACCGGAGGAAATAGCCTTGGCCAGCTTCTCCATGGTGGGGTCCTCGATAGCCGCCACCTCCCTGGCCGCCGACATGATAGTCATGGTCATATTGGTTCCCGTGTCTCCGTCGGGAACCGGAAACACGTTCAGCTCGTTAATCCATTCTTTCTTTGCTTCCAGGCCCTTGGCTCCTGCCAGAAAGGCCTTCTGAAGAGTCTTTGCATCAATCGTATTCATATTCACCAGCTGCTCCTCCTTAATCAATCACTCTGACGCCTTCGACATAGATATTGATCTTGTCCACAGTCATCCCGGTGAATTCTTCCACTTTGTATTTTACGTTCTCGATTAAATTGTCCGCAACCGCTGAGATGCTGATGCCGTAGGCCACAATCACATGGAAATCCAGGGAAATGTGGTTGTCCTCAATGTCCACATTGATCCCGTGGGTCAGACTTTCCTTCTTGAGCAGCCTGACCAGGCCGTCCTTCATGCTGATGGCCGCCATTCCCACAATCCCGAAACATTCCACTGCGGTCATTCCCGCATAGATGGCAATCACTTCCGGATTGATCCGGATTTCACCTAATTTATTGCTGATCCGCCCTTTCATGAACAAAAACCTCCCGTCTGTTTTATTCTATTCTGCCCAGGGCAGCTGCCTGGTATACTCTGTCATAAACCGCCCAATTAGGGGGCAGGCATATAAATTAAGTATACCACATACAAGATATTGTGTCTATTACAAAGATTTTTAAAATTTCGCTTGCAAATTGTGGCATTATCTGCTATTATACATATTGTTGTGGGTTCCGTGTATTGGAAGCCAAGTAGCTGTTAAGGAGGTGCGATCATGGCTAAATGTTCAATTTGCGGCAAGGGCGTTCACTTTGGTAATGCAGTGAGCCATTCCCATAGAAGATCTAACAAGATGTGGAAACCTAACGTAAAATCCGTTAAAGTTAAAGTCAACGGCGGTGCCAAAAAGATGTATGTATGTACTTCTTGCCTGCGTTCCGGTTTAGTTGAAAGAGCTTAATTTAGAGAGATTTAAACTCCAGAGTCTTCGGCTCTGGAGTTTTTTTATGTTTTCTAGCACCTGCAGAACAGATGATATCCCAGCGTGAGAAGTCCGATAATAAAGATCAGAAGCGCCAGTGTGGTGGGAATCAGCACCTTCACCGCCATCCCCACCCCGATACAGAACAGTATCAGGCCCCACAATCGTCTCATAATAATCCCTGCCTTTTGTGTACTTGCTATACTGTATCCTATGCAGCACTGCCTGTCCCTATTCCCTCTCTATCCGGGGTTTTTCCCTCCTTGCCCGGCTTCCCGATTTCGGCCGTCAGATGTCTTTCTCCTCCTCTGCCATCTCCCTGGCGGCTTTCAGCGCGTCCTCGGAGAACTCCTCCCCCACATTCATCTTCCCGTTGGTAAACCGGTTCACCAAATCCGGCACCATATCCAGCATCTTGTTGACCGTATTCTGATTCTTGATATTCACCAGCCGGGTGCTGCCGTTCTGAATCACCAGCACGGCGCTGGGGCTTAACTTGGCGCTCATGCCGCCGGCTCCCTTGTTCTTTGCGTTCTCCGCAAATGTGCCCGCCGCCATCCCGCAGGTCACGTCCATCAGCGGAAGAATGATGGCGTCGTCCACCTTCACCGCATCTCCCACCACAGTCTTCGTGGCCACCAGATGATCCATGCCCTGAAACAGCGCATCCACCGCCGCCGAAAACCCGTTCTGACTCTCTCTCTTAAGCTCTGCCATGTCTCCTATTCTCCTCCGTTCCTGAAAAGGCCCCTCAGCAGCCTTCTGAAATTTTTATTCAACAAAACCCGTACGCACCGGGCCCCTATAACGCCTGCCTGCACACGCCCTTTCAGGCTGCCTTCCGCCTCCAGGACTTTTCTGTCAAACACGGGCACAATCTGGAGATGATCCCCGTACATACCGTAGACTATGCCAAACGCCGCCAGAACCTTGCCTGTGGTCCCAGGGTCCTCGAACCCGAACACGGCCTTCCCCTGAATCTTTGTGGGAAGGAGGTGGCGGACAATGGCTTGCACCTGACGGAGCACGAGTCGTATGGTCTTCTGATTCGCCTCGTCATTCCAAAATGCCAGTCCCCTGTCCTTATACTCCGCGGCCCGGTTCCAGACAGCCTTAACGGACCGGACCAGGTTCTTTAGCTTTTCGGTTTTGGGAGATTCTGCACAATCCTCAGCCTCCGGTTCCTCCCCGGAATCCTCCCCGTAAAACCGGATCCGGCTGCCGGCTGCCCTCTCCTCCCGGTACTGTGTCTTTTTGTCCTCCTCCAAACACGGTTCCGGCCCCTGGCGGCATGCTTCTCTTCCGGCGCTTCTCTCCGGCTCCTCCCCGTCACGGGGCTTTTCCGTCCCGGAATCTATCTCTGCATCTTTCTCGGCACGCTTCCCGTTCTCTGTGCCAAAGCTGTCTATGTCTTCCTCCTTTGCATTTTCCACATAGTCCACCCGGAGCGCCCCGTCGGCCTCCGTAAAAGCCCCGGCTCCGTCACCTTTTTGGCCCGACTCCTCTCCCCCTATGTGAAACAGCCGTTTCCCCAGCATTCTCAGCGTCCCATCCAGCCCGTCCTCATATGTAACGTTCACGGACACCGCGCGAAACAGCCAGGTTACCTTCACGCTGCCCTTGGCCTTTCCGTAGTAGGAGCCGGACACGGAATAGCGGACAGGCACCAGAAGCACCGCAAGGAGCCCCAAAAGCACCAGCCCTAAAAGTGCCAGAATCACAATCCCTGTGATCTTCAATACCATCAATAGAATCGGAAGCATCTGCTCACACCCTACTGCCCCTTTCTGTCAGAAATCGGTCAAGGCAAAAACCGCCTGTCAAAGCGTACATATCACTTACAATGGTACCCGCCAGGTTCAAAGCCTCCCTGCGCCCGACGGCAATCCCCAGGATGTGAAACTCCCGGTTCCTGTATCCGCCCAGCAAAAGCATGTACTGCGGATAAATGTCAAGAGTATTATTCCCGTTTGACGGGGGAGTAATCACATACACCCCCGGACAGTATCTTTTTTCCCGTATCCCCCGGATAATGGAGGACCGGTATCGCTTCGCCCTCTCGCCCACATACAGATATCTATACCAGAACATGTTCTATAAGCTCCTGCTCCAGCAACTCCATGGATGCCTCCCTCTCGGCAAAATCCGTACAACTCTCCAGGCTGGAGCGGATGTACGCCTCCACCTCCCTGCTGTTGCCGAACACCATGGGAAGGCTGGAGATCACCCTGGCCATAACAGCCCGGACCACCATCTTCTGACTGTTCCCAAACAAATCGTCCAGCTGCCTGCAAAAAGTCTCCGTCTCCCTGTCCAGCCACTGCCTGTCCGCTTCCTGCTCCGGACACGTCTCAGGCTCCACGCTCATGAAGCTGCTTCCCGACACAAGCCTGTCCACCTTGTCCAGAACCGGGTCTTCCCCGGAGCTTCCTGCCATGACAAGGTCCATGACAGCCTCCTGAATCCCCTCCATCTGCTCAGGAATTTCGTCATCCTCCAGAATGCGTCTGTCCGTGGAGTCCAGGGCATCCAGAATCTTTCCCGCCCCTGCCCGAAACATTTCATTCTCCCTGGCGTCCGTCAGCTTCTCCCCCTCTGTCAAAAACAGGACATACAGGTCGTTGATCATCTGCTGCAGGGACAGACATCCGTCCGTCTTCCCGGACAGCAGTCTGCTTCCCCGGTCAAGCGCTTTCATGCATCTGTCAAATTCCGCCTGATCCATGCCTTTATAGTTCGCCCGGCAGAGCACATCCAGCAGCTCCCACAAATCACGCTCACGTTCCATGCCCTCCGGAAGACCGATCATAACGGAAGTCTTCAGCATATACAGGTAGTCTTCCACGTTCTTCCTGTTAAGTCCGATGTAGGAAGAAAGCCGCTCCGCCACCATGGCATAAAACTTCTGCCGCGTAAAGCGCACCGGAAGCTGAGCCACAATATCCCTCAAAAACCCGTTTCTCTCAGCGGAATCCTCTGATGAGAGCAGGGAATCCGTCAAAGCCGACGCCAGTTTTTCAGGTGTGTACTCCGAATCCTTCATAACGACAAAACGCCTCTCCACCCGGTTTAACACATACTCATATATCTGAAAACAGTCGGAAAAAGCTGTCAGGATCTCCATCCTCCCAATCATCCTGTCTCTCAGGGATTTCAGCTGCTCAAACGCCTCGTCCTCTCCCTTCAGAAATCCCTTCAGAATCGCCCTGAACTCAGTCCCTGACGCCCTCTCCTCTTCGGAAATCTCCGACGGCGCCTCCAGCGTCTCCTCACAGTAGAGCCACAGCTGCAGCACAAGCCCGGCAAAACAGTACCTGTAAGCCGCCGATATCCGTTTTTTTCTCATTCTGGTCTCCAAATCCTCACCCCCATATTTTCCTATAACTCAGCAAATGCCTCCCCGCAGACCATTACGCCTATGCGTGTACAGTACCTCCGCTCCCGCAGAAACATCATTCGCAGTACTCCAAAACCGTTCTCCGCACCAGATCCAGAGCCCGCACCACGGCCTGTTCCCGGACCTTGCCCCGATTCCCCTTAAACTGGTACTTCTCCACGGTCACTTTATCCTTAAAACAGCAGGCCATATACACCAGGCCCACCGGCTTCTCCTCCGTTCCGCCGTCAGGCCCGGCGATACCTGTAACGGCTATGCACACGTCCGAATCCGCCGCAAACACGCCGCCGATAGCCATCTCCCTGGCAGTCTCCCTGCTGACGGCCCCGTGCTTTTTCAGGGTGCTCTTGTTCACATCCAGACGCCTTCTCTTGGCTTTATTGGAGTAGGTGACAAAGCCCTCCTTAAACACGTCCGACGCCCCGGCCACATTGATGAGCCGTCCCGCCACCATACCCCCTGTGCAGGACTCCGCCGTAGTAACGGTCAGCTCATGCTTCTTCAGAAGCCGGACCACGGACATCTCCAGAGTCTCCTCCTCTTTCACAGAGTAAACTGCCCGGCCGAACCGCTTCTTGATCTCCTTCACCACCGGCTTAATAAGCCTCTCCCCAACCGTCTCGTCCGGCGCAAGGGCCGTGACCCGCACATGCACCTCGCCGGTCTTGGCGTAGGTGGCAATGGTGGGATTGGTCTGACCGTCGATTAAGTCCAGCAGCATCTCCTCCGCCAGGCTTTCCCCCACGCCGCACATCTTCACCATTCTGGACATGAGGATCTCCGGCTGCAGTTTCCGAAGGTAAGGCTCCACCTGTCCGTTAAACAGCGGAATCATCTCAACCGGAGGCCCCGGAAGAAGGATCAGACGCTTCCCATTCTTCTCCATAATCAGGCCCGGCGCCGTCCCGTTGTCATTGTCCAGGACCTGAGCCCCCTGGGGAACCATAGCCTGCTTCCAGTTGTTCTCCGGTATCTCCCTGTAGATGCCGTTCTTAAAATAGCTCTCGATTCTCTCCCTGGTATGACCGTCCTCCGCCAAAGGGCATCCCAGGACTTCGGCACATGTCTCCTTGGTCAGATCGTCCTCCGTAGGTCCCAGACCTCCCGTGAGAATCACCACATCCGCCCGGCTCAGAGCCGTAGACACCGCCTCCTTCAGCCGCTCCCTGTTGTCCCCCACCACCGTCTGGTTGTACATGGACAAACCCAGAAGGGCGCACTTCTGCGCCAGAAAATGGGCGTTGGTGTTTACAATGTTGCCTAAAAGAAGCTCCGTCCCCACACTGATCAGCTCCGCTACCATATCTTACATGCTCCCTTCCGTCAGAACCTTGTGATTCTTTGCAATGTAATCCGCCAGAGAAACCACGGTCAGCACCACGGCGGTCCACAGGAAGAAATCCGTAACCACCTTTATGGACTCAATTCCCAGGATCAGAAGAATCACTGCAATCATCTGAAACGTGGTCTTAAATTTTCCCCAATAGCTGGCCGCTATGACCACCCCGTTGTCCGAAGCCACCAGCCTGAAACCGCTGATAATAAATTCCCGGCTGATAATCACAATGACCATCCACGCCGGTATCTCACCCAGCTCAATCAGGCAGATCAGCGCGGAACACACCAGAAGCTTGTCGGCCAGCGGGTCCATAAATTTCCCGAAGTTGGTAACCAGATTGTACTTTCTGGCAATTTTTCCGTCCAGAAGATCGGTCAGGCTGGCCACGATAAAGATCGCCGCCGCCCCATACCGCAGCGTCATATTTTCACCGCCGTCCCACAGAAGGGCGGCCACAAAAAACGGTATCAAAAGCACTCTCAGCACCGTAAGTTTATTTGGCAGATTCATTCCACATCTCTCCTATCAAATCGTATTCCAGGGCGCCGGTTATCTTTACCCGGACAAAATCCCCCGACATAAGCAGCTCCTCCGTGTTCACAAAGACCATTCCGTCCACCCCCGGGGCGTCCATGTAGGTGCGGCCCACATAGGCGTTCTCGTCGGCCACCTTCCCCTCTATCATAACCTCCATAACCCGGCCGATCATGGTCTCTGACTTCTCCAGGGATATCTCCTGCTGCAGCTCCATAATCTCATCCCGGCGCAAAGCCTTTACCTCCTCATCCACCTGGTCCGCAAATCCGGCCGCGGGGGTATCCTCCTCCTGAGAGTAGGCAAAGACTCCCAGCCGCTCAAATTCCATCTCATCTACAAAATCCATGAGGATCTCATGGTCCTCCTTCGTCTCCCCGGGGAATCCGCAGATGAGAGTGGTCCTTATGACAATGTCCGGGATCCGGCGCCGCAGGGTTTCTATGACGGACTTAAGCTGACTTCTATCGGTCCGCCGCCCCATGCGCTTTAAAATCCGGTCGCTGGCGTGCTGGATGGGAATGTCCAGATACTTGCACACCTTGTCCTCCGTCTTCACCGTCTCAATCAGTTCCGGCGTGATCTCCTCCGGGTAACAGTACAGAATCCGAATCCACTGGATCCCGCAAATCCGGCACAGCTCACGCAGAAGCCTGGGCAGGGATTTTTCCCCGTACAGATCCGTGCCGTAGACGGTGGTCTCCTGGGCCACCAGTATAAGCTCCTTTACTCCCGCCCGGGCCAGCTCCTTAGCCTCCCCCAGAAGTCTTTCCAGAGGCACGCTGCGGTATCTGCCCCGCACCCCCGGAATCACACAGTAGGTACAGTGCTTGTCGCACCCCTCCGCGATCTTCAAAAACGCATAGTGGCCGCCTGTGGTAACGATCCTGGAAGTTCTCACGTCGGGCAGATGGTTTACATCCCTGTAGCACATCTCCCTTCCGCCCTCAAGGACACTTCGGATCACCCGGGAAATATCCTCATAGGCCGTGGTCCCCACACAGGCGTCCACCTCCGGTATCTCCTTCATGACCTCCTCCCGGTATCTCTGGGCCAGGCATCCCGTTACAATCAGCCCTCTGCACCTTGCGGTATTCTTCAGCTCAGCCATCTCCAGGATGGTGTTAATGCTCTCCTCCTTGGCATCCCCGATAAAACAGCAGGTGTTGACCACAACGATGTCCGCCGACTCCTCGTCATCCGTAAAGAGATAGCCGTCGTTTTTCAAAAGTCCCAGCATCTTCTCCGTGTCCACCAGGTTCTTATCGCATCCAAGCGAAATAAAAAGTATGTTCATCTCATCTCCTGACAAAAAGCCATCTCCTTTCAGGTGAGACGGCTTCTTTCCTCTAAACCTTCATGCGGCAGGCGCACCTGCGTGTCAAGGGGCAAACCTAAACTTCCTGGTCCGCTTCCCGGCTGTCCTCTCCGTCCTCCGCACCGGCCTCATCCGCCGTATCCTCCGCTGCAGCCCCGTCCTCGAAAGCTTCCTGCTCCTGGAGCGCCTCTTCGGACCCGCCGTCCTCGTCCGCGGAATCGTCCTCGCTTAAGATCTTTACCTTTGACGCATACAGCTCCTCCACTGCTACGGACAATGGCTTTTTGTTGTACGCGCGGCTCACCATGGGTTCCTCCCCGGCGATCAGCTGTCTGGCCCTCTTTGCAGTGGCGATGACAATGGAGTAGCGGCTCTGAACCACCGGTTCCTCCCCCGGCTCCACGCCGCTGTTTACGGCGTTGATCAAATCTGTGTATGACGGATGTAACATATATTTGCCCTCACTTTCTGAAATATTCCCGATTAAAATCAATAACCATTCTATACGGCTTTCAGCTCTGCCTTCATCTGCTCGATGAAATCCAGATTGCCGCTGACTCTTCTGTGCTGCGCCTGAATCAACTCGTGCATCTCCTGTGCGCACTGTTCCACCTTGTCATTGATCAGGATGTAATCGTAGGAGGTGATGCCAGACGCCTCCTCGGCAGCCCGGTGCAGACGTTTGTCGATGATCTCCTCACTCTCCGTACCTCTGCCCACAAGCCTTCTCCTCAGCTCATCGGCGCTGGGCGGCATCACAAACAGCAGAAGCGCCTCCGGAAACCGCTCCTTAATCTTAAGCGCCCCCTGTATCTCAATCTCCAGAATAACGTCCTTCCCGTCTGCCATCTGCTGGAACACATACTGCCTTGGCGTGCCATAGTAGTTATTCACATACATGGCATGTTCGATCAGCTGTTCCTCCTCTATCATCTGTTCAAATTTTTCCCTGGTCACAAAGAAATATTCCCGCCCGTCCGCTTCCCCTTCCCGGGGCGCCCGGGTGGTGGCTGAGACAGACAGCGCGTAGCTGTGATACCTGTCCAGCATGGCCTTTATCAGCGTCCCTTTTCCGGCTCCGGAAAAACCGGATACCACGACTAAAATTCCCTGCTCACTCATGTACGTCAGCTCCTACTCGATATTTTGAATCTGTTCCCGAATCTTTTCGATCTCCGTCTTCAGGGCGATGGCTCTGTCCGATATCTCCAGGTCATTGGCCTTGGACAGGATCGTGTTGGCTTCCCGGTTCATCTCCTGGGCAAGAAAATCCAGCTTCCGGCCCACGCCGCCTCCGGCCTTCAGGTCCCCGGCCATGTGGCGGATGTGGCTTTTCAGACGCACGATCTCCTCGTCCACACAGACCTTATCCGCGAAGATGGTAACCTCCGTGACGATGCGGCTCTCGTCAATGCCGGTGCCGCCCAGAAGCTCCTTCACCCTGGCTTCCAGCCTGGCCTGATATTCCGCCACGATGGACGGGGAGCGCTCCTCCACATACTCCACCAGCTCCTCCATCTTCTCCAGCTTGCCGAGGAGATCGGCTTTTAAGCTCTCCCCCTCCAGGGTGCGGCTCTCCACAAACCGCTTGGCCGCCTCCTCTATGGCCTGGGACAGGATCTTCCACATGGCGTCCTCATCCTCCGGCTCCTGATCCATGGTCAGCACCTCCGGCATCCTGGCCAGAACTCCGGCGGTTAAGTCGTTGGCTATGGAGAACTCCTGACTCATCCTCTGAAAATACTGTACATACTCGGATGCAAGATTATCGTTGTATTTCAGGCACAGCTTCTCCCTGGTGTAGTCCTCGTAATTAATGAAGATATCCACCTTTCCCCGTTGTATATAGGTCTTTAACATGCCCCGGATTCCGGCCTCGAAATAGTTGAACCGCTTTGGCATCTTGATGCCAAGATCCAGATAGCGGTGATTCACTGCCTTCATTTCCACCGATATCTTGTACTGTTCCGTAACTCTCTCGCACCTGCCGAATCCTGTCATGCTCCTAATCATCCGTAAATCAGCCTCTCTTTCGTCATAGATACCATTCATTATAAGTCAAATGGAAATACAAGTCAAACTTTTCCTTTTAAATCTTCGCAAAATTTACGGTTGCAGCTCCCCGCCAAATTTGATAAAATGACACCAAATATTTAAAGGACGGACCATATCTCATGATTGAACGCATTCCGGGAATTTATGAAATTACCCTCTATGACCGTATAAATACCGTTAATGAAATCCGGGTCTTTCTCATTCCCGGAAAAAAGGGGGAGAGAAGCCTTCTGATCGACGCCGGATTTCAGAACGACGAGAGCCGGCGGACGCTTCTTGGTTCCCTGACAGAGGCCGGTGTCTCCTGTGAGAACCTGGACGTGTTTCTGACCCACAAGCACCACGACCACACCGGCCTGGCCCGGACTCTCATGGAGATGGGAGCCCGAATCTTCATGAACCCTGAGGAGAATCGGCACCCCTACGACTGCCTCTGCTACACACAAAGTGAGAAAGCCCTGGAGGAGCAGACCAGGGTTCTCCGAACCGTCGGGGTCACACCGGAGAAGACACCCAGGCTGTGGGAGGAATTCATGCGGCTCAACGAACACTTGAAGAAGCCGGAAAAAAGCATGTTTTTCCGGGGAGGCGCCTGCCCCTGCTCCCCCATAAAGGCGGGACAGATGTTCTGTTACGGCGATTACCGCTTTCAGGCAGTCCCCTTAAGGGGCCACACCTTCGGGCAGATGGGGCTATGGGACAGCAGCCGCAGCGTCCTGTTTTGCGCCGACCAGCTTATCGACGGCATCGTGCCCATCGTGGCCACCGCCTACATGAACGAACATCTGCTCCAGATGTACTTTCAGTCTCTGGATACCTTTGAGAAGAAGTACCAGGGCTGCACCATACTCCCGTCCCACAACGACTCCTTCACGGGCACCGGGGCCGTGGTCCGCAAAATCCAGGAGGCATACCGCAAAAAGCTGGACCTGATCCGCCACATAGTCGCTTTCGGCACCAGACCCATAACCATCAAGGAAGCCGCCTTCAAAGCGTACGGCATCTCCCTTCTTCCCCAGGCAGACAAAGACAGCCAGATTATCAAGATAAAGATGATCCTCACGAAGACCTTCTCCTGCCTGGAATATCTCCACGATACGGGGGAGTGCTCCAGGATCAGCCGGGACGGAATTCTCTACTGGGGCAGAGACTTTGAGGGAGGCGGCCCCTGCTGAGAGAACGTCTCCCGTACGTTTTTAAGGGCCGGTCGCACATCTGCCCCATCTGCGACCGGCCCTGTATTTACAGTCTCTTCATCACAAAATCTTTTCTGAATTTCACACGCTCATTTTCACCGAAATCCTTCATCCCCACCGTAAGCCCCAGCTCCATCATCTTATGGTCCGCTTTCCTGTAAGTCTCCCACACCGGAAGGCCCTCCCCGTTGGGGTCGCCGGTTTTTGCAAAATTGCACCAGTAGTCCGCCATGGCCCTGGAAAGTTCAAAATCCTTCCCCGTAAAAGGCCTCCAGTTGCGGTTTAAAGTCTCAAACAGATACCACAGCTCCGAAGAGTGGTACGCCCCCGCGTCGTCTCCCGGCATCTGCCTGTCAAAGCAGTACATATACACAGGCCCGTGGCCCTGCTCCTCCAGAAGCTCCGCAAACACCAGGGCCCCTGTCTTAAGCTGCTCCGCGCTGCGGACCTTTAAGTGGGCCCGAAACGCGCTGTCGTCCTCCAGGAAATCACAAAGTTCAAGATACCGGTCCGCGTAAGCGCCGTACTCGCCCCGCACATCCTCCGCGAAGAACTCCCGGTCCTCAGGCAGCTCGTACATGGCCGTCTCGTCGCTGGTAAAACCGATGATGTAGTCGATCTTGTGGTAGTTCCCCGCCTTGCAGATGTCGGTTATGGTGCCGTCGAACACCACCCCGTCCACCACCTGCATGGGAAGGTAGGAGCCTGCGGCCTCAGGACGGCTCATGCGGCGGACGATCTCCTCCGCGTCCAGCTTTCTGGCCTCCTCTATGGAATCCACCAGAAGACATCTCTTTAGATCCACGGTCTTCTCCGCCATCTTGAGGGTGGGAATCATGGTGGAGGAGAACAAATCAAAGCCTCCTCCGCTCTGCATGACGGCGTGGTGGAACAGCCCCGCCGTCAGGGGGGTGCAGCACAGATTCATGGTGGAACTGGCGCCTGCCGATTCCCCTGCCACCGTCACATTATCCGGGTCTCCGCCGAAGGCAGCGATGTTATCCCTGATCCACTGGAGTGCAGCCACCTGATCCAGAACCCCGTAATTGCCTGATATGTGGTCCTGGTTTTCCTCACTCAGATGGGGGTGGGCCAGCCAGCCGAATATATTGACTCTCCAGTTGAACGTCACCAGAATCACGCCCCTCCTGGCAAATCCCTCCCCGTCAAAGGACGTCTGGTGACCCCAGCCCCGCACGTTGGCTCCCCCGTGAATCCACATCACCACGGGAAGCCGGGCGTCCCCGGACTCTGCGGGAGTCCACACATTTAAGTACAGGCAGTCCTCGTCCATGGCCTCAAAAGGCCCGGGGTTCTCTCTCAGAAACACCGGGCTTTTCTCCTTCTCCTGAGGGCAGAATCCCCGGAAATGATCCGCCTTCCACACGCCCTCCCAGTCCTTCACGGGCTGAGGCGCCCGCCATCGGTTCTCTCCCACAGGCGGGGCCGCATAGGGAATCCCCTTAAAAACGGTGATGCCCGGATTGCCCCCCGGAACGCCGGATACCGGTCCGTTCTTTGTCATTGCCTGGTGCATTGCCATAAAAATACCTCCTTCCTATAAAAGCTGAATCATTTCTTTTCCTCTCAGCCGCCGGTCTTTGAGGCCAGGGATCTGACCATTCTCTCGATCTCGTTTCTCCCCCTGCCCTCAGGCATCTCTTTAAGCAGGTTAAACGCATTCTTTTTGTACTTTTCCATACAGCTTGTCGCGTACCGGACTCCCCCCGCCTCAAAGATCAGCCGGTTAAGCCGCTCCCGCAGGACAGCCTCCCCTGTCTGCCCCTGCCTGGACTCCCGGATGAGACTCCTCATCCTGCCTTCCGTCAGGGGATATTCCAGGGCGCGGACAACCGGCAGGGTGTAGATGCCCTGAAAAAAGTCCTGGCAGGCAGGCTTCCCGTCCCACTGCTCACCGGCCTGAAAGTCCATAAGGTCGTCCCGGATCTGGAAGAACATGCCGATGTTCTCCCCCATATCGCCGGCTTTTCTCTGTCCTTCCCCGCCGCACCCACCCTCCAGGGCGCCGATGCTGCAGGCCGCCCGAAAGAGAGCCGCTGTCTTTCCGTTTATGCTGGCCAGATACTGCTCCTTGGATACCTGGCAGTCAAAGCGGTGAGAGTGCTGGTTAAGCTCCCCGGCACACATGTCCTGAACGCATCTTCCCAGAATCATGCCGCTGTCCGCGGCCCCCATCTCCATCAGATAGTACAGCACCTTGCCCAGGATATAGTCTCCGGTGTACACGGCCATGTCCTTTCCGTATTTGGACTGCACGGTCCTTTTCCCTCTCCTGAGGGACGAGTCGTCGATTATGTCGTCGTGAATCAGAGATGCACAGTGAACCATCTCAATGAGAGCCCCTATTCTGCACAGCCGATCCCTCCGCGCCTCAAAATCGTTCCCCAAAAAACCGCAGGCCAGCACCATGCGGGGCCGCAGGCGCTTGCCCGGCGCCCCCAGCACATCTGCCAGAATCCCGCTCAAAGGCTCCCGCCTGCTTAAGTCCTCCGTAAACTCCCTCAAATACTGCTCTACAAGCCCCAGCTCCTTATCCATCCAGTCCTTCATCTTCCCGTGTCCCTTTCCGCTTTCCTGCCTTCTCGCCCAGCTGGTACACGCAGCTGCCGAACAGAAACTTTCTGTACCTTCTGCGGGTCAGCCCCGCCTCCCCCATCATATCCATAAGCTGTGCCACACCGGCAAACGCCCTGGCGGACCGGTTCAGCCACCGATACTCCCCCCGGTTTTTTATTCCCCCTCCCAGCAGGGGCATAATCCAGGTAAAATACAGGGAGAATGCCCCCCGCACCAGGACATTCTCCGGATAATGGGCGTCCATCACGCAGACGATCCCCCCTGTCTTTGTCACCCGGACCATCTCCCTGAGAACACGGTTCCAGTCCGGCGTGTTGCGCAGACCGAAGGAAATGACCGCCGCATCAAACGTGCCGTCCTCCCACGGAAGCTCCATGGCGTTGGCCCGCACCAGGGAGTACCTTTTTTCTCCCGGTATCCCTGAAAGCTTTCTCTCCGCCTCCCAGAGCATGTTCAGCGAAAAATCCGCGGCCGTCACATTAAAAGAGCCTTCGGCCTGAAGAAACATCCCGGCGATATCCCCGGTGCCGCAGCACAAATCCAGAATGCGTCCGTCCCTCGGTATCATCCCTGTCAGGGTACGGACCATGCGCCCCTTCCACTGCCGGTGCATCCCCATGCTGATAATGGCGTTTGATCGGTCATAGCGGGATGCTATGGATTGAAATATATGATAAATGTCTGGTTCCATGGCATGTCTGCTCCTGAATGTTTGTGGTGAATCTTGTCGGTATCCTCATACCCCCGAATCCCCGGGGGATCTCACCCCGCGGCCCTGTCCGTCAGCATCATGGCGGCATAGAAAAGTCCTGTACACAAATTCAGCCCCGTAATTCCCGCCATGGCCGCCCTCCGCTCCCCGGGGGCAAAAGAAAGCCTCATCTGCCCTGCGGCTTTCGCTCCCGCAAATCCCAGATACAGAGGATACAAACAGAAGCCTTCGGGAAAATAACGAAACACCATGTACCCCAGGGACAAAACCCACACCGCCAGAAGAAGGCGATACACTATGCCGGCCCGCTTTCGTCCCAGGCATACGGGCAGGGTCATGCGGCCGGCGGGCCTGTCCTTCTCGATGTCGCTGATATTGTTGGTGTACATAATAAGCCCCACTCCCAGCATCAGAGGCGCCATCTGCCACAATGTCGAAGGCTCAAAGCTTCCCGTCAGCACATGTATCACCGCCATGGGCAGAAGGCCTCCCATCACCGCCCCCGATACCAGCTCTCCCACCGGAAAGTAGGATATGGGGAACTTTCCGCCGGAGTAGAGAAGGATCGCCACACCGCCCGCGCATCCCACGGCCAGAGGCACGGGCCCGCAGCGGGCAGTCACGTAGAGCCCTATAAGACCGGCTGCTGCCAGAAAACCGGCTGCCAGCCCAAGCACGTCCCCCGGACGCAGGCAGCGGTACACTAAAACCGCCTCCTCCGGGTCCAGGGAGTTGTCCCGATTGTCCGTGCCCTTCCTGTAATCATAGTAGTCATTCAGCGTATTGACCGCCGACTGCATCAGGAGGGCGGCACACAGTACCAGATAGAAAAGCACCGCATCCGCCCTCCCCTGCAGGTTGACGGCCCAAGCCCCTGCCGCCAGAACAGGCCCCAAAGTCGCCGCCCAGGTCTGCGGGGCTGCCAGCCCCACAGCAGATCCAAACGTCATACGGTCGTATCTCATTCTACAGAAGTTCCGTCAAAGCCGGGATCACCTTGTTTAAATCCCCCACAATGCCGTAATCGCAGTGCTTAAAGATAGGTGCGTTCTTATCCTTGTTCACCGCCACGATAACCCGGGCCTCGTTGACGCCCACCATGTGCTGAACCTGACCGGAGATTCCGCAGGCCACATACACATCCGGTTTCACCACCACGCCGGATACGCCCAGATACCGGTTCTTGGGCATCCACTTTTCTCCCTCCGCAATGGGACGGGAGCAGGCCATCTCGGCCCCGATCTTCTCTGCCAGCTCCTCCAGAGCGGCAATCTTCTCCTCGGCGCCCACGCCGCGGCCGACGCCCACGATCCTCTTGGCAGCGGTCAGGTTCACCCGCTCCTCGGTCTTTGGCAGAACGCCGGTGCGCGTCATACGGCTCTCGCCCAGGGATACCTCCTCCATGCGGACACTTCCCGGCCGGGACAGCTGTGCCGCCTCACAGAAACCGGCTCCCACCAGAGCGAAGGCCGGTCTTTTCGCCGCCTTCAGGGAGGCCACAGCCGCTCCCCCGTACACCATCTTCTTTAAGACTACCTCGTCGCCGGATACCGGCTCCACGGCGCTGACTTCCGTCACAATGCCTGCGTCCAGCCGCGCTGCCAGCTGTCCGGCGGCGCATTTGCCTCTGCGGGTGGAAGCCATGAGAACCAGAACCGGGTCCTCCTCCCTTATGATCTTCTCCACGGCCGGAACGTACTCCTCCGCCATCTTTCCTTCCTGCTTCGGCACCAGAACCACCTGAGCGCAGTACCTGGCCGCCTCCCGGGCATCCTCCTCTGTTCCCAAAACCACTGCCGTCACCTGATCAGCCAGCCCTGCGGCTCCTGATGCCAGTTCACACACGGCTTTTCTGTCTTCCGAATAGACTACGATTTTTCTCAAATTCATGGCTCTCCCCCCTTACTGTAATTCCGCTTTAATAAGCTGGCAAAACTGTGCAATCTTGTCCCCGTCGTCGCCCTCTACCACAACACACTTGCGCTCCGTCTCCTGGGGCGCCAGCACGCTTACGGTCTCCATCAGCGGTGCAAAAGCAGGGATCTCCCCCTCTTTCCACACCGTGGTAGGCTTCTTGCCCGCAGCCAGGATCTCCTTCATGGTGGGAACCCGGGTTATATTGATGTCCGACGTTACGGAGAGCACGGCCGGAAGGACAACCTCGATCACTTCCACCTCATCTTCCAGGCTTCTCTCCACGATCACCTTTCCATCCCCTGCATCCGTGATCTTGCTCACCGCATTCAGAGTGGGAAGTCCCAGGCGCTCCCCCAGCTGGATTCCCACCTGCTGGGAGTACAAATCGCTGGATCCCTCGCCGCAGAGCACCAGATCCCAGCCCTCCATCTTCTTCACCGCCTCACACAGCACTTTGGCCGTAACTCCGGCATCGGCGCCCGCCATGGCAGGACTCACGTATACGAAATTCTCCTGAGGTCCTCTGGACAGAATACTCTTCTTCATCTTGGAATTTTCCGCCTCCGCGCCTCCCGCGCTGAGAACCGTCAGCTTTCCCCCCGACGCCTCTGCCAGCTGCGCTCCGGCCTCCACCGCGTTCAAATCGTACTGCCCGACCTTTAAAGCCGCCTTGTCCAGCGAAAGGGTCCTGTCTCCATTGACCACAATATCCTGCTCGTCCGGAACAATCTTGTAACATGCGATTACATTCATATTTTCTACATCCTTTCCTCATTCTGATGCAACTGTTTATGCAAAAATCATGCCATTTTCTAAGATTTTGGACGAATTGTAACTTTCATCTCGATATCCCACCGCTCCATCTTCCGATACAGCGTGTTCCGTGAGATCCCCATGTCCTCGGCCACCCGGGATAAGTTGCCCATGTGCTTCTCCATGAGCCTGGCCACCTGCTCCCTCTGCCTTTTGTCCTTCCTCTCCTTGGGGCTTAAGTTCTCATCCTCTTTGTCCTCTGGCTCCCGGTTCTCTTTCCTGTCCTGCTCTTTCCTTCTTCCGCCTTCTGCCATCCTCCCCACCTGGTCCCGCATATGTTTCGGGAAATCCCTCACCTGGATCTGCCTGCCGTTGGCCACGATAAGCACCTTCTCGATAACGTTTTTTAGCTCCCGCACATTGCCGGGCCAGGAGTAGGCCTTCAAGAACTCGATCACCTCCCCGGAAAGCTCCTGTCTGCACACCTGGAGGGTCTCGCTTAGAACCTGATTAAAATGATCCGCCAGAAGAACCACGTCGTCGCCCCTCTCTGCCAGCTTGGGAAGATGGATCTCAATGACGCTGAGCCGGTAGAAAAGGTCGGAGCGAAACAGCTTGTCCGCGATCATCTGTCCGATGTCCTGGTTGGTGGCAGCCACGATACGCACGTCAAACCTCTGCTGCTTGTTGCCCCCGATGCGGGTCACCGTCTGCTCCTGAAGGACCCGCAGCAAAGATACCTGCATATCCACCGGCATCTCCCCGATCTCATCCAGAAACAGCGTCCCCTTGTGGGCGTACTCGAACTTGCCCACAGCCCCCGTGGCTTTCGCGCCCGTAAAGGCACCGCCCTCATAGCCGAACAGCTCACTGGCCAGAAGATCCTTGGGGATGGCACCGCAGTTGAGCGGCACAAAGGCGCCCTCCCTGCCGCTGAGGCGGTGGATGGTCTGAGCCACCACTTCCTTGCCGGTCCCCGTCTCCCCCAGGATCAGGACGTTGGAGCGGTACCCGGCCACCTTCTTCACGGTATCGTCCACCTCTTTCCATACCTGGCTGCTGCCGATATAGAATTTCTCCTCCTCTTTTCTGCGCAGAGGCAGCCTGGGCCGCTTCTCCTTCTCCCGCAGCGCGGAGGCATTCTCACATTCAAACACCAGAACCCTCTGACGCATGCCGTTTAAAAGAATCACCTCGTTGACACACAAAAGAGTCCTCTCCCGGATCTGCGCGGTCTTTGCGGCCTTGAACACCACCTTCTGGGGCTCCTGCCCCTGCTTGTGTTCCTCCAGAATGGCAAACAGGCTGCTTTTCTTCTGGAGATACCCGGCAATGGACTGGGAGGCGTAGGGTTTCTCCTCATACCCGGGAACCAAAAGCCTTCCCTCTTTGTTGGCGCTTAAGATCATCCCGTCCTGGTCCGCCACGATGATGGCGCGGCCGGCCACATCGATCAGCTTGTCAAAAAAGGAGGCCACCGACAGATACCGTATCTGATCCTGCTTTTTGCTCTCCACCATGAGAGAGATCAGGCGGCTCCCCTCCGCGCAGATATCCAGCGCCTCCGGTGCCAGGCTGTGCTGGGGATTGTTGACGTTGAGTACCCCCACCATCTTCCCGCCGACGCGGATGGGAGCGCTGACCCCCGAATATCCCTGGGACGCCACCCGATAGTGTTCGAACCCGTCTATGCGTATGGGCTTCTTCTCGAAAAGGCAGACCCCCACATTCCCCGTCCCGGTAATATCCTCCGACGCGTACGTCCCAAAGGTCCTCTGATAGTCCGGAAAAGGAGAAATCAGGTCATAGACAAAGCCCTCCATATCAGCAAGACTGATATTGCTGTTGAGCGTCTTCACATCGTCGGAACGGAAGGAGCCATATGCCGCAAAATATCCCTTTACCATCGGAATGTAGTAATTCTCCCAGAGCCGGTGAAGTTCTTCTTT
>JAAWHK010000089.1 GCA_022795805.1 Hungatella sp. | reverse complement strand
CCGCCCAAGCTGTTCATAGTCAATTTCACCTGTTAAATGTTCTTCAATATAATTCATGCTTTGATTTAATCTTTGGACCCATTCCATGAGATACCTCCTCCTACATATTGTGCCTTGGGGACCTTAATTGGTCATTACCATTATAAAGCTTACTATTAAATTTTTCCTCTCTATCCCTGCACAAAAAAGAGAGGCAAAAGAGCATGGAAAAGCGGCACAGCCCCAAAGACCGCACCGCCTCCTGAAATGTACATTCAAATCCTCTTAATCTTCAATCCCTGTCAGTCCCAGTCGCTCCACCGGCTCTCCATACTCATGGCCAATCCCGAACCAGCTTCTTTCAGGCCCGCCTGGCGATCTCATTTGCCGGATGCCCGGCTACCTGACACTTGCCGCCTACCGGACGATCCCGGCCACCAGACTGGCCGTCTCAGCCACGGTCTCCGCCTCCTCGGTGGAAAAATACCCGCAGACCTCCATCCGCTCAACCACCTTCAGCTGCCTTTTGGCCGCCAGTTCCGGATTCTTAGTAGGGGCGTAAACCGAAGGCGCGTTGGGGATGCCCGCCAGAAGGGTGCACTCATAATCGGTCATATCCTCCGGCTCCTTCCCGAAGTATCCTGCGCTGGCCGATCCCACATCGTAGTACCCGTCCCCGAAATAGATGCCGTTGACATACAGCTCAAAAATCTCTTCCTTCGAATAATTTCTCTCCAGATCCAGGGCCACAAACACTTCCGCCACTTTTCTCACCAGATCCTTGTCCTGGCCAAAGTACAGGTTCTTGGCCAGCTGCTGGGTGATGGTGCTGCCGCCTTCCACAAATCTTCCGGCCAGGATATCGTTGCGCACCGCCCGGCAGATGGCGATGGGATCCACACCTATATGGTTCTCAAAACGCTTATCCTCCACGGCAATCACCGCCTGAATGTATATCTCCGGAAGATCCTCGTACTCCGTAAACGATTCCTTCTCCCTGATGGCCAGCACTTTCTCCTCCAGCCCTGTCTCCTCCACGGCCTCCCGGTAAGCTTCGTAGCCCTTACCCACCACGGCAAAACCGGAGCAGATACATACGATCATGACCAACAGCATCAGGCTTCTCAATACTCTGAAACATTTCTTCATATTTCTGCTCCTTTCACCAATAGTCGAATAATTTATCAAAAACTCCATTTACTGTTTACACATATTTCTATTATCCCTATTTTAACAAATTATTCCCCGTAAGACTTTACCAATCCCTTATAATATCGAAATTTTTTCTGACGTTATTTTACAAATTATTACAAATTTGATAT
Source organism: Hungatella sp. (assembly GCA_022795805.1). Taxonomy (GTDB): domain Bacteria; phylum Bacillota; class Clostridia; order Lachnospirales; family Lachnospiraceae; genus UBA3402. The sequence continues at coordinate 7,639 of JAAWHK010000089.1, read as the reverse complement.
TTCTGTTTAGATTTATTCTCTTTTCCCGCACATTCCCCGTTCCAAGGCACAGACCGGTTTACAGACATGGGGTTCATCCCTTGCATTTCACATACGCGCTCTTCCCTGCGTGACGCGTTTTAACGCAAAAAACCGCCTGAGACCGTCTTGCGCTTCGTCCCATACGGTTTTTTAGGTTTTTTATACGGCAAACATATAAGTATTTTCATACACACCCAGCCGTCCTACGTGGCCTGTACGTCCTTTTCCGCCATTCCCTGGCTGTACACCGTCACGGTCTGATAGGGCACTTGGATGTTCCGCGTTTTAAACTCCCTCAGCACCTTCACCCGGATATCGCTGCAGGCCTGAAAACTGTGATCAAGATTTTTCGTCCAGACCGTGGTCTTTAACACAACCCCGTTCTGGGTATACCCCTTTACAAACACGCCGTTCTCGCTGGTATTCAGCGTCAGAGGGTGCTCTATGCACAGCCGCTGAAGCACGGCCATGGCCTCCTCGATGTTGGAATCGTAGGAAATCTCAATCTCGAAGAAATTGCCGATATCCCCGTTATAGTTGGTGTTGGTGATAATCGCCTGGTCCATGACGGAGTTGGGGACGATACAGCTCTCCCCGTTAAACTGGCGGATCACCGTGTGGCGTATGGTGATATCCTTCACCATCCCCTCCGCCACAACGCTGCTTCCCTGTACCACTTTTATTTTGTCGTCCACATTGTAGGGCTTGGACACGGACAGGGAAAATCCGCTTATGACGTTGGACAGGGCCTGCTGGGCCGCGAAGGTGGCAATGGCCACGATCAGGGAACTGCTCTGTAAAAGAACCCGGCTGATGTCCTTTGTCACCTCAAACTGCTGGGCAAGGCAGTACACCACAATCAAAGCCACCAGAAAATTGGCGGCACTTTTCAGAAAACGCAGGTGAACCGTGTTGTGCTTTTTCGACATCATGCGGAACGCCAGGTTGACCATCCGATTCAGGATGATCTCAATCAAAATAAAAATCCCTATTTCGACTAAATTATTCATACCTTCCCCCTCCAAGAAACCGGCTCCGGGCTAATCAATCCGGCTGTCCGCTGCTTTTTCCCCCTGCCTCTTCCGAAACCACACATAGCTCATTACAACGGGAATAACCGACGCCGCTGTCACCGGCGCCAGAAGCATCATCATCTTTACCTTTTCATTCGGCACAAACGCCCCTATAAGCCCCAAAATCCCGGCACCGAACATCAGCCTTCCCCCCAGCCTGTGGGTTTTGTTCCACACGATTTCATCGGACAGGGCCCACGGAGTCTTAAATCCGCAGAAAAAATTCTGTCTGAACTTAGGCATCATATTGCCAATCATCATAAAAAGGACGGCGCACAGGGCTGTCACCATCGTACTTACCTGGACAGTTCCCGGCCGAAGACTCTCCGTCACAATAATTCCCACCATGAGAAGCATAAAAATCTGCATAAACAGCTGAAAGCTCTGATACACCTTTTCAAACTTCCGGTAATTGTGCTTCTTAGGATCAATATCCGGCAATATATAAAACAAAACGGCAAAAAACGGAGCCATGCCGGCTATGATCCACAGCTGGCTCTTTCCCCCGTAGCTTATATGCCCGTCGAATCCCCAGTTGGTGGGAATCTGTCCCGGAAGCTTCCCGTATACCGCTGCCACCAGTAATATGGGAAGCAGCGATACCAGAGTGATAGCCACCTGCATTTTATTGTGAAACAGCCCCTGTTTTTTCTCCCTCATTGTGACGCTCCTTTCAATCCGCTGATCCACCCGACCAGCTCATCCACCACAGATGTGTTCAGTTCATAGTAAATATACTTGCCCTGGCGATCGTCCAGAATCAGCCCTGCATCTTTCAGCGCAGAGAGGTGATGGGACATGGTAGCTCCGGAAACCGGAAAATGTTCCCCGATCTCCCCCGCTGTCATAGGCCCCCTCTTCAGCAAATCCAGAATGTCCCGCCGCGTCCCGTCGGACAAAGCCTTAAATGTTTTTTGAATCCCCATCTCTCACCGTCCCCGCTGTTTATCTTTCGGATTCCTCAGATTACATTTAGATATATATCTAAATATAGAATAACACCTGGATTCGAAAATGTCAATATGACATATCTCTTTTCCAGGTGTTTCCGTATGACAGCTCCACTCTCTGTCAACAGGCGGCCGTATTTCCCGGCCGCCAAAAAATCCCATGATCACGTTCTGCGGTATACAACATTTCCCCCCACAACCGTCATCTCCACCCTTGCGTCTTTGATTTCCTCTGAAGGAATCTCATAAATATCCCGGTCAATCACGGTAAAATCCGCGTATTTTCCCACCGTGACGGTTCCCTTCACACTCTCCTCAAAAGAAGCGTACGCCGCCTCCGTGGTAAACATGCGCACCGCCTCGTCCACGGTCACCCCGTTTTCTGGATACCAGGCCGGCGCTCCATGGTTGTCGCTCCGTGTTACGGCGTGGCAGATATTGGGCAGCACATCAAACTTCTCCACGGGACAGTCGGAGCCGCCGCACTGATGGACGCCCAGATCGCAGAACCGCCGCCAGTTGTAGCTCTGCCGTGCCAGCTCACTCCCCACACAGTCGTCCACGATAAACATATCGTACCGCAGAAATACCGGCTGTACATAAGCGATCACATTCAGCTGTCGGAATCGGTCCTGAAGCTCCTCATCCATGATCTGGCAGTGGAGAATGCCGTGGCGGCAGTCTGTTCTGGGATACTTTGTCATCACGTATTCATATGCATCCAGCACCGCCTCAGCCGATGCATCCCCGATGCAGTGCACTGCGATCTGACATCCGTTTCTGTGGGCAATTTCAAACAGTTCTTTAAGTTCATCCTCCCTGTACAGCGGCAGTCCCCTGGTTTGCGGGTCACAGGCATAGGGCTGACGCAGTGCCGCCGTATGAGCACCCAGAGACCCGTCGTTTACCACTTTAAAGGGTCCCAGCCTGTAATATCCATGGGTCTCTCCGGTTCTGTGGCCCTGGGCCAGAAAGCGTTCCAGCTGCTCCTTTGTAGGCATCAGACACTGCTGATACACCCTCACCGGCATCTGTCCCTCACCGGCCAGCTCCATATACGCCTTCATGACCAGCTCTCTTCTATCCCTGGAAAATGCCTGAAAATCCTCTGAATGTACCTGGGTAATACCCTTTGCCGCCGCGTCGGCCATAGCCTTTTTCAGCCACTCCTTCAGCTCCTCCGGTTCCGGCACGGGAAAATTCTCATATATTTTGTTTTGGCTGTTCTCTTTTATCACTCCGTTGGGCGTCCCGTCATCATAAAAATCCATATAGAGGGAAGTGTCCCGGGTCTCCTTCAGAAGCCCCGTCAGCTCCATGGCTCGGGTATTCAGCACGGAAATATGCCAGCAGGAGCGCTGCACACAGACCGGATGACTGCCGCAGACCCTGTCCAAATCCCTTCTTGTCGGGAGAACACCGTTTTCCCAGTTGTCCTGATTGAAGTTGGCGCCGAACACCCACTCTGACTCCGGCTCCTGATCCGCTCTCTCCCTTATTCTCCCCGCCATCTCTTCAAAACTTTCCGCTGTGCTCAGATCGATTCTCCGCGTGGTCCTGTAGTAATCAATCAGGTGCATATGCGTGTCCACAAACCCAGGCAGCATCAGTTTGCCCGCAAGGTCGATGATCTCCGTCCTCTCGTCTGCACAGGATATCACCTCTTCATTTCTGCCAAGTCTCAGAATAATGCCTCCCTTAATCCCCACAGCCTCACATACGGGATATGCCCTGTCCAGAGTCCTGACAATTCCGTTAATAAAAATTTTGTCCATGGAAGTTTCCCTCTTTCCTGCCGTCATCTTTTAACTCCCCCCGTTTTCTTATGATAAAAATAGATATAGCTCAAGGCGCCCAGCGCCAGAATCGCCACACTGATAATAGCGATCATAGGATCCTCGATAAAGCTGTTGATCATCAGGCCGACATTGGCCAGAATTGCCAGCACGATGGTCACCGGATACCCCCAGGCCTTATAGGGCCTGACCATATCCGGAAATTTTCTCCGATAGGCAAACACTGCGCTGATGCACATTACCGTGAGAATTTGTCCCGCAAAAACCACAAGGGATGTCAGCTCATTTAAACTTCTGAGGCATACAAACAGAATGCTGATCACCATCTGAAGCCACAGGGATGCTGTGGGAACCTTGTACCGGGAGTGCAGTGTCTTGAATGAGTCAAAAAACATATCATCCTGTGCCATGGAGTAATATACCCGGGAAAATGTGAGGATCATGCCGTTTAAGGAGCTGAACATAGCCAGAATCATCGCCGCCGTGACCACGGCTCCTCCCCCTCCGCCTAAAATCCTTTTGGCCACTTCCGTTCCCAGATACAGATCTCCGGATTCAATCATCGCAACCACCTCATGGTGGGGAAGCACACGGTAGATAGAGTAGTTAAACAGGGCATACAGGACGGTAATACCGCCGATGGCTCCGATAATCGACAAGGGGAGATTCCTTCCCGGATTCTTAACTTCTTCCGCCACTGAGTTCAAGTTCACCCATCCATCATATGCCCACAGGGTAGCCACAACCGCAAAGGAAATCATCCCCAGCATTCCGCTGAGGGTCACGGAACTTCCGTCCCCCGGCGCCAGGGCCAGGTCCGGCTTCTCTTTTCCGAACAGAAGTGCACAGACCATAATCAGTGCAATGGGAACCAGCTTTGCTATCATGGATATATCCGCAACTGCTGCTCCCTGCTTCACTCCGTACAGGTTGATCAATGTAACCCCCACGATTAACGTGACCGCAAATATCTTGATCGTCATATCGCTGAAATGAAAATACCCGTTTAAGGCAGTGGGCAGGGCGATGGCAACACCTGCAATAGAGCCGGGACCGCTTAAAAAACAGCTGATGATTCCGCTGAGATATCCTATAATCGGGTGGTATGCCCGGGTCAGATAGACCCGCATACCGCCTGCCCTGGGATCACACGCCCCCAGTTCCGCAAAACACAGACCGCCCAGCAGAGATACCAGGCCGCCGATCACCCAGCAGAGAATTGAAAGCCCCATGCTCATGTGAGTGCGCTGCATCACATAGGAACCCAGGTAGAAAATGCCGGATCCGATCATAATACCACCCAAAATGTTTATGCCGCCAAACACGCCGATCTCTTTTTTAAACTCGTTCGACTCTCCGTTTCCTCTTGTCATGTCTCCCTTCATATGTTCCTCCTTCTCATAATTTGAGCTGACTGCCCCTTTCTGCCGGTTCCTTGCAGTAGGGCACCGCTTATTGCAATACTAGAATACTAGTGTTTCATTTACAATATATCGTATCTTATGTCGGTTGTCAAATCCTTTTTTGGATATATTTTATAATTTATGGTGTATTAACAAAAAAATCTGTAAGTTTTTACCTTTTTAACAATTGACATTCTAGTATACTAGTGATAGAATTGTAAAAATAGAACGTAAAACCATATCAAACAGGAGGAGATGCTGTCATGAAAGCAATCCAGATTATCAGGCCAAACGACCTGCGCATAGTTGACTTGGAACAACCCGTACCGGATTCAGAGAACAATGTACTTGTCCGTGTCACTGCCTGCGGTATCTGCGGCAGTGATATTCATATTTACCATGGAACCAACGCCGCAGCAACCTATCCCCGTATCCCCGGACATGAGATTGTGGGGGTCGTCATGCAGGTGCACTCCGACTCCGGTTCTGTGAAGCCAGGCGACCGGGTGATTATCGACCAGGTGATTCCCTGCGGACGCTGTTATGCCTGCCGCCATGGGAGGCCCAATGTCTGCCATAGTCTGAAAGTGCGCGGCGCCACGGTCGACGGAGGTTTCCGGCAATACATAACCGTTCCGGACCGCTACTGCTACCGGATTCCTGACAGTCTGTCCCATATTGAGGCGGTCATGATTGAGCCTGCAACGATCGCCATGCAGTGCTGCAGCCGCGCCGCCTTAGACAGCGATGACACCGTACTGATTCTCGGGATGGGAAATCTTGGAACCAGTATTTTGAAAATCGTCCTTCAGGAGTCACCCCGGGCCGTCATAGCCGCCGATATTAACGACAGCCGGCTTGCTGATGCACTGGCCGCCGGGGCGGATCATATCATTAATCCCCTCCATGAGAATCTTCCCCTGCGGTGCAGAGAACTGACCGGAGATTACGGCCCCACCCTTTCCATTGACGCGGCCTGTGTTCCGGGAAGTCTTCTCTCCCTGCTGGAATCCACGGGAAATGCAGGGCGGGTAATCACTATGGGCTTTTCCTCCGCTCCTGACGGAGTCAGTCAGTATCTCATCACCTCAAAGGAACTGGACATCCGCGGAAGCAGACTTCAGAATCGGAAGTTTCAGTCTGTCATTGACCGGGTCAATACCGGGAGGCTGGATTTAAAAGGCAGCGTCTCTCACACGTTCCCTTTTGAGGAGGCGCAGAAAGCTTTTGACTTTATTGACAGCCACGATCCCTCCATCCGCAAAGTCGTCCTGACATTTTAGAGGGCTCGCCCCCTTCTCTTTCCCTGCCTGTCCATTCCCGGCTTGACGCGGCAGATATTTTATCGTATTCTAGTATAAATAGCAGTTATACATATTGAGAGGAGTCGATAATGTTTGTATATGACGGAGAAATTAAAGGGGGAAAACAGCCGGGAGTATGCCCTCCGTATTATAAAGGAAAAAATCATTCGGCTGGAACTGGAACCGGGGAGTCTGGTAAGCGAAAAAGATCTGGCCGGTGAATTAGGACTCTCCCGCACCCCTGTGAGGGAAGCGCTCCTTGAGCTGTCAAAAGTAAAAATCGTGGAGATTCTTCCCCAGAGAGGCAATGTCATATCTTTGGTGGATTCGTCCCTGGTCGATGAAAGCCGCTTTATGCGCAACACCCTGGAATGTGCGGTTGTAAAGGAAGTCTGTCGTATGATTTCCCCTGGTGATATCCTCCAAATCCAGGCCAATCTCCAATCTCAGGAATTTTATCTGGAAAAACAGAAGCCGGAATTTTTGATGGAACTTGATAACCAGTTCCATTTCATGCTTTTTAAGATCGCACAGAAAATTCAGATTTACCATATGATGAGCAGCTTTGCCATTCATTTTGACCGCATACGGAATATGACACTGTACGCAGTGAAAGATTTGAAGATCGTGGAGGACCACAGAGCCATTCTGGACGCTATTATGAAGGGCGATGAACAGGCAGCCTCCGGCATCATGGAGACTCATCTGGGCCGCTATGTAATCGACGAGCAGACCATACGCCAGAAGTACAGTCATTATTTTAAGCCCCTATAGAATTCCGCTATCCCGCAAAAAGACCGTGCCTGCCGGCACGGTCTCTCTTTCAAAAATCTCTATCGCATACCATTTATTCCCGGCGAAATTGATGAGGACGGCGCCGGACACCCGCCGTCCTCCACAGGAAGTTCTTTGACCTTGATATCCAGATAGATGTTCACGCCGCTTTCTGTGGCATTGGTCTCCAGAGCCTCTATGATAAGCGTGCCTCTCAAGCCCTTCTCTCTACTCTGCTGTCACCCCGTATACGGTCACAAACTCTCCCTCCGAATAGTCCGTAATACCGGTGAGGGGCTCCAGATTCTCCGACACCAC
>JAAWHK010000088.1 GCA_022795805.1 Hungatella sp. | reverse complement strand
CGGGCAGTTTACTGTGGAGCTGCCCTGTGTAAGTGGCGATGACGTTTGGGTCTTGCGCAACAGGAATCTGTGAACCGTGTCAGGGCAGGAATGCAGCAGCACTAAGCAGAACCTTCTGTGTGCCGCGAGGCAGCCTGGACTGAGTTAACTGCACAGGTAACGTCTGTGGTATCTGCACAAAGTGAGACGCACGGATTTAATTTGATAAAGAGAACAGCAGCCGGAGGACAGAAAGGGATTCTTGTCTCCGGCAGTTTTTATATGCAGAAAAACTTGACTTTCGGCGCGATATTGTGATACTTTTCCCTTGCCCGCGGAAAACCTTTGTATTATAATTACTAATCAGTAATATATTCTTGGGGGAAAGGAATGATAAAATTATGAGAGTGGGAATGTTGACCAGCGGAGGAGACTGCCAGAGCCTTAACGCCACCATGAGGGGCGTTGCAAAAGCATTATACAGAATGTATGATGATGTGGAGATTATCGGCTTTGAGGACGGCTACAGGGGGCTGATTTACGCAGACTACCATGTGATGAAATCATCGGATTTTTCCGGGATTCTTACAGAGGGCGGTACGATCTTGGGAACATCGCGGCAGCCGTTTAAACAGATGAGAGTCCCTGATGAAAACGGTCTGGATAAGGTTGAGGCAATGAAGCATACCTACAAGAAGCTGAAATTGGAGTGTCTCGTAGTCCTCGGCGGAAACGGCAGCCAGAAGACAGCCAATCTGCTGCGGGAGGAAGGGTTAAACATCGTGTCCCTGCCGAAGACCATTGACAATGATCTCTGGGGGACAGAGATGACTTTCGGGTTCCAGAGCGCTGTGAATGTAGCAACCAATGCCATTGACTGTATTCACACTACGGCTGCATCTCATGGCAGAGTATTCATTGTAGAGGTTATGGGACACAAGGTCGGTTCCCTGACTCTTCATGCCGGAATTGCCGGAGGTGCGGACATTATCCTGATTCCCGAGATTCCGTATGATATCAATATAGTTGTGGAAGCCTTAAAGGAGAGAAACCGAAAGGGCAAACGGTTCTCCATTCTGGCAGTTGCGGAGGGCGCCATCTCCAAGGAGGATGCCAAACTAAGCAAGAAAGAGCTGAAAGAAAAACGGAAAAACGGTGTGGTTTATCCGTCGGTTGCCTATGAGCTGGGCGCTCAGATCGAGGAGCTGACAGGGCAGGAGGTCCGCGTTACGGTTCCGGGACATATGCAGAGAGGCGGAGAGCCCTGTCCCTACGACCGGGTGCTGTCCACAAGAGTGGGCGCGGCGGCAGCCAGGCTGATTAAAGAGAAATCTTATGGTTACATGGTCTGCATAAAAGATGGGGAGGTTGACAAGGTTCCCCTGGGAGAGGTGGCAGGCAGATTAAAGACAGTGGATCCCAAGTGTGCCATGATAAACGAGGCAAAACTTATCGGGATTTGTTTCGGAGACGAATAGAAAGTATACAGAGGTGGAGCAAATATATGACTTACACGGCGCTGTATCGCAAGTGGCGTCCTGCTGGATTTGAGGATGTGAAGGGTCAGGATCACATAGTTCAGACTTTGAAAAACCAAATAGAATCAGGGCGTATAGGCCATGCGTATTTGTTTTGCGGTACCAGAGGCACCGGTAAGACCAGCATTGCGAAAATATTTGCACGGGCTGTAAATTGTGAGGAATCGGCGGACAAAAGTCCCTGCGGGCAGTGCAGAATGTGCAGAAATATTGCTGCCGGTTCCTCTCTGAATGTGGTGGAGATTGATGCGGCGTCCAACAACGGTGTGGAAAACATCCGGGACATCCGGGAGCAGGTGCAGTATCCGCCTACGGAGGGAAGATATAGGGTTTATATCATCGATGAGGTGCATATGCTGTCAACGGGGGCATTTAATGCACTGCTTAAAACCCTGGAGGAGCCGCCTTCCTATGTGATCTTTATCCTGGCGACTACAGAGGTTCACAGAATTCCCGTCACAGTTCTGTCGAGATGCCAGAGATACGATTTCAAGCGCATATCCGTGGCGACGATTCTCGACAGGCTTAAAGAACTTGCGAAGGTTGAGAAGATCGAAGCGGAGGAGAAGGCGCTGACCTATATTGCCAGGGCGGCGGACGGCGCTATGAGAGATGCTTTAAGTCTCCTTGACCAGTGTGTCGCGTTTCATTTCGGAGAAAAGCTGACCTATGATCATGTTCTCGACATATTAGGGGCTGTGGATACAGGTATATTCAGCAGGATGTTTCGGGCGGTTGTGCAGCAGAACACAGCGGAATGTATTTACCTTGTGGAGGAACTGGTGATCCAGGGAAGAGAAATGGGGCAGTTTGTAACAGATTTTATCTGGTATATGAGGAATCTGCTGGTGGTGCAGACCACAGACAATGCAGAGGATCTTCTGGATATGTCTGCGGAGAACAGAAAAGCGCTGGAGGAGGATGCACAGCTGACAGACGGAGAGAACCTGATGCGGTATATCCGCGTGTTTTCCGAACTGTCTAATCAGATCCGTTATGCCAGTCAGAAAAGGATTCTTATAGAGCTGGCATTCATAAGACTGACCAAACCTCAGATGGAACACGATTACGATTCCATCATTGAGCGGCTGAATAGAATTGAGGAGCAGATGGAGGAGGGGGCATTTCCGAATCCATTACCGATAAACCACATGCCTTCCCTGCAGGCCGGGACGGCAAACACTGTAATCATAAATACGGATGTGAAGGCAGCAGCTTCGGAAGGCACTGGCGACTACAGATCAGCACCGCAGCAGGTAACCCTGCCAAAAGGCCAGCTGGAAGATCTGCAGCTGATCCGCAACCAGTGGGGCAAGATTGTCCGCGCTCTTGGAGGTGTTATCCGTTCCAGCTTTCGTGATACGATTGTGGAGCCCAGCGGTGACAGCTGCCTTTGCGTGGTGTTCACAAATGTTGACAATTATGAGATTGGCCGGCGTCCAACGATTATGGGGGAATTGGAAACGTATGTAAAGAATACGTATGGCAAAGATATCTATTTTAAAACCCGTCTTCTGGGAAGCGGGGAGCGGATGGATACGATATACGTAAGCGATGATGAATTGAAAGATCATATCCATATGGATATTACCATAGAAGACGATATCGGGTAGACGAGAGGAGACTATTATGGCAAAGAGAGGCGGATTTCCGGGCGGAATGCCGGGCAACATGAACAACTTGATGAAACAGGCACAGAAGATGCAGCGGCAGATGGAGGAAACCACCAGAGAACTGGAAACTAAGGAATATTCCGCATCATCCGGAGGCGGTGCAGTAACGGTGACGGTATCCGGCAAAAAGGAAGTTACGGCTGTTAAAATCGCACCGGAAGCAGTGGATCCCGATGATGTGGAGATGCTGGAGGATATGATAATGGCTGCGGTAAATGAGGCCTTCCGTCAGATGGAAGAGGAATCCAGCAGCGCTATGGCAAAACTGACCGGCGGTCTGGGCGGAGGATTTCCTTTCTAGTCATGGATTATTACAGCAACCAGATTACCAGATTAATAGAAGAGTTATCCAAACTTCCGGGGATTGGTGCAAAATCAGCACAGAGACTGGCGTTTCATATTATTAATATGCCCAAGGAGCAGGTGGAGCGCCTGTCAGGGATCATGGTAAATGCCAGAGAGCAGGTGCGCTATTGCAAAGAGTGCTTTACTTTGACGGATCAGGAGCTGTGTCCCATATGCAGCAGTGGGAAAAGGGATCATCAGACCATAATGGTGGTTGAAAATCCCCGGGATTTGGCCGCCTATGAAAAGACGGGAAAGTATGATGGGGTTTACCATGTACTTCACGGGGCCATTTCCCCCATGCTTGGAATCGGGCCGGGAGAGATAAAACTGAAAGAACTGATGCAGAGGCTTCAGGGTGATGTTAAAGAGGTGATTATCGCCACCAATTCCAGTCTGGAGGGCGAAACGACAGCCATGTACATCAGCAAACTGATAAAGCCGACAGGAGTTACGGTCAGCCGGATTGCCAGCGGTGTTCCGGTGGGAGGAGACTTAGAGTACATAGATGAGGTGACGCTGCTTCGGGCGCTGGAAGGAAGGGTCCAGCTGTAATAGCGACTGTCCCGGATAAAAGGGCGCAGTTTTGCGCTGATGGAGGAAAGAATGGATAAGTACGAGTTTAACATAAAAGTTGAACAGATCAAGAAACTGGTAAATAAAAAAGACTTCGCAACAGCCATGAAAATTGCTGACACCATAGACTGGAGAAGGGTGCGCAATGCTAACCTGCTGTCGATGATTTCCCAGGTATATGAGAAGAACTCGGAGTATCAGGAAGCCAAGGAGGTGCTGCTTCTGGCGTTTGAGAGAGCACCGATTGGGAAAAGGCTCCTCTATAAATTGACGGAACTGGCCCTTAAGGAGGGAAGTCTGGCGGAGGCGGAGGACTACTACAGGGAATTCTGTGATCTGGCTCCGGAGGACACAAGGCAGCACATTCTGCGATATATGATTTTGAGAGAAAAAGATGCCCCGGTAGACCAGCTTATCCATTCTCTGGAGCGATACACCAATGCGGAACTGGATGAAAAGCGGATGTATGAGCTGGCCGAACTTTATGCAAAAGCTGGCCGGTCTGCCGACTGCGTTCAGCTGTGTGACAAGATGATCCTTTTATTTGGTATAGGGACATATGTGGAGCGGGCGACAGATTTACGGCAGCGCTATGCGCCGCGGAACACCTATCAGGGAAATACGCCGCAGAACGCCTTTAATTCCTCTAATATGTATGGAGGAGGGGCTTTTGGAGGCGGAAATGTCTATGGAGAAAGCGCCTATGGAGCAGGGAGTGCTTATGAAGGCGGTTCTTACGGAACCGTCGACGCTTACGAGGGAGGTTATGCTGAAGGCGGAAACGGCTATGAAAACGGCGCTTATGGCGGTGCCGAACAGGCTTACGGAGGCGGTTCGCCTGGCTCCGGCAATGCCTATGAAAACGGTTCTTATGGCTCCGGCTCCGGTTATGAGGGCGGCTTTTATGGCTCCGGCAATGCCTATGAGGGAAGTCCTTATGAAGCCGGAAACGGCCAGGGTGTAACGGCTCCTGAGTCTGCAAACAATTATGGAGGCGGTTTTTACGGCCCCGAAAACGGTTATGTGAACGATTCGCCTGATACCGGCAGTGCCTATGGACAAAATGCTTTCGGGTCCGGAGATGTCTATGTGAGGGACTTTGCAGGAACCGGAAACACCTATGGGAGAGACTCCTTTGGAAACGAAGGAGCATATGCGGATAATCAGTCTTACGGTGCTCCAAATAGCTTTGGAGGCGGTGATTACAGCAGCGGCGCAATTCGTGGCGGGGTCTCCCCGTATGGGAACGAAGCTGCCTATGGTGGAGAAGGTTTCTACACTGCGGGAAATACCAACGAGAATATCATGGACACTCAGTCCGAATATGGAGATGAGGCCGGCTATGATATGGGATATAATTATGGAAATCAGACCCCTTATGAGGAGGAGAACGGCTTCAGGAATCATGCTTCGTCATATGGAAGCGACAGCAGCTATGAAGATGAAGGAGCTTATGAGGCCAATTCACAGCCGTACAAGAGTTATCCCGCGTCAGGCGGATATATTGTCGATGAAGAGATGATGGCTAACCTGCACCAGGCAGCGGCGGAAAAGGAACTGGCGGCAGAGATGTCCCGGATTTCCACAGAAATATATGAAGAGCCGGAGCCCGTATCCAATCAGACCCGGGTGTTTCATGGAAAGAATAATATCCGATATCTTCGGCCAAGGGTGGAAGAGGAGAAGCCCTACTATAGCCGAACTTATACACCTCACCACATGATAATCGAAGCCAAGACTGCCGAAGAAGGGTTTGAAAAGGCAGTGGAGGCGCTGAAAAAAATACATCAGGAAACTGGTATAACCAATCAGGCCATAAAGATTACAGGCAGCAAACTGGGACAGAGGGGTATTATCAATGTGTCTGACAAGCTGGCAGGGAAAGATCTGATTGTAGAGGAAGCCGGCGATCTGACTCAGAGAGATCTGGAAGAGCTGCAGATGCTTTTAGAGCGTGATGAGACCGGTATGATCGTAGTATTGATAGACAATCCTTTCCAGATTGAAGAATTACATCAGCAGAATCCGGGATTTATTAATCTGTTTAAATGTATTGGTTCCGGAGAGCATATAGAAGAGCCTGAAGAGGAAGTTCAATATGAACAGGCCCAGAATGACGAAGTTCGCGAGGATGAAGAGGCGGATTTACCGGAATCCGGACAGGAAGTCGAAGCGGAATTAAGCGCAGAAGACCCGGAGGAGGACCGCCAAGGAGAAGAACTGGAAGAAGAACCGGAGAATGAACCGGTTCAAGAGCCTGAACCGGAGGAGGAAGAAGAGCCGGAAGCTCAGGAGGATGTGCGTGGGGAATCCTGGGACGAGGAGCCTGAGGAAGATATATCGGATGCCGGAGATGATGTCCTGGAGCCTGAGGAGCCGGACGAGGAATTTTACGAACAGGAGGATTATGATGATGAACCACTGGACGAAGAAGACTTGTCAAACGGTGAGGATCAGGACGGTGAGGAGTCGGATATAGAGGCGGACGGCGACGAGGAAGGGACATATGAAGATGAATATGAAGAATTTGACGCCGCCGCTCCGGTAGACGATGACGAGGAAATGGAGATAGAAGCATTCGCTGATTATGCAGTACAGTATGCCAATGAAATTGATTGCAGTATTACAGGAAAGAGCATGCTGGCATTGTATGAACGAGTTGATGCTATGGAGGAAAACGGGATTCCGCTTACCAGGGCTAATGCGGAGGATATGATAGAGGAAGCGGCGGACAGAGCTGAGAAGCCTTCCATTGGAGGGCTTCTCAAAGGCGTCTTCTCTTCCAAATATGATAAAGAGGGGCTTCTGATCCTGAAAGAAGAGCATTTTCTATAGAAAAGAGAGACTCAGATGAATATACGGTTAATAGCTTTGGACTTGGACGGTACGCTTTTAGACAGTCAGAAACACCTGCCGGAGAGGAATAAAAAAGCCATAGAGGCCTGTATTGCCAGAGACATTTATGTAGTTCCCTGTACCGGACGCACTGTTAAGGGGATCCCGGAGGCGGTCACAGAGATATCGGGGATTCGTTACGGAATCATGGTAAACGGCGGCGTGCTGGTAGATATGCAGGAAAAACGAATACTGGAGGAGAGACTAATCCCTCCCCAAACGGCTGTGGAGATATACCGGATGATCAGCGGCAACCATGTAATGTGTGATGCATATATTCAGGGTGACGGGTTTTCCGAGAGGTATTGTTTTGACCATATGGATGAATACGGACTTCCGGATGTGATTCAGGAGCTGGTGAAAAGGACCCGTGAACCTGTGGATAATGTAGCCGAATATATAAGAACCCGCAATGATATGGTAGATAAATTAAACCTGTATTTCGACAGTGCCCAGGAAAGGGAGGATGTTCGCAGGCGTCTGGAACAGAGAGGTGATGTGCTGGTCAGCTCTTCCTTTTGGTTCAATCTGGAGGTCAACGGACCGGGAGCTTCCAAGGGGGAGGGAATTGTTCGCCTGGCAAAAATTCTTGGTGTGAAGCCGGAGGAAACCATGGCATTCGGAGACGGGGAAAATGACCTGTCCATGATGGAGAAGGTCGGAGTCAGTGTGGCCATGGAAAACGGGGAGACATTCGTAAAAGAAAAAGCGGACTATATTGCACCGAGCAACGATGATGCGGGAGTCGGACAGATGTTGGAAAGACTGATTCTTTCGGATGCGTTTGCGAAGAGGAGTTTATGAAAAATTGGTTTGAAATAATTGTGGGAATCTATTTGCTTGGAATGGTTCTGTACGGTCATTACCGGGGAGCTATACGCATGGCGGTTTCGATGGTGGCATTGATTGCCACCTTCCTTATTGTTCGTGCAATAATGCCTTCCGTGGCGGTCTTTGTAAAGAATGAAACACCCGTATACGAATGGATTCGGGAGGGACTGGAGCGCAGCTTGCTGGAGGAAACAGAGACGGCGGTTCTGGAAGGTGAGAAGACAGTTGTGGAAAGTCTGAATCTCCCCCGGGAGATTCGGGATGTACTGCTGGAGAACAGCGGCGGTTTAGAAGTCCCCGGTATAGACAGAGTCGTGGAATATGTAAGTGACTATGTGGCGGGGATGATTATAAACGGGGCAGGTTTTGTGATTCTGTTTCTAATTGTCTACATGATCCTGCATATAATCGTGGGATGCTTGGATTTGATGGCAAAGCTTCCGGTCGTTTCCGGCATAAATAAGATTGCAGGGGCATTGCTTGGAGGTGCGCAGGGACTGTTTTTTGTGTGGCTCTTGCTGCTGCTGGTAACAGCGTTCTCTCAAAGCAGCTGGGCCCGTGCCGTGACCAGGCAGATCGAGGCCAGCAACTGGCTGTCATTTTTATATCACTACAATTTTCTGTCGAAAATAGCGGTAGAGCTGGTTAAAGGAATGCTGGGCGTGTAAGTGGAACGGTTTGCAGCGTGAAATTGTGGCAAAAATGCCAAAATTAAACAAAAAGAATGTGAAATTAAGACAACTTTGAGCTAAAAAATGGAACATCTCTTTCAACGAAAGTTTTTACCGCCACAAAATATAGGGGTAATCCCGTAAAAATAGCATATTTAGTGGTTCGAAAAAATTGTTTAAAAAAGTGACACAAATCCCTTGACATTTTTTGGCTGAAATGTTATAGTTAACATCACCGCAGGAAATAAAGCGGAAGAGTTTTTAAAATCATACAAAAATAAAAAAAGTTGTTGACAAAGCAAAAGCGGTATGGTATAGTAAATGAGTTGCCGCTAAAGAACAGGCAGCAACAGCGGACCTTGAAAATCGAAGATTGAACAGTATGTAAGACCCTGAAAATTCCAAAAGAAGAGGCCATGTTTGAGGCCTTGGATTTGAAAGAATTCAGAACG
>JAAWHK010000087.1 GCA_022795805.1 Hungatella sp. | reverse complement strand
TTTCGCACCTCCTCCACCAGGATATCCAGATGTCCGCTTCCCGGATGACTGTCCCCGAATGTACTCTCGATCATGATCTGAGGCTTGTCCAGATCCTCCGGTTTCCACCCTGTTCCGATTCTCAGCGGATCCAGCTCCGGAGCCAGCTTCCTCATTTTCTGACTCATAAGTTCCATAAATATTCTCCCCTCTCTATCATTCGTTTTCGGAAATCATAACTTTCATTTATTGTATCAGGAATCCGACCGTCTGTCACCCTATACAAAGAAGGATATGATCAGCGCCGCCACAAATCCCGTTCCGCCTACCAGCGTTTCCATAACCGTCCATGTTTTTAAAGTGGTTTTTTCATCCAACCCCACAAGGGATTTCACCAGCCAGAAACCGGAATCGTTAAAATGGGAACACACTGTCGCCCCGCCTGCCACAGCAGCCGTCGTACATGCCAGGTACATGGGAGAAAGTTCCGAAATCCCGGGCATGGCCGCAATAATACCCGCTGCCATGGTCATAGCCACCGTGGAGGAACCCACACAGATTCTCACCAGAGCCGCCACAATAAACGCGACCACCACGATGGGGAGATTGGCAGAGGCCACCGCATTGCCGATCACATCCCCCAGCCCCGAATACTGAAGCATATACCGGAGCACGCCGCCGCAGGCAGTTACCAGAAGGATCAGACCTGTGGGTTCCAGAGATTTTGTCATGATCTTCTCCAATTCCTCCATGGTATAGCCGTGCCTGATGCCCAGGATAACCATGGCCGCGGCCGTAGCGATGAGAAGCGCCACGAAGGGTTCCCCCAGGAAGGCCAGAAGCGGTTCCGCCGGCGCCAGAACATCCGCCACGCCTGCTACGGACTTGAGGATAATCAGCACAAGGGGAATCAGAATGATGCCTACGATACTTCCGAAAGCAGGAAGTTTCGATTCGTCAATCGCCTCCTGGTTGGCCACGTGCTCCGGAACCGCCACATGGTATTTCGCTCCGCATATGGAAC
Organism: Hungatella sp.; assembly: GCA_022795805.1. Classification (GTDB taxonomy): domain Bacteria; phylum Bacillota; class Clostridia; order Lachnospirales; family Lachnospiraceae; genus UBA3402. Next base: position 8,079 of record JAAWHK010000087.1, on the reverse strand, counting down.
CCCACACGGGTCCTGCCACGATCATGGCCGCCGTTCCGCAGATGATGCCCACGAGAATCACCCAGCCCAAATCCACATTCAGCATCGTAGCCACCAGGACAGGTCCCGGTGTAGGCGGAATAAACGCATGGCCCACGGCCAATCCCGCCAGAAGAGGAATCGCGTAGAACAGGGAGGAGCGGTTGGTTCTCTTGGCCAGAGAAAAGGCCAGCGGAATCAGAATAATAAGCCCGGCATCAAAGAATACCGGCATGGCGATGACCAGACCCGTGATCCCCAGCGCCCAGGCCGCCTTCTCGTCGCCAAACCGCTTTACCATAGTCACCGCCAGCGTCTGGGCGCCGCCGGACATCTCCAGAATCGCGCCGAACATGGAGCCGAGGCCTACCAGCAGAGCGATTCCTTTCAGCGTATTGCCGATACCGTCGTTAACTGCCGTAACAATATCGCCAAAGGGCATTCCCGCCGCCAGCCCTATGACCAGAGCACCGGTCAGAATCGATATCATCGCATGAATCTTAAACCTGATAATCATCAGCAACAAGAGTGTCAAACCCAGCAGAGCCGCGATCACAAGCCTCGTGGGATCGAGCATTGTTTCTGTTCCCATTTCATTTCCCTCCATACTTTAGTTGATTGTTTCGTTTTTGCCTTCGCAAACATATGACGTCTTATGTTTTATGTATTTATATTACATCATTTCGGATATAATTGTCAATATGTCTGATGTTTACTTCTGTATTTCTACTTTTTGCATAAAAAAACAGCAGTTTTACTCATTTTAAAACCGCTGTTTTGTATATTTTACCTAACTATTATAGATTTCTACTCCGCTGTGTTCCCCTCTCCATGTTCTTCCATCATCTTCACCAGCATTTGTCTGTTATACGTCAGATGCATAATCATGGCACATTTGGCTCCCACGGAATCCCCCTTTACAATGGCGTCTGTAACGGCCCTGTGAGTCTCGATCGTCTCCTTTTTCAGCTTCCGGTGAGTCAGGTTTCCGAACGTGGTAACCGCCGAATTGATCAATGGAATCAGCATCTCCACCACCCGGTTCTGACTGCACCTGGCTATGTGGGTATGAAACTCCACATCCTTGGCCAGATGATCCTCCTCGTTGGAATACAGCTCCTCCACCTGCAGGCACAGTTCCTGCAGCCGCATCTTCTCCCCGGCCCCGGCCTTCTGGGCCGCCAGGGATGCAATCTCCGGCTCCATCATGAGCCGCAGCTCAAAAAGTTCCAATGCCAGCTTATACTTGTCCTCCAGCCTCGCCAGCCCCAGAGGGTCCTCATTCAGCAAGTGGTGGCTCACCACAAAGGTGCCTGCCCCTCTGCGCACCTCCAGTATTCCCCGCGTCACAAGCCCTTTCACCGCCTCCCGGACCGTGCTGCGCCCCACGCCGAATTGCTCTGCCAGTTCAAATTCATTAGGTATCTTCTGCCCTACGTCCACCGGGGTTCTAAGGATATAGTTTAACAATTCATCTTCCAGCCGGGAACCTAACTGCTGCTTTCCCATTTTTTCAATATGATACATACTCTTCCTCTTTTATACCTAATACTTAGCAATACCGAATCCGTTCCTTCCAAAAAGACAGCATCGGGATCTGTCAGAAACCGGATGCTGTCTTTTCTTCAGTCACATTGACCTCTTGTAAAATCTTTAGTTGTTGATCAGCTTATCGCTCTCATTGTTCCAGCTGTACAGCTTCCGGATCTCCTCGCCGATCTTCTCAGCCGGATGCTCTGTGGCCAGCTTTCTCATAGCCTGGAAATGAACCTGGCGTCCTGCCGGGGACATATCCAGCAAAAACTCCTTCGCAAAGGTACCGTCCTGAATATCGGACAGAATCTTCTTCATGGTCTTCTTGGTCTCCTCCGTGATCAGCTTAGGCCCGGTCACATAGTCGCCGTACTCAGCCGTGTTGGAGATGGAGTATCTCATACCCGCAAAGCCGGACTGATAGATAAGGTCAACGATCAGCTTCATCTCATGGATACACTCGAAGTAAGCGTTTCTCGGGTCATAGCCGGCCTCCACCAGAGTCTCAAAGCCTGCCTGCATCAGAGCGCACACGCCGCCGCACAGTACTGCCTGCTCGCCGAACAGATCGGTCTCCGTCTCGGTGCGGAAGGTGGTCTCCAGAACACCGGCCCTGGCGCCGCCGATGGCCAGCGCGTAAGCCAGCGCCTTATCCAGCGCCTTGCCCGTAGCATCCTGCTCCACGGCTACCAGACAGGGAACGCCCTTGCCCTCCTGATACTCGGAGCGGACGGTGTGGCCCGGCCCCTTGGGAGCGATCATGGTCACATCCACATCCTTGGGCGGTTTGATGCATCCGAAGTGGATGTTGAATCCGTGGGCAAACATCAGCATGTTGCCTGCCTGAAGATTGGGCTCGATGTCCTTTTTATACATGTCCGCCTGCAGCTCGTCGTTGATCAGAATCATAATGATGTCCGCCTTCTTGGCCGCCTCGGCCGCGGTGTACACCTGAAAGCCCTGAGCCTCCGCCTTGGCCCAGGATTTACTTCCCTCGTAAAGCCCGATGATTACATTGCATCCCGACTCCTTGGCGTTGAGCGCATGGGCATGTCCCTGGCTGCCGTAGCCGATAACCGCGATGGTCTTGCCCTCCAACATGGATAAATTACAGTCTTCCTGATAATAAATTCTCGCCATAATAGCATCTTCCTCCTGAATCTCCTGTTTTACTGAAAGGAACAACCTGTTCCTGACTATGCTTAAAGCGTCTGCCCGGCGAAGATAGAGTAACCCCTCACCCGCCTTCACAGATACCCTCACCATACTAAAAAACCAATGCCATGCCGGCCAATCTCCTTCCCGGCCGGGCTACGGCAGATACCGCACGTCGTCCGCTCCCCGTGAAAGTCCCGTGAGGCCTGTCCTGGCCAGCTCCAGGATCTCATAATCCTCCAAAAGATTAATGAGAGCATCCAGCTTGGACTGGTCCCCGGTCAGCATAACGGTCAGCGACTCCTTGCCCACATCCACAATGGTGGCCCTGAAAATATCCGAGATCGCGCTGACGGCCTGCCTCTGGCTGGCGTTGGCCTTCACCTTCACCATAATAAGCTCCCGGTACACGGAGCGTCCCGGTTTCAGTTCCTTGATATCCCTGACGTCCTCCAGCTTGCGAAGCTGCTTCTCGATCTGTTCCAGAATCTCCTGGTCCCCGGTTGACACAACGGTCATGCGGGAATACCGCTCATCCGCCGTCACTCCCACCGTAAGACTTTCGATATTATACCCTCTGCGGCTGAACAGCCCGGCCACCCTGCTTAAAACACCGGCTGTGTTGTCCACCAGCAATGACAATACGATTCTATCCATAAAATTCCTGCTTTCCTTATTATATGTTTCCTCTAATCTTATCAACGGCAGTGGAATTTGTCAACTATGTAAAAGGAATACATGATATAAATTCAGGTTATTCTGGCAGACCACTGCGGCTGTGAGACCCTTCCCGGCTGCGCCACCCATCCGGGCATCTTCGAACCGGGACGTTTAGCGTCCCTCTTTTCCGGCCGTCCGCCTCAGCACACAAAAAGGCTCCCGCACAAGCTTTTCAGCCTGTGCGGCGAGCCCTTTTTAATCCCTGGCAGTCTGCCTTATGCTTCCCGTTCTTCCTCTTCTGTCACAAAACATTCCGTCTCCGGCACAACCTCCGACTCAGCCACTTCCTCCATGGCTGCCGTGTGCTCTGCCTCTGCTGTCTCATCGTCCTCCCAGAATTCCGCACCCGTCTCGTCCTCGTCCGTCTCTTTCTCCGTTCTCAGAGCCGCTCCGCAGTGGCTGCAGAACCGGGCGTCCTTCTTCATCACCTTTCTGCACTCAGGACACACATAGGCTCCCTCCATCTGCTGAACCTTCTCCTCCATAGCCGCCACATTGGTCAGAACATTGCCGATCTCCCGGAACAGATCTCCGAACTCCGTGTCCTCGTCATCCCGGTGCTTCTTGTAGTAGAGCACGCCAACCGCCCCGTACAGCTCCTTTAACTTGCTCTTCTCAGAAGCAATCTGCGCCTTCGTCTGCAGCACGCCTGCAGCCTCTCTGGCCTTCTGTGCCGCTTCCTTTCCCTTGTCGCTTAAGGTTTTGCTTAAATCATCAAAAAACGCCATGGACAATCCCTCCTTATAGGATAATCTTATCCTGTCCGAGGCGGAATGTCAATCCGAAATTGTATTTTGGGCCAATCCGAACCGCTTTGCATCCTCCGGAGAAAGCTTCTTTAAATTCAGCATGAAGCCTCCCGACCTGCCTCCCCGGTCGTTGAAGCTGCTGCCCGTGTCAAAGTCCGCCGTCACGTACACGTCTACATTGTCCGGGGCCTTCATATCATAGTAATCGTTCATGTTGCGGTAATCGTAATATACCAGGGCGGGAAGAAGAGTCTCAATGTCCTCTTCGCTGTCATAAACCGCCGTCCGGCTCCCATCACCATCGTCCGGCCACGGCTTTTCCCAGACCGTCTCGTACTCATCATCCTGCATGCTGTCGTCCGCCTCCCGGTAATACCGGATGCGAATGTCCGACACGGTATCCTTATCCAGCTTGGCCAGGCGGATCCCCGCCTTCTCCAGAGCCTCCAGCGTTCTGATAAAGGACGGATAGATAGGATAATAGCACCTGTCTTCCAGATTCCTGTAATGTCCCTCCTCCTGCTCCCAGACAACGGCGTCCTGATGCTTCCCGGTTCTGAACTGGATGGTGGCTGTCGGAAGCTCTTTCTCCCTCGCGGCCATGGAAAGCTCCTCCAGCTCCTTCTGGTAGACCGCCAGAAGGCGGGAGATCTCCTCGCCTGTGAGATCCAGCTCCGTCTTATTACCATACTGCTGGAAGCACACCTTCGCCGTGTCGGAACCGGTCTGTTCCAGGATGGGATAGATTCCCTTCTTATACTCTCTGTTGTCGTAGACAGCGGTCTTCAGAGGTTTTGCCTCCTCCCTGGGAATCCAGTACTGGCGGTACACGCTTTTGCCGTTGGCCATCCTGAACATCACGGTACATCTCTCCGTGTACCCCCAATACTCCAGGCTGCTGTCGCTGCGCAGGCTCCTGCTCCACTCCACTCCCCTTTTCCCCAGTTCCATGACCGAATAGACATCCGTCAGAAACATGTGGTCAAAACCGTATTCCGACTGGTCCTCATACTTCCAGCCAAACCGTACCTCTCCTCCGGGCTCCGTCCTCATATCCACGTCCCCGTAGGTAACCCAGTTGTCGTCATAGTCGAATATCACGGCCGCCGACTTTACGCTTCCCCCGTCCGGAAGCCAGGTGTCATACCCGTACCAGTCATACATCCCTGCCAGTACAAACAGCAAGGATATGCAAAAGCAGGCCCCCAGGTGAATCCTGTTTGCAAACAGTTTCCTGAAATCAAAGTGATAGATAATCTCCATAATGCAGCAGGTAAGCACGGTCCCGCACAGCACGCCGAACACCGCCCACGGCAGGGTGCTTCTCAGGGCGTGGAAAAACATGCCAAACACCACTCCCACCGGAAGGGCGATCAGATGCTTGATCGGGCTCTGAGTCCGCCTAAAGGTCATGGCCCTTCCCGCCGACTCAGACGGCCGGATGCTGTACAGCCCGTAGGCGATAACGGCCAGCGCCGCCGTCACGGCCGCAGCCCCCGCCACCCTCCAGAAGCCCAGACTGTCGTAGGCAAAGTCCGCCAGCGAAAACATATAGTTGGCAAACGGCGACGTATAGTTAACCGCCCTCTTCCAGGCCATCAGTTGTGCCTCCGTCTCAAAGTAAGTGATAAACCAGGTGGACTTGTACAGCTCAAACAGGGACACTACCGCCGGGCCGTAACCGCAGAACACTCCAAATCCCAGAAGAGCGATAATCATGTTGCCCGTCATCATCATGGCAATCACCATGGTGGTATAGAGCATACTGTAGTACACCATGTTTATGAGAAACATTCTCCACCACACGTTTCCCAGCTCATGACTTCCGATGCCGGTTCTCAGAATCAATGCCACTGCCAGCAGCTGAATCACCAGGTAGATAGCCATGGGAACCAGGATTCCGTTGAGGAAGGGCGCTAAAAACAGCTGAAAGCGCTTTACCGGGATGCTGTGATAGAAATCCACCTGCCTGCTGTTGTGCAGATAGCGGAATCCCGACACCGCCCACACCACGGCCAGCCCTATTAAGACCGCGATGACCAGGCCGTTCAATCCCACCAGGTTCACAAGGTTCTTTATGAGCAGCTTTTGGTCCACCAATCTCTCTGCCGCCTGGTCCATGTAGGAACTGCTGCTTAAAGCCACAGGCACCAGAAGCGTAAATATCAGGCCAAGCACGGTCAGGGCCACGGCCCACACCCGGCGCTTTATGTCCTCTCTCATCAGTTTAAAGCACAAGCTTTTTGATGTCATAACCTGCCACCTCCGTTTCACTGATAAATATCTCTTCCAGGGTCAGGGGAATAATCTCCGCAAATACCGGCCGATAGACATTAATCCCCGCCTCTATATCCTCCCGGTTCCCGCGGATCGTCAGGGTGCACAGACTTCCCCTGCGCTCGATCTTTATGATATCCAGCCCCTTTATGTCCTCCGGCTCCGTACCCGGCAGAAGCACACACTGGAGCTTGTGAATATTCAGCTTCATATCCTCCAAATCCCGGGACAGAAGGATGCCGCCTTTGTGCAGAAGTCCCACATGGTCGCAGATATCCTCCAGCTCCCTCAAGTTGTGGGATGCGATGATGGGCGTCAAGTTCCGCTCCTCCATATCCCCCACAAAGATGCTTTTCACCGTCTGGCGCATCACCGGGTCCAGACCGTCAAAGGTCTCGTCGCAGAACAGATAATCCGTCCCAGCGCACACGCCGCAGATCACCGACACCTGCTTCTTCATGCCCTTGGAGAACGTGTTGATCTTCCGTCTCTCATCCAGCTCAAAACTTTTCATCAGGTGACGGAATCTCTTTTTATCGAACGCCGGATATACGGTACAGTAAAAATCCATCATCTCCTTGGGAGTGGCATTGCTGAAAAAATACTGGTCGTCGGAAATGTAGAAGAATCTGGCCTTCACCTGGGTATCCTCATATACTTCCCTGCCGTCAATCGCCACCATCCCCTCATCGGCCTTAAGAATGCCGGAGAGCATCCGCAGAAACGTACTCTTCCCTGCGCCGTTGGTACCGATGAGCCCAAAAACGCTTCCGTCCTTTATGACGGCATCAATGTGATCCACCGCCACAATATCCCCGAACCGTTTCGTCAGGTTTCTCGTCTCAATCATCACTCATCCCTCCCCTGTCGTAAATCCTGTCAATAATGTCCTTAAGCGCCTCTCTGTCCACGTCAAACCGCCAGGCCTCCAGAGCCGTCTCTTCCTGCTTTTTAAGCAGCGCCTGCTTCCTGCCGTCCTTAAGTACGCTGTTGTCCGCCACGAAGCTTCCCTTCCCTTTCACCGAATAAATATATCCCTGCCGCTCCAGCTCCGCATACGCCCGCTGAATCGTGTTGGGATTGATAGACAGATCCATAGCCAGGCTTCGGACAGACGGCAGCTGCGCATCCTGCTCCAGGCCTCCGGACATCATCAGCTCCTGGAACCTCTCTACAATCTGCTCATAGATAGGCCTCCTGTCTCTGTAATCCAGAATAATCAAAATCAGAACCTCCTTTCCACACAGCAGTGTTTTTACTGTATTAATTTGATTAATACAGTTATAACACAAAAAAAACGCCGTGTCAATCCCTTTTGGAGATTGACACGGCGCACAGACGATTCCGTTCTATTTATTCATTGCCATACAGGGCAACCAGCTTGGACAGATACTCGTATCTCTCCTTAGCCTCAGCCTCGTTTCTGGCAAACAGTTTCGCTGCTCTCTCAGGATTCTTCATGGCCAGGGAAGCGTAGCGAACCTCGCCCTTAAGGAACTCCTGATAGCCTTCCATCTTCGGAGCCTTGCTGTCCAGAGTGAACTTGTTCTCTGCAGCCGGGTTGTAGCGGAAGTTGTTCCAGTAACCGGTCTCAACAGCCAGCTTCTCCTCGGTCTGAGCCTTGCTC
>JAAWHK010000086.1 GCA_022795805.1 Hungatella sp. | reverse complement strand
GGACACCTCAAGTTTGGTAGAATACTTTTCTATCTGTTCTTTAATCACAGAACTAATTTCTTCTGGCCTCAAATTCATGAAGGTTCGCACCTCTTTCCTAATTTCTTTTCATAATATATCCCATCGGGGCATGCATCCGGCCATGCCGGATTGCAAAGGTATAGCCTCTAGGCCAGCTGCACGTTGAGAAGCTGTTTTTTCAGCTCGTACAGTCTGGTCCTGATGCTGCTGTCAACGACCCTGTCGCCGATGCGGATAATCATGCCGCCTATGAGGGATGGGTCTACAGTATAGTTCATCTCGAACTTCACATACCGGGTTGTTGCCAATAATCTGTCTGTCACCTGCGCCTTCTGGGCTTCGCTTAATTCTACCGCGGAAGTCACCTGTGCCGTTCCGATCCGCTTCTCCTCTTTCACCTGTCCGATGAAGTAATCCAGGATCGGAAGCATATCGTTCTGCCTTCCCTTGTCAACGATTGCTGCCAGGAAGCCCATCATCTCATCAGAAACTCTCCCCTGAAAGACATCACGGATAATCCGGATCTTCTCCTCCTTCACTACCTGAGGGTGATCCAGAAGATGGATCAGGTCTCCATTAGCCTTAAAAATCTCACAGAGTACCTGTACCTCCTCAAAAATGGCGTCCACTCTGCCTTTTTCGCTGGCTGCCTGCATCAGCGCATCGCCGTATACCTTTGATACTAGCTTTGCCATGTGCTCTCACCCATTTCCTTCAGAGTCTCTTCAATCAACGTATCCTGAACGGTTGTGTCGATGGAAGCCGCCACTACCTTGCCAGCCATCAGGGAAGCGATGGAAACGATCTCCTGTTTCATATTGTCAAGAGCTTTCTTCTTCTCCAGTTCCACCTCGTGGCCTGCCCGCTCAATAATCCTGGCAGCCTCTGCCTTGGCATCCTCTATAATCTCCGCCTCCCTGGCTTTAGCCTTTCTTCTGGCCTCCTCCAGGATAGCATCAGCCTCTTTGGACACATCTTTCAGCTTTGCCTCATACTCAGCCTTCATGGCCGCAGCATTCTTTTTGTCGTCTGCAGCCTCAGCCAGTTCCCCGGCGATCTTCTGCCTTCTTTTTTCCAGTACCTCACGCACCGGATTGAACAGCAGATAAGACAGCCCGGCAAACAGAATAAAGATATTGATCGCTGTGAAGAATACTTCAGAAAGCAGCTGTGCGTCAAATCCTATCAAACGATCTAATCCCAAGATCCAAGCCTCCTTTCTGTTTCTATCATCTTTTCAGGGTTCTCCCCGCCCAAATCTCACCTGGGCGCCATTCCCCTGATTCTTATGTCCCTTTTGTCCCTCAAATCAACCGAAAGGCTTAACGAACATCAAAATGATAGCAACAACAAGGCCGTACAGACCTGTGGTCTCTGCAACTGCCTGGCCCAAAAGCATGGTGGAAGTGATGTCGGATTTTGCTCCCGGGTTGCGTCCTACTGCAGCCGCGCCCTGACCGGCTGCGATACCCTGTCCTACACCAGGTCCGATACCGGCGATCATAGCTAAGCCGGCACCAATAGCGGAACATCCATAGATAAAGTCCTGTCCAGAAATATTCATAGTTTTTTCCTCCTGAAATAAAAATCTTATTTTTATACTTTCCGCCTCTTAAGGCGGGAACTTACTACTCCTGTATGTTTACTCCATCTTATCGTTGATGTAAACCATAGTCAGCATACAGAACACATATGTCTGTATACATCCGGAGAATAAATCGCAGTAAACATGAAGCGCCGCCGGAATACCGATTTTAGCAAACCACGGCATCATTCCGTACCAGAGTCCCATAATAATTACGCCTGAAAGCAGATTCGCAAACAAACGCAGGGAAATAGATATCGGATTTGCGATTTCACCGATCACGTTAATCGGAAACAATACCGGGATCGGCTGAAACAGGCTGGTAAAATGCCCGACTCCGCGGTTCTTCAGTCCCTGATAGTTTACAATGAAGAATGTGAACATACCCAGTAAAAAGGTAACACCAAAATCTGCTGTCGGAGCCCTAAGGCCAAACAGGCCGCTCAGGTTGCAGAACAGAATGAACAAAAAAATGGTTCCGATGTAATTGACAAACCGTCTGGCATTAGCCCCCAGAATACCCTGGGCCATGTTCTCCAGCGCTTCCATCCCCATCTCCAGAGCGTTCTGGAAAGCGCCGGGGATATCACCGGATCCCGCTGCCTTAATCTTTTTTCTGGCAATAACACCGATCAAAAGAAGTACAGCTGTAATAATCCATGCCCCCACAGTAGTGTCTGTGATCCACAATTCCTGTCCAAACGCCTCATACTTCAGCACGCCATGAATCATGAAGTCAGGCTCGTGAACCACCATCGGAATTCTCATCATTCCCATACACCGTCCTCCTTTCCTCAATAGTACCCTCCTCCGGTCTTTGTCCATCCTCCCGGAAAAAAGTCCTGTGAACAATCGGCTGAAGCAGTGCCCCCGCCTTGAGGCCCAACGCCCCGATAATCATAGCCACAGCGTCAATCTGCGGCCGGCTTCCCAGGATGACCAGAACAACAATAAAGACCACCCTTCGTATGGCGGACTGTATCATCGTAGTCTTATTGGCATAACTCTCATCCCGGCTTTCCGCAGCCCGCTCCGTAACAACCGCCATATGGGCAAGCATCGCTGCATCCGCCAGGAAACCAAGAAAAAGCCCCACCAGTACAGGGTTCAGCAAAAACCCCGCACCTGCCAGACTGTTTCGAAAGATAAGTGCCAAAACTCCCAGGAACAACACATAGGCAAACATCCCGACCGACATCTCCAGAACAAGGCGTTTTAAATGACTACTCATCCAATCCCTCCCCTGTCCTTCCCGGTATCCGTCGCTTTCCCGGCGGAACGGATCCTGCCCGGCGTCTTCGGCCTGCACACAGATCTGTCCTGATTCTGAAGGGCGCTCTCTATGAGCTGCTCCCTCTCCCGCTCCTGTTCCCTGGCCTCCTGGTCTATAAGCCGCTTCGCCATGACATAGGCTCCGCGCCCTCCCCCAAGTGTGCCTAAAATCAGAAGAAACACCAGTGTTTTTGTCCCGTACCTGGAATCGATGTAATTACCTGCAAAGACACAAAATAAAATGGGTGTCACCACGCACAACCCTAACTGGGTCACCATAGCCAGACTCTGGAACACGGTTTTTTTGTATCCCATACCTCACCTCATCTCCCGTTTTTGCACATGTGTTTAACATTATAACCAATCTTTTTCGATTTGTCCATGTTTTGGAAGCTTTTCCTCATTTTTTTTTCAACATTTTTATATCCCTGTATTAGGTCAGGTGAGTCCTCACACATTTCTTTATTGACACTCTCCCATACCCTCTGATAAGATTGCAGGGATACGATACACGGATATTTATTTTTTCAAACGGGGGATATTTATGAGAATTCTACTGATCCGTCACGGAGATCCTGACTATGAACATGATACGCTTACGGAAAAAGGCCGCCGCGAGGCTGCTCTTTTAGCAAAGGCTGCTCCTTACATGCATATAGACCACTGTTTTGTGTCCCCGCTGGGCCGTGCCCGGGATACTGCCGCTCCCTCCCTCAGAGCCATCGGAAAGGAAGCCGCTGTTTGCGATTGGCTCACCGAATTCCCGGCAAAAACGAACCTTAACACATCAAAGGAACTCATAGCGGCCTATCCCGACGCCCAAAAAGATGACGGTACCTACGCCCCGCGCAATGTTATATGGGATATGCTTCCCTCCTACTGGGCGGAGCATCCCGAATACATGGATTTAAACGGCTGGAAGCACTCTGACGCCGCCAGAAGCGGTGACGCCGTTCAGGTGTATGCCCACGTGTGCAGCCGGCTGGATCGCCTTTTGGAGACCTATGGGTACATGCGGAAAGGCGCCCTCTACCAGGTGACCCGGGAAAACACGGAAACCATAGCCTTTTACTGCCATTTTGGCATCATCTGCGCACTTTTATCCCACCTGTGGAATGTATCCCCGTTCGTCCTCTGGCACGGCATTGCCCTGGCCCCGTCCTCAGTCACGGAGATTGTGTCCGAGGAACGGCAAAAGGGCACGGCTTCCTTCCGTGCCCTCCGCGTGGGAGATATTTCCCATCTCTATGCGGGAGAGGAACCTCCCTCTTTTGCCGCCAGATTCTGCGAGGTCTTCAGCAATACACAGCAGCGTCATTAGCTGCCCTGTTTCTCAAACAGAAATTCTTCCGGCAGTGTCACATTAAAGTCGACGGCCAGATCTCTGAAGTTCTGAGGCTGAATCGTCTGCAGTTTATCCGGCCTTATGGACAGCACCTTCACCAGGATCTCCGCCGACTTTTCCACCGTGTGCATCAGCCCGAAGGTCAGGTCAAAATCTTCCCCTGAGCAGAAGCATCCGTGATGAGCCCAAATCGCCACATCGTATCGCTTCATCAAAGCGCTGGTCGCCACGGCTATATCCCGTCCCCCGGGCACCATCCAGCCCACCACGCCTACGCCGCCGGGAAATACCACAGGACACTCTGTGGCCATCTCCCACAGCTCCCTGGTGAACACCTTGTCCTCCAGGGGAAGCACAAAGGTCAGCGCGATAATATTGGCTGGGTGGGCGTGATAGATCACCCTGTGTCTTCCGCCGGAAGCAAGCTTTTTCACCTCATGATTCATCAGATGGGAGGGAAGTTCGCTGGTGGGCCGTCCGCCGTTTACCAGTCCCCAGCAAATACGGTAATGTTCACCTGTCGGGTCCACCTCCACGATGCAAATATTGGCTGCCGGGTCCAGGGTCACATTTCTGAAATACTTGCCGCTTCCTGTCACCATAAAATATTCCCCGGCCAGTCCGGGCACGACGGTCCCGATGGGCTGCCACGGATTCTCCCGGGACAACTCCTCCATAACGCTCTCGATCTCTTCCTCTTTGATGCGGTAACTTAAGTTGCCGCCGTTTCTCTCATGCCAGTTCTGCCTGAACCCGTCATCGCACATGCGGATAAATCCCTTTGTAAATCCCGCGTCTAATACTTTCATGATCTTCTCCTCCTTCCGAATAATCACTGTCTCCTGCTCAGCACATCTTTCTCATAAGCCAGCACGCTCTCAAACCAGGCCTCTTTCACCGGAACGCCGTTCTCCTCGCAGAAGTAGTTCCACACGTCGCCGAAGGGGTAGCACTTCAGCTCTTCCGTCACCACCATCAGCTTTGTAAAGTCTCTCCTCTCCTGCAGCGCCGCCAGTTCCTCGTTTGGCTGAAGCAATGCGTACAGAAGGGCCTTCTGCATATTCCTCATGCCTGTAACCCACGCGGAAACGCGGTTGATACTCGCATCAAAAAAGTCCAGGGCCAAAAGGACCCTGTCAGCGCCGTTTCGCACAATCTCCTTGGCGATCTCCCGGGTCTCATCGTCAAACAGAACCACATGATCGCTGTCCCAGCGGACGGAGCGGGTTACATGGAGAGCCACTTTGTCAAAGAACAGCAGCATGGAAGAAATCTTGTCGGAGACCACCTCCGTGGGGTGATAGTGGCCGTTGTCCAGGAGGCACAGCAGATCATTCTTAGCCGCGTAATTCATATAGAATTCATGGGAACCTACGGTATAGCTTTCCATACCGATGCCGAACACCTTCGACTCTACCGCCACATTCACCTTGCTCCTGTCATACCCGCAGGCGATGATCTGGTCCAGGGAATCTTTAAGCCGTGCCCTGGGTGCGGTGCGGTCTCCCGGAATATCTTTGAACCCGTCCGGAATCCATATGTTGACCGTCACAGGGTTATTCAGCTCACCGGCAATATATTCGGAAATCTTCAGGCACGCGATGCAGTGGTCGATCCAAAATCTGCGTATCACCGAGTTTTCACTGGACAATGTCCCGGCCTCTGCCTTGGGGTGGGAAAAACAGGTAGGATTAAAATCTATGCCCAAACCTCTCTCCCTGGCAAACTCCACCCACTTCTGAAAATGTTTCGGCTCTATCTTATCCCTGTCCACTTCCTGTCCCTTTTCAAAGATGGCATAGCTGGCGTGAAGATTGATCCTGTGCTTTCCCGGAATCAGACTCAGCGCCTTGTCCATATCCGCCATCAGCTCCTCCGGTGTCCTGGCTCTTCCCGGATAGTTACCCGTGGTCTGGATTCCTCCCGACAGCGCTCCGGCTCCGTCAAAGCCAACCACATCGTCTCCCTGCCAGCAGTGCATGGAAACCGGTATGGTTTTCAGCGCCTTAAGCGCCCTGTCCGTGTCCACTCCCATGGCTTTATATGCTTCTCTTGCCGCCTCATAGCGTTCTTTTACTGTCATCCCTTTTTCCTCCTCAATCTAAATGAAATACCGGTGTCAGGTCAATGCAAACCGGACTGTTGTCCTCATTGGTCTCCATAATATCCGCCATGTAGTCCCACCACTTCCGGTTAATGGCCGTATCCGCCGATTTGGCCCACAGCGCCTCATCCTCCACTTCCAGATAACCGTAGAGCACATTGGTCTCCTTATCCAGGTAGATGGAATAATTGCGGCCTCCGTGTGCGTGGATCATGTCCTTCATCTCATCCCACAATTCATTGTGCCGCTTCTCGTACTCCTCTGCCATTCCGGGATAGAGAAACATTTTGAACCCCTTTCTAACCATGACCTTCTCCTTTCTGTTTAACCTTCCTCCATTTTTATCCGGCTCCGGCCGGTTTTCCATGATTATCGGCCGGCCCCGGGCATATACTCTCTGATCTCAAAAGAGTTAAAGATTCCCTCCCGCGCCTCTCTCAGGTTTTTGTACATCCCTGCGCTGATCATCTGCACTGCCAGATTGCCGATGGCCGTAGCCTCCGTCGGCCCCGCAGACACGGGGCAGGACGCCGCATCCGCGGTCAGCTGGTTCAGATAATCCGCATTGGCCCCGCCGCCTACAATATGAATCCGGCCGTAGGTCTTCCCGGTTATCTCCTCCAGCTCTCTCTTGGTCCGCCCGTAACACTTTGCCAGGCTGCGGTAGATGACTCGCGCCAGCTGCCCGGCCGTCTCCGGAATCTGCTGTGCCGACTTTCGACAAAATTCCTTTACCGCCTCCGTCATGCTGGGCGGCGCCAGAAAGCATTCGTCATTACAGTCAACTACAGATTCTATAGTTTCCTCTCCGGCCATATCGCACAGCCGGGCAAACGAGTAATCCTCTCCGGCCTGTTCCAGTTCCTTTTTCACCGATTGAATCATCCACAGCCCCATAATGTTCTTCAAATAGCGGAATCGGTACTCACAGCCGCCCTCATTGGTAAAATTATGTTCCATACTCACTGCTGTGCAGTCCGCTTCGCGCCGTTCCGTTCCCATAAGCGACCAGGTTCCGGAGCTGATGTACAGCACGTCGTCCTCGTTGGAGGGAACCGCAGCCACCGCCGACGCCGTATCATGGGTACCCGGAAGCACCACCCGGCAGGAAAATCCCACTTCCTCCTCCACAGCCGGAGACAGCGCTCCCACCACGGTTCCCGGCACGGACAGCGGTACAAACCACTCCACAGGATATCCCAGACTCCTGATCAGTTCATAGTCCCACGTCCCGGCCACAGGATCCACCAGCTGAGTCGTGGTGGCGTTGGTGTACTCCTGGCACTTCACCCCGGTAAGGCGAAAATGAAGATAATCGGGAATCATCAGCATGGACACGGCCTGCTCAAAATACTCCGGGTTCTGCTTTTTAACTGCCATAAGCTGATAGATTGTATTGAATATCTGTTTCTGGATTCCCGTACGCTCATACAGTTTCTCCTGGGAAATGATACCGTAAACTTCTTCATCCATCCCCCTGGTCCTGGCGTCCCGATACCCCACGGTATTGCCCACGACCCTGTCCTCCCTGTCCAGAAGAACATAATCCACGGCCCATGTGTCAATGCCCATGCTCACGGGAATCTTCCCCAGCTCCCTGCATCTTTTCATGCCGGCTTTCACATGGCTCCACAGCTCTTCCACATCCCAGCACAGACAGCCGTTCACGGTCTTCATTCCGTTGGGAAACCGATAGATTTCCTCCAGCTCTATGCGGCCGCCGTCCACCCTTCCCAGAATATGGCGGCCGCTGGACGCCCCAATGTCCACCGCAAGAAAATACTGCTCCATAGCCTCCTCCTTCTCCTCTGCTGTTTTACTGATCCGTATAACAACAGTGTATCCCCCCGGCGTCTAAAAAGAAAGGTCGTAGCTTGTTTAAATATACGTCCTTATTTGCAGAATAATCCTTTATGTTTTTATTGATTTATCCTGTTTCTGAGGAGTATAATTAAGTTTATCATAGAACGGAATTTGAACGGCCTCAAAGGTCAGGCTCCGGACTTTCGAAAGGAGATTTCATGAACCTGGAACTCATTGACCGTCTCAGCGTCATTACCGACGAAGAGCAGGAGATTCTCTCCGGCCGCAGCGAAATCGACCGGACAAGGTATACCGAACACTCTCAGCTGATTATTGACAGCAAAAAGATGTTGGAACAGGGAAAGCTGATCCAGATCCGCCCGCACACCCGATTTGTCCACTTTCCCAGACACCGCCACAACTATGTGGAGGTAATCTATATGTGCCAGGGACAGACCACCCATATCGTCGACGGAAACCGGGTGGTTTTAAAAGCCGGTGAGATCCTGTTTCTGAATCAAAATGCCGTTCAGGAGATTCTCCCCGCCTCGAGACAGGACATTGCCGTCAATTTCATGATCCTGCCGGAATTTTTTGACACCACCTTCCGCATGATGGGGGAGGAGGGCAATATTCTGCGGGATTTCCTTGTAGACTGCCTGCGCCGGGACAACCGCTACGGGCGTTATCTTCATTTCCAGGTATCCGACATCCTTCCCGTCCAGAACCTGGTGGAGAACATGGTATGGACCCTGTTAAACAACCAGCCCTCCAAGCGAAGCATCAACCAGTTTACCATGGGACTCCTCCTCCTCCAGCTGACCCACTACACAGACCGCTTAGGCACCGCAAGCCAGTCTTTTGACCAGCAGTTAATCTTCCGTATTCTCCGCTATATTGACGATCATTACAAAAACGGACAGTTGTCCCAGCTGGCCGGGCTTCTGGGCTATGATGTGCCCTGGCTCAGCCGCACCATCAAGCGGCTTCTGGGCCGCACTTACAAAGAGCTTCTTCAGGCAAAGCGGTTGAATCAGGCGGCTTTTCTCCTTCAGAACACCCGCCTTCCCATCACCGATATCTGTGCGGCAGTGGGATATGACAATACCAGCTATTTTCACCGAATCTTCCGGGCATACTACAGAATGTCCCCCAAAGAATACAGGGACGATCAGCAGCAGTAACTAAAATCTTTATAAAACAGCCATAAATATTTGAGTTAGGTCTTGATTTTGAAAAAAAGATATGGTAGAATGTTTTTTGTCTTTAAGAGAAACCAATATCATATCTTCTTATGCGCGAGTGGCTCAGTGGTGGAGTATCGCCTTGCCAAGGCGAGGGTCGCGGGTTCGAATCCCGTCTCGCGCTTTTATT
>JAAWHK010000008.1 GCA_022795805.1 Hungatella sp. | reverse complement strand
AAAGAGGAGGGTAAGCTGACTCCAAAAGTTATCATAACCGTGGACCTGTTCGGCCAGCCGGCCGATTATCCGGAGATTCGAAAGATTGCTAACAGGTACGGCCTTCTGATTCTGGAGGATGGAGCTCAGGGTTTCGGAGGACGGATAGGGGAGAAAAAGGCCTGCAGCTTCGGGGATATCTCCACCACCTCATTCTTCCCGGCAAAGCCGCTGGGATGCTACGGGGACGGAGGCGCGGTCTTTACGGACAATGAAGAGTGGGCCAAACTTCTCAGGTCATACAGAGTGCACGGCAAGGGAACGGATAAGTACGACAATGTGCGCATCGGAATCAATTCCCGCCTGGATACGCTGCAGGCGGCAGTGCTTCTGGTGAAGCTGAGAGCGCTGGAGGAGTATGAGCTGGAGGATGTGAACCTGGCGGCCGGGCGGTACACGGAAGGATTAAAGGCGTGTGAGGGACATATAAAGACACCGGTGGTGAGAGACGGATTCTATTCCAGCTGGGCGCAGTACACGATTCAGTTGGAGAGTGAGGCGGTGCGGGACCGTCTGGAGAGATATCTGAGGGAGAAGGATATCCCCACTATGGTGTACTATCCCAAGACGATGAGCTGTCAGGGGGCGTTTAAGGGGACGGAGTGCCGGAACGTGAATCTGTCCGTGGCTCAAAGTCTGTGTAAAAGAGTGCTGGCGCTGCCCATACATCCGTATATAACCGGGGCGGAACAGGCACAGGTGGTGGATTGGATCAAAAATTTCTTTTATGCAGATAAAGATAAAAACAGATGAAAAACAGGAAAGGAACACCTAAAATGACAATCTTAGACAAAATAACCCAAACCGCATCCAATTACCCGGACAGAACCGCATACCATACTTTCTGTCCGGATGATCTCAAGTCTGGGGGGGTAGGAAGCAGTCTGAACTGGAAACAACTTGACGACTATTCCAGCCGTCTGGCCGTATATCTCGACAGGACGCTCACTACCCGAAAGCCTGTGGTGGTGTACGGCCACAAAAACCCATATATGATCGTGTGCTTTCTTGCATGCGTCAAATCCGGCCGGGCTTATTGCCCGGTGGATATCTCTGTCCCTTCCGGCAGGCTAGGGCTGATTATCGATGAGGTCAGCCCGGAACTGGTTCTGGCTACGGAAGAACTGCCTGTACATGGAGGGAATATTCTTTCTTTGCCGTCTGTTATCTCCGTTATAGAAAATGAAACCGAAACTATTGATAAAGCCTGCCGCGTGACGGGAGACGATGTGTTTTACATTATCTTTACATCCGGAAGTACCGGAACGCCCAAAGGGGTGCAGATCACATGCGCCTGCCTGGATCGTTTCCTGGAGTGGGCGTCCGGTTTGGGCGGCGGTTTTGAGGAGGGGGAGCCGTGTACGTTTCTCAATCAGGCGCCCTTTTCCTTTGACCTGTCCGTCATGGATCTGTATCTGGCGCTTTACACAGGAGGGACGCTGTGGGCGGTGGACAAGCGGGTCCAGGGGGATATGAAGCTGCTGTTGAAAACCCTGTGGGAGTCCGGGGCCGGGGTGTGGGTATCCACGCCGTCCTTTGCGGATGTGTGCCTGTCGGACAGGCAGTTTGGGGAAAAACTGATGCCGAAGCTTAAGAGGTTTCTGTTCTGCGGGGAGACTCTGACCAATCATACGGCCGGGCGGCTTGAGGCGGCATTTCCGAAGGCGGAGATCATCAATACCTATGGACCGACGGAGTCGACGGTGGCCGTGACGGAGGTCAGGGTGACGCCCCGGATCAATGAAACATACAATCCCCTTCCCGTGGGAAAGGAGAAGAAGGGAACCTGGATTCTGATTGTGGATGAGGAGGGCAATGAGTTGCCTGACGGCCAGAAGGGAGAGATGGTGATAGCGGGAGACACGGTAAGCCCCGGGTACTGGAAGAACCGGAAGCTGACAGAGGAGAAGTTCGGGAACCGGGAGATAGAGGGACGGGTGTACCGCACCTACCGAACGGGGGACAGGGGATACCGCAGGGACGGGCTGCTGTTTTACTGCGGAAGGATGGACCTCCAGGTGAAGCTTCACGGCTACCGGATCGAGATCGAGGATATAGAGAGCAATCTCATGAAACTGCCCCAGGTGAGGCAGGCGGCGGTAGTGCCTGTGATGAAGGACGGGAAGGCCAGAAGCCTCACGGCTTATGTGGCGGTAAAGGGGACGGCAGGGGAAGCGGTATGGAACTCCTTTGCTGCGGCTCAGGAGATACGCGGCCTGCTGAGGCAGTACCTGCCGGAGTACATGATTCCCAAGAAGATTGTGTTTCTTGACAGCCTGCCCATGACAGCCAACGGCAAGGCGGACAGAAAGGCGCTGGGAGGGAACGGGTCATGAGTTTTTTTGCTGGGTACAGGTTTTTCGTGTATTTCTTCTGCGGGATGATTCCGGCGGCCGTTCTGGGGATGACGGGGAAGCCCTTAAGGCAATACCGCATGTTTCTGACCTTTCTGTTTATCGTGATGGTCTACATAAGGCAGCCGGCGCAGCTTATGTACCTGGTTCTTTACGTGTGCGGCGCCTGTATCCTGGTGAAATTGTATCTGGGATTCAGGGTAAAACACGGGAGGAAGGCAGGACCTTATGGGTGTGCGGTGCTGCTGGCCCTGCTGCCGCTTATAGCCGCAAAGACGGGGGGACTTTTCGGGAAAGACATATTCGGGTTTCTGGGGATATCCTACATCTGTTTCCGTGTGATCCAGGTGGTCATAGAGATCTATGACGGGGTAATAGGGGAGATAAAGTGTGGGGATTTCGTGATGTTCCTTGTGTTCTTTCCGTCCCTGTCCTCCGGACCCATCGACAGGAGCCGGCGCTTTGAGGCGGATAACAGAGCGGTGTACAAAAGGGAAGAGTACGGGGAGCTGCTGGGAACCGGGCTGTACAAGGTGATCCTGGGGATGTTTTACAAGATCGTGTGTTCGGGGTGTTTCTATAAGCTGCTTACGGATGTATTTGCGGGGAAATACGGGATTTTGTGGGCTGTGGGATATGCCTATGTCTACGGACTCTACCTGTTCTTCGATTTTGCAGGGTACAGCTCCATGGCAGTGGGAGCCGGCTGCATACTGGGAATACGGCTGCCGGACAACTTTAACAGGCCCTTTGTCAGCGTGGATATGAAGGATTTCTGGAACCGGTGGCATATCACGCTTTCCTGGTGGCTGAGGGATTTTGTGTTTACGCGGTTCATGGTGTACGGAGCCAGGAAGAAATGGTTTAAGGATCGGCTGACCAGAGCGTTTGCAGGCCTGATGGTGAATATGATGATTATGGGATTGTGGCACGGACCGGAGATACGGTATATAACCTACGGAATCTACCACGGCCTGCTTCTGGGAATAACGGAGGTGTATCAGAAGAAATCCGGGTTTTACCGGAAGAACAGGGACAAGGCGTGGTACAAAGGGATATCGTGGGCGCTGACCATGAACCTGGTGATGTTCGGGTTTCTGATCTTCTCAGGGTACGTGGGGGAGGCTGCCAGGATACTGGCCGAAAGACTGTAGACCGGGAAGGGAACTAAGGAGAGGAGCAACAGAGCAAAAGGGAGAAGGACATGGAAGAAGCAAACAGGGGAACAGAAAAATCAGCAAGAAAAGAGAGGGAGACAGACATGGAGAGAGAAATACTGGAAATGCTGGCAGAGCTGTGTGAGGACGATATTGTGAAGGATGACAGGGATGTGGAACTGTTTGAGACGGGACTGATAGACTCCCTGGTATTTGCGGAGCTTCTGGTGGAGATAGAGGAGCGGTTCGGGGTAGTGATAGCGCCCTCTGAGGTGGAGCGGAAGGATATAAATACGCCGGGGAAGGTGATTGAACTGATCAGGAAGAGGGCGGTGGGATGAAGTGGCTGGCGCCGTTTGTGATCGCGGCGGCATTGTTCGGGGGAAGCGTGGCAGGCGTAAGGCTGTATGTGGACACGGGGATGGAAAAAGCCGGTGAGAAAAAGGAGAGTCTTATTTACTACAATACGGATCTGCGGAATTCCTGTAAGGAAGCCCTGGGGTGGGTGCTGGAGGAAAACAGCATTCCGGTGTTCGGCTCATCGGAACTGAGCGCATCGGATCAGGTGGCGTACCCGCCATACCTGTATAAAAACGGCAATTCGGATTTCAACATGGTTCTCATAGGAAGGGGGTACATGCAGAGTCTGCACCATGCTATCACCCTGGGGGGGATGGCGGACAGGATCCCGGACAAAAAGGCAGTGCTTATTCTGTCGCCCCAGTGGTTTACGGCCGGGCACCTGGACTCAGGGACGTATGCCAGCAGATTTTCGGAGAGGATGTACAGTGAGTTTCTTAAGAATCCACAGATTTCCAAGGAGACAAAGAGACGGGTCACGGACCGGCTGAAAAGCCTTCTGCCGGAAGATCCGCCGCAGCTGGAGAGGATTGAGAAGTATGAGGATGTGTATGTGGAGGGAAGCATAAATCCCGTAACACATATCGAGGTAGGTCTGTACGACTCTTTCATGAATCTCAGGCAGGAGTATCTCTTCGGAAAAAATGCGGGGACGCTGCCGGGAAAGCAGGAAGGAGAACAGGAGGAGTCAGAGACGGTGGAGTCGGAAAAGCTGGATTTTCGGCTCCTGATGGAGGAGGCGGAGAGGGCGGGACAGGAAGCCTGCACCAACAACAGCTTCTATATTTACGACGAGTATTATGACACGTATGTCCGAAATGTGGAGCAGGAGCGGAGGGGGAGCGAGATGTATGGGAGCTATGGGACTTCCCCTGAGTACGACGATCTGCGCATCTTTCTGGATGTCTGCAAAGAGACGGGCATAGAGCCTTTGGTCATCAGCGTTCCGGTAAACGGGAGATGGTATGACTGGACCGGGTTTCCGGCTGCGGGAAGGGACGTGTACTATGAGAATATCCGCAGGATTTGCGGGGAGTATCAGGTGGAACTGGCAGATTTTTCGGACAAGGAGTACGAGATTTATTTTTTGAAAGATGTTATGCATATGGGATGGAAAGGATGGGTGTATCTGGATGAAGCGGTTTACAGATTCTGGAAAGATGAGGAAGTGGGCCGGACCGGTGGCGGGGATTAAGATGTGGCTGATGGCGACAGCCGTTTTGCTGTATCTGTTAAACGCGGATCTGTCTACGGCTCCGGTGTATGTTTATAATCAGTTTTAGGCAGAGACCTGGAAATACAAAGCAAATGCAAAGCGTCCTCTTTTTAATTTTACAGCCATAATTTTTTACGAAATAGTAAAAAACAGAAAATTTATCAGCAGGCTGGTATAGGTGACAGGATTCCATGGAAAGGCGGGAGACAGAATGTCCATTTTAAATCAGTTAAAGGAGGAGCATCTTTTTACATCTGCGGAGCAGTAGGCAGTGCGGTATATTTTACAGCACCCCAGGACCGTGATCAGTGCGACCATAGGGGAGGCGGCGCAGGGCGCTTTTTCGTCGCCGTCCACCATCGGGAGGGTGTACAAGAAACTGGGGATCGGGAGGTTCCGTGGGAGCGGCCGTCACCCAGCTTCTCTGTATCCTGATCGCGGCGGTGATCTACACGCCGTTTGTGCTGGTGACCAATCATCAGAAACCGGCTGAGGAAGAGGAGTAGAAGAGGAACGAAATCAGAAACAGATCAGATGTTGTCAGCCCGGACATGGGGGATGTCCGGGCTGATTTTTTCTTCACAAATCACTTAAAAAGGTGTATACTATCTGTATATACGGTTTTCCATGCCGTTGTCGTACGTCACTAAAGAAGGGAGTATCCGGATACGTGAATAAATATGCGAAACTTTTTGCGGCCAATGCTGCCTTTGCCGCTGCGGAAGTGATTCTGTTTTCCCCGGGGCTTATAGGGCTTACGCCTTTCAGCGCCAATATATTTGCGGCTGCGGCCTCCATCGCCGTGGGCGCTGTGTCCGTCCCGGCGTTTATACTGATGAATCGGGTGCTTCTGGCGGAAAAGAAAGCCCAGTTCGTTCAGATAGATGAGGAGGATGCGGGAAGGAAGGCCATGAGCCTTCTGGAGGAGTACGGTTCGGGAAAGGTGCTGGGAGGCA
Organism: Hungatella sp.; assembly: GCA_022795805.1. Taxonomy (GTDB): domain Bacteria; phylum Bacillota; class Clostridia; order Lachnospirales; family Lachnospiraceae; genus UBA3402. The sequence goes on along the minus strand of JAAWHK010000008.1, from coordinate 43,406 downwards.
TCGCCCGGTCCGCCGCAGAGCAGGCGCAGCGGATGGAGAAGAACCAGTTTACCTTTGAGCAGCTAGTGGTGCGCAGGTTCGGAACCGGGACACTGAGCTATCAGAAGTTTATGGATGTCATCCGGTGTGCGGGGGATGCCCTGGAGAAGGGGATTGTGAGGATTGCCAACAAGATGCTTATTTTTGACGAAAAGGAGTACCGAAACCTGTGCTCAGAGGCCTATAAGCTGGACGATATCCCGGACCAGATCCAGGAGGAGAAGCGGAAGCTTTACGAGGAGAACCTGAAGGATATGCGGCTGATCCTGGAGAAGAACGAAAAGGTGCTTCTGGAGGTGGGGCAGCTGATGACGGAGATGTCGGAGATGGATTACACGGAGCAGGATATAGACGGGGTTGCGGCCCAGATACGGGAACTTTTAGGACAGCTGGAGTATTACAGCCAAGGGACATAAGGAGGGCGGCAGCGACGGGCTGTGGGCGTGTATCCGGCCTGCCAAGGCAGGCAGCACAAGTGCCGGCGTCTGTCCGGAGACGGAATGACGGCACCGGAGATAAAGGAGGGACCTAGATATGAAGAAAAACGGAAAGCAGGCGGCGATCATTGCGGCCATGGGGGCAGTGGTATTTTTAGCTGCCTTCGGGGGGATTCTTCTCACCCGGAATGTGGGGAAATCGGCCAGTACCGTCAGCACGGAGTCGGCGGTGTCTACCATCGGAAGATACATGAAAAAGATCGCTCCCAGACAGGCGGAGGTGGTGAAATCCCCGGTGGAGCTGGCGGATACAAACGTGGACGAGCTGCCGGATATTGACACCAACCCGGTTACCGTGAAGCCTTCCACATCCCTGTACGCGGAAATATTCTCCACTTCGGAGAAGTGCGGGCCGGGACGGGACGGATGGCTCAACGAGGTGGCAAAGAATTTTAATGCCGCGGGCTTTGAGGTGGACGGGCAGCAGGTCTCCGTCATGATCCGGAATGTGGCTTCGGGCCTGGGCATGGATTATATACGGACCGGCAAATACACCCCCGACGGGTACACCCCGTCCAATGACTTCTGGGGCAGCATGCTTACAGCGGACGGCGTGGATATGGAGATGGTTGCGGACACCCTGGTGGAGAATACGGCGGGGATCCTCCTGTCAAAGGACACCCAGAAGAAGCTGGTGGAAAAGTACGGCGCCATCAATTTGAAGACCATTGTGGACGCCACGGCCGGAGGCGAGTTTGCCATGGGATACACCAACCCCTACGCGTCGGCCACAGGGCTTAACTTCCTCATCTCCACCCTGCAGACGTACAGCGCCCGCGATCCTTTAAGCTTGGAGGCGGTGGAGGGATTCCAGCTGTTTCAGGCCAACGTGCCCTTTGTGGCTTACACCACCCTTCAGATGCGTGACGCGGCCGAGACGGGAACCCTGGACGGGTTTGTCATGGAGTATCAGACTTACATCAACGACCCTGAGCTGGCCAGAAAGTATGAGTTTACGCCTTTCGGGTTTGTGCACACCAACCCGCTGTACACAACGGGGCAGGTGAGCGGTGAGAAGAAGGAGATCCTAAAGCTGTTCACCGAATTTGCCAGATCCGACGACAGCCAGAAGCTGGCAGAGGAGTACGGCTTTAACGTGGATCTCAACTACGTCGTGGAGCAGAGCGGGGTTGATGGGGCCACCCTTTTAAACGCCCAGGAGCTGTGGAAGAAGGAGAAGGACAGCGGCAAGCCGATTCTGGCCGTGTTCGTGGCGGATGTGTCCGGCTCCATGAACGGGGAGCCTCTCAACTCCCTGAAGACGTCCCTCATAAACGGGATGCAGTACATCAATACCACCAACTACGTGGGGCTGGTGTCCTACTCCGACGAGGTGGTGATCAATGTCCCGGTAGGGGAGTTTAACCTGAATCATCAGTCGGCTTTTAAGGGGGCGGTGGAATCGTTGAGCGCCTCCGGAGGAACGGCCACGTTTGACGGGATCATCGTGGCGGCGGACATGTTGATCAAGGCGAAGGAGCAGTACCCGGACGCCAAGATGATGATGTTCGTGCTGTCCGACGGCGAGACCAACCGGGGCTATTCCCTTAAGGATATAGAGGAGGCTATGGATGCGCTGAACATCCCCATCTACACCATCGGGTACAACGCGGATATTCCGGCGCTGGAGAGCATCTCCTCCATCAACGAGGCGGCCAATATCAACGCGGATTCCGACGACGTTATCTACAAATTAAAGAACCTGTTTAACTCCAGCCTGTAGGCAAAACAGGGGCATTTAGGAAAGAGGTAAACTATGGCATTTACATTGGATATTCCCCAGAAGGAAGAGATTAAGAAAGTGGTTGAGGCGGAGACGGCGGTGGACCGGGAGACATCCCTGATGATTTCCGACGCGTCCAGGGAGAAGGGCAACGAGATCCTGAATACGGACATCGACTGTTTTGAGGACCGGAAAGAGCTGACCAGGGCCATCGAGATGTTCGGGGCCGACGTGGTGAAGAAGTCCGCGGACAAGAATTCCATTATGAAGACCCGCATCGGTGAACTGTCCCGGGCCGGCGGTGAGAGCGGCGCGGTGGCCAGAGGGCTGGAGGAGCTGTCCAGACAGATGGAGGATCTGGACCCGTCGGGGATTGATTTCCTGAAGAAGGGGCCTTTGGGCAATCTTTTTAATCCGGTGCGGTCGTATTTTAACAAGTTTAAGGCGGCGGATTCCGTGATCGCGGATATTGTGGAATCCCTGGAACAGGGTGCCAGGACGCTTAAGGATGACAACACCACCCTGGAGCTGGAGCAGGCCTCTATGCGGGATCTGACGAAGCAGCTGAATCAGAAGATCGTGCTGGGGCAGGAGCTGGACGACTACCTGACGGAGCAGATCGCGGCGCAGCGGGCCCTGGGCGGGGATTCCGAAAAGATAAAGTTTATTGAGGAGGAGATTCTCTTCCCCTTAAGGCAGAGGATGATCGACTTCAACCAGATGCTGGCGGTGAACCAGAACGGCATTATTGCCATGGAGGTTATCCGCAAGAACAACTATGAGCTGATCCGCTCCGTAAACCGGGCCCAGACCGTCACCGTGGCGGCGCTGAATGTGGCGGTGACCGTGGCGGGGGCGCTGTACAACCAGAAGATCGTGCTGGAGAAGGTGAAGGCCCTGAACCAGGCCACCAACAACATGATCGCATCCACCTCCCGGATGCTTAACACCCAGGGAGCGGAGATCCAGAAGCAGGCCATGGATTCCAACATCCAGGTGGAGACGCTGAAGGAAGCTTTCAGGGAGACTTTGGGAGCCCTGGAGTCCATCAATCAGTACAAGCAGCGGGCGCTGCCCCAGATGAGGGAGACCATTGCGCAGTTTCGGGAACTGGCGGATGCGGGGGAGACGGTTATACGGGGCATCGAGGAGTCGGAGGTTATGCGGCGGGGGAACAGGCAATAAGCCGGCTCTTTCGCGGGTTTTGGCAGCGGATGGGGTGTCAGTAAACGTAAAAAAGGGAACGAGCGGATCGTTCCCTTTTCAGGCGGTCCGGGATATTGTCATTCGCATGAAACATGCCGCCGAGACGGGTACGCTTTACAGGCTGTTTTCGTGACGGCTTACGGATCAATCAACAGGGAGGCAGCGCCGGGGACGTGCCGGAGTGTCCGTCACAGCGGCGCTGCAGCAAAGGAGGAGAAACATGTCCATAGAGAGAGTAAAGGCATATTTTGGGGAATACGGAATGGAGGAGAGAGTCCGGGAGTTTCCGGTGTCCAGCGCCACGGTGGAGCTGGCGGCTGAGGCGCTGGGCTGCGAACCCTGCCGCATAGCCAAGACGCTGTCCTTCATGACGGAGGACGGCGCCATACTGGTGGTGGCGGCAGGGGACGCCAAGATCGACAATAAAAAGTACAAGGGGCAGTTTAACACCAAGGCGAAAATGCTTTCCCCCCAGGAGGCCCTGGAGCTGGTGGGACATGCCATAGGCGGCGTGTGCCCCTTTGGGGTGAAGGAAGGGGTGAGCGTGTACCTGGATGTGTCCCTCAGGCGGTTCGATACGGTCTTTCCTGCCTGCGGAAGCTCCAACAGCGCCATTGAGCTTACGATCCCGGAGCTGGAGAAGTACTCTGGCTGCAGGGCGTGGGTGGACGTGTGCAAGGGGTATGAGGAGGTGCAGGTCTGATGGGTACCGCTTTGAGGGACAGGCTGGCGCGGCAGTTAACCTGCTACCATCCCTGGAATGAGCAGGAAAAGAGGGATCGGGACGTGCTTCTCTCCTGCCTGAACGCGCCGGATATTTTCCTTCGAACCAGCTGTACGGCCCACATGACGGCCTCCGCCTGGGTGGTGAACCGGGACAGGGACCGGGTGCTGATGGCTTACCACAATATCTACAATTCCTGGTCCTGGCTGGGAGGCCATGCGGACGGGGAGGAGGATCTTCTGAAAGTGGCCCTGAGGGAGGTGCGGGAGGAGAGCGGCATTGAGGAGGTGGTTCCTGTGACAGAGGAGATCTTCTCCCTGGAAGTGCTCACCGTGGACGGCCACGAGAAGCGGGGAGTCTATGTACCCAGCCATCTGCATCTGAATGTGACCTACCTTCTGGAGGCGGACGCCGCCCAGCACCTGACGGTGAAGGAGGACGAGAACAGCGGGGTGGCCTGGTTTGGCCTTGAGGAGGCTGTTGCGGCCTCCACGGAGCCGTGGTTCAGGGAGCGGATCTACACCAAACTGAACCGGAAGCTGTCCGGGGGCGGATGGGACGGGAAGGGATGAGTTTTGCAGACATCCGCAAGAAATAAGAAAATGCGGAGGGTAATCGGAATTTTTGCTTGACGATGGGGTGAAAATGCCGTTGCAAAATCCCCGGACTTGTTATATACTAGTAAAGAATTTGCGGCAAACATTTTGCGAAAGAAATCAAGAGAAAAGGATGGATACTGACATGGCATTATTAGAGACATGGCGCAATCTGGCCTATGGAGACGGCTTGAATGATAAAGAGAGAGAGAAACTCTGGTCCGGTTATTTTGGGATCGAGAAAGGCATCTATGAGAAACTTCTGGCTGATCCGGCTCAGGTGGTGGAGGGAACTGTCAAGGAGCTGGCCGAAAAGTATGAGACGGAAGTGCTGATCATGACCGGTTTCCTGGACGGAATCAACGAGAGCTTAAAGGGATACCAGAATCCCATCGAGACCATGGAGGAGGATACACCGGTGAAGATCGAGATCGATCCGGAGAAGCTGTACTACAATATGGTCGAAGCCAAGGCGGACTGGCTGTATAACCTGCCTATGTGGGACGATATTCTGACCCCGGAGAAGAGGAAAGAGCTGTACAAGGCCCAGAAGGCATCGGGAACCATCGTAAAGGGTCCCAAGGTTGGCAGGAATGATCCGTGTCCCTGCGGCAGCGGTTTAAAGTATAAGAAGTGCTGCGGCAAGAATTAGTAGCCGTGTGATGGCAGAGACATCGCTGAGATGATCTCTGCTTTTTGCTATGAAAGGGCTGCCAGGCGCAGCGTACTAACCTGCGTGCAGGCTTTCGGTAAAAAGGGGAGAGGACATGGAGGCATACACAGGGTTTGCGGAGGTATATGATACATTTATGGATAATATTCCCTATGAAGAATGGGCAGACTATGTACAGGGACTTCTGAGGGAATACGGGATTAGCGACGGACTGGTGCTGGAACTGGGGTGCGGCACAGGGAGCCTGACAGAGATTATGGCTTCCAAGGGCTACGACATGATCGGGGTGGACAGCTCCGGAGACATGCTCCAGGAGGCCATGGAGAAACGGCAGCAGTCCGGACTGGATATCCTGTATCTTTTGCAGGATATGCGGGAGTTTGAGCTGTACGGCACCGTGAGGGCCGTGGTCTGCATCTGCGACTCCCTGAACTATATTACGGAGTATAAAGACCTGGTACAGGTGTTCTCTCTGGTGAATAATTATCTGGACCCTGGAGGGATCTTTGTATTTGACTGCAACACGGAGTACAAGTACAGGGAGATTATGGGAAACCGCACCATCGCCGAATCACGGGAGGACTGCAGTTTTGTCTGGGAGAACGAATACGACGCCGAATCCGGGATCAACGAGTACGATCTGACTATCTTCGTGAAGGAGGAGGGGGAGCTGTTTCGCCGGTATGAGGAGACCCATTATCAGCGGGCCTACTCCATAGATGAGATAAAGAGGGCTGTTTTGGAGGCAGGGATGGAGCTTGTGGCTGTGTATGACGCGTTCACCCGGCAGGATGTGAGGGAGAACAGCGAAAGAGTCTATGTGGTGGCCAGAGAGCGGGGGAAGCAGGCGCAGACCGAAGCAAAAGGCGGATGTGTGGAATAATTAAGAGAGGATGGGATTTGGCATGGCGGATTATATAATCAGGGCAACGGCGGCCGGAGGGCAGATACGGGCGTTTGCCGCTGTCACCAGGGACCTGGTGGAGACAGCAAGGGCCCGTCATAACACCAGTCCGGTGGCGACGGCGGCTCTGGGACGGCTTCTTACGGCGGGGGCCATGATGGGGAGCATGATGAAGAACGAAGACGATCTTCTGACCTTGAAGATCGAGGGGGACGGTCCCATAGGCGGCCTGACGGTGACGGCGGACGCGAAGGGGGATGTGAAGGGTTACGTCAACAACCCTCTGGTGATTCTCCCGTGCAACGACAAGGGTAAGCTGGATGTGAGCACAGCGCTGGGAATCGGCGTGCTCAGCGTGATTCAGGATGTGGGGCTTAAGGAGCCCTATGTGGGACAGACGATACTGGTAAGCGGAGAGATCGCGGAGGACCTTACGTATTACTATGCCACATCGGAGCAGACGCCTTCCAGCGTGGCGCTGGGGGTTCTGATGAATAAGGACAACACGGTGAGGCAGGCGGGAGGATTCATCATTCAGATGATGCCCGGCGCCGGGGAGGAGATCATCGCTGCCCTGGAGCAGCGGCTGGGGGAGATTTCATCGGTGACCTCTCTCCTGGATGAGGGTATGACGCCGGAGGCGATTCTGGAGAAGCTGTTTGAGGGTATGGAGCCGGAGATTACGGACAGGATGGAGACGCGGTTTTTCTGTAACTGTGACAAGGCGCGGGTGGAGAAGGCGCTGGTCAGCATCGGAAAGAAGGAACTGCAGTCCATGATCGACGACGGCAAACCTATTGAGATCAACTGCCATTTCTGCAATACCAGCTATGAGTTTTCCGTGGAGGAGCTTCAGGGACTTTTGGAGAGAGCGGCCAGGTGAGGACACCGTCCGGGTGAGAGAGGGCGGCCGGGTGAAAAAGAAAAAAGCAAAAAACGCATCAACGATGCGTTTTTGCTTTAATCACATAGGACGTATACTGCTTTACTCTCTTCTTACATAAATAAATTATATATAGAATGAAAAAGGTACACTGAAAACTAGATGATTATAATTTTGTCACATTTGTTGCCTGTGGTCCTTTAGCGCCTTCAATCACGTCGAACTCTACGGCAGCGCCTTCGTCCAGGGACTTGTAACCGTCCATGTTAAGGCCGGAGTAATGTACAAATACATCGTTGCCTTCCTCATCACAGATGAAGCCGTATCCTTTCTGATTGTTGAACCACTTAACTGTACCCTTGCTCATGATGCTAATACCTCCAAGTTAGATATAAAAATAGTTATTGTCACAAAGTTATTGCAACTTTACTAAGAATAGCATAATAAATGGGGCATGTCAAATGCTTTTTCGCATAAATACCACATAAATACCGCTGTAAACCTGTTATATTTAAGGAGGCTGAATATGAGTCCCACAAATGTTTGGAGTCATTTTAAGACCATAACGGAACATAAGATTCTGGTTATGAAAAACTGCTTTCGGGTAGGCCTGTACCGGCAGGGTCTTCTCCACGATCTGTCAAAGTACAGCCGGGAGGAATTCTGGACCGGAGTCCGGTACTACCAGGGCACCCGAAGCCCCAACGCGGCGGAGAGGGAGGCCTGCGGCTTCTCCAAAGCATGGCTGCACCACAAGGGGAGGAACAAACACCATTTCGAGTACTGGATTGATTTTTCCCTCAACAAGGAGGAAGGTCTGGTGGGGCATAAGATGCCTCTGAAGTATGTGGTTGAGATGGTCATGGACCGGATCGCCGCCTGCAGGGTGTACAAAGGGAAGGATTACACGAACCGGAGCGCTCTGGAGTACTATGAGAGGGAAAAAGGGTTCATTGTGATTCACCCGGAGACCAGAGCACTTCTGGAGAGGCTTCTTGGGATGCTGGCCGAAAAGGGGGAGAGGACGACCTTCGCTTACATGCGGAAACTGATGAGAAGGGAGCAAAGAAAAAAGGGTTCTGAATAAAAAAATCGGTTCTGATGCAGACTAAAGAGAAAAATACGGCTGCTTTTGAAGACCCGCAAAAAGGGATGGGCAGCGTCTGCAAAGGAGCGCAAAATTATGAATCAGAATTCCAGCCAGGATCAGAAAAACACGGAGAAGGAGATCGAGGAGAAGCAGGATCAGAAGATCGAAGAATATGGCCAGCTGACGCTGGAGGAGAATCAGAAGAGGAGAAAGATCCATCTTCTGTCCATCATCGGGGAGGTGGAGGGCCATGAAAATGCCCCGGGGAGCAGCAAGACCACCAAGTACGATCATGTGCTGCCTCAGCTGGCCTCCCTGGAAGACAACGACGAGGTAAAGGGCATGCTTGTGCTTCTGAACACTTCCGGCGGGGACGTGGATGCGGGGCTTGCCATAGCGGAGATGATTGCCTCCCTGTCCATGCCCACGGTCTCCCTGGTGCTGGGGGGCAGCCACTCCATTGGGGTTCCGCTGGCGGTCTCCACGGACTACTCCTTCATCGTGCCCACAGGGACCATGATGGTGCACCCGGTGCGCATGACCGGCATGGTCATAGGGGCCTCCCAGACGTACGAGTATTTTGAGATGATCCAGGACCGGATCATAAGTTTCGTGTCCGGCCATGCGTCCATCAGCTACGACCAGGTGAAGGCGCTGATGCTCAACACGAAGATGCTCACCAGGGATCTGGGTACGGTGCTGGTGGGCAGTGAGGCCGTGGAGCAGGGGCTTATCGACGAGACCGGAGGCATCCGGGAGGCGTTTTTAAAGCTGCACCGGCTTATAGATGAGAGGGAGAAGGAAGAGAAGAAGGCGTAGAGGGATCTTTCGAACAGAAAGGCTGGAGCGGGAAACGATCCGTATCTGCAAGGATAGAGGCGTATTAAGGGAATATTTGTCAGCCCATGAAAAGGAGGTGGTCAGCATCATGATGGCTTTGTTTGATCAGGAAAAGGCCGTGGAGCAGTTTGGGTATGAGAAAAAGCAGGAGGGCCGCAAGGAGGGCCGCAAGGAAGGATACGACGAATTATTAAGAAATCTGGTTAAGGCAGGGGAACTCTCACTTGAAAAAGCAGCACAATATGCCGAGATGGCTCGTGGAAAATGACCAGACATCCCAAGAAAAGGAGATGGTCACCCTGCAGGCATGACAGACACGGGGCTGTTGCACTAAAAATCGTGCAGCAGCTCCTTTTTTGTATTGAAAAATAGTTGTTTATAAAATAGAAAAGGGTGTAAATAAGAAAAGTGAAAGGAAAAGAGAACTGGGGCACACCGTTCAAGCTGCAAATCCGGATATGGTCAGCCAAAGGAAACTGTGATAGACTGGTATATATAAGTCTCTCCGGAGCAGAACGTGATTCCGCTTTGGGGGAACGATACAGCAGGAGGATGGGCTGATGAAAAAAATATGGATCTATATGGCGATGCCGGTGGCGCTGCTGAACGGATGCCAGCGCCAGCAGGGACTCTTGGAGGACGCAGGAAGTCTGGGGATGGAGAGCGAAAGCGAGAGGGAAAGTGATACCGGCAGGATGCCGGAATACGGGGAATCAATTTTGTCGGGGGAAGATATGGAGACGGCTTCCTCCGACAAAACCGGCGGGGAGGAACGAGAAACGGAGGAAACCCCGGACACCTTCGGGGATGAAGGGACGGGCTATGGCGGCGGGGAGACATGGGATGCTGCCGTGGCTCAGGGCAATGGAGGCAAACCGGCCAGCGTGATTCTGAGCCAGAACTCCGTGCGGGAAGCGGAATTTGACGGCTCCACGGTTTCCATCGTCCGGTCGGAGAAAGAGGAGGCCTCCCAGATCACGGAGGCGGAGATCGAGGCCATGGTCAGGGAGGCGGCAGCGGACCTGGATACGGTGGTGAAAAACGGGCAGACCGTGGTGCTGAAACCCAACCTGGTGCAGATGATCGTGGACTCCACAGGTGAGAAGCTGGACAGGGAGGTGAACGGGGTCACCGTGGACTGGAGAGTGACAAAGGCGGTACTCAAGATGGTCAGGGAGCTGAACCCGGACGGGAACGTGTATATCATGGAAGGCTCCGCCACAGGCCCCACCAGGGACGTGATGGAGTACTTCCACTACACGGACAAGTATATGGAGGGCGTCGACGGCTTTATCTGTCTGGAGGAGGACTGCGGGGCCTGGCAGGACTTTGAGGCGGATGAGGTGGTAAAGGTGGATCTGCCGGAGGGGCTTCTCCACAAATCCTACTACTTTAACAGGATTCTCTACGAGGCGGACGTGATCATCAGCATCCCGGCATTAAAGACTTCTTCCGGGGTGGTGGTGACGGCGGGGATCAAGAACGTGAGCATCGGTACCCCTCCCGGCAATCTCTACGGCATGGGGCCGGACACGCCCAGCAAGCAGAAGATGGTTTCCCACAAGATCGTGGACGGGGAGCTGGATAAATGGATTTACGATTACTATAAGGCAAAGCCTGTGAACTACGTGGTTGTGGACGGCCTTCAGGGATTTCAGAGCGGCCCGGTGCCCATGTCCGGGGAGCGGAAAAATACGGACAAGATGAACATGCGCCTGGTGCTTGCGGGGAAGGACGCGGTGGCGGTTGACACGGTGTGCTGTCTTATCATGGGATGGGACCCGGAAAGCGTGGGGTATTTGAACATGTTCAGGGAGAAGGACGGCGCGGGGGACACGGCGGATATCCGGGTGAGAGGGAGCTTTGCCGACGAGGTGAGAAAGCCCTTTTCCATATACAGGGAGAACCTGGGCGGAAGCCCCGTGAAAACAGAGGAAGGCCCCACGTTGGACGCCCATGTGACTGTGGACGGGGACAGCCTGTCCATAGCCTATGAGACGGGGAAAGAGGCGGTGAAACTGGAGGTGTACATAGACGGGCTGTTTCAGGTATCCCGGGCTGTGGAGGAGGAGGGGGAGAAAGGAAGCATCCGCCTGACCGTGCCGGGGCTGTCTCTGGGGGAGCATGAGATCACGGTGGCCGCCTACGACCGGTTTTTGAACCGGACTGCGGTGGAGACGGGGAGAAAATAAGGGGGGCTTAATCCTTTAATTGCTGTGAATAATGAGCCAGGTATCCTGTGGGTACGTATAAGTATTTGGCAAATGCCCAGATGTATTGACGAAAACAGAAAAGACAGATATAATACAAAAAAGGATCGTAAAACCCTATTTGTATAAAAAGGAGGTTTGGCATGTATATCACCCGCACAATGGAAACAAAACTGGAGTATTTATCACAGCATTTTCCGGTTGTGATGATCTGCGGTGCACGGCAGGTGGGCAAGACGACTTTGTTAAATCAATGGAAAGAAAAAAACAGAGAGATCACATATGTTACGCTGGATTACCCCAGAATCAGGATTCTTGCCAAGGAAGATCCGGAATTGTTTTTGCAGCAATATAAGACGCCGGTTATCATTGATGAAATTCAGTATGCCACGGAGTTACTTCCATATATAAAGATACGGACAGATAAGGAACAGAAAAATGGGATGTATTATCTGACCGGTTCCCAGATGTTTCATATGATGAAAAATGTCAGCGAGTCGCTGGCGGGAAGGGTGGGGATTCTGTCCATGTATTCCCTGTCTCGGGCGGAAATCGAGGGGAGAGAGTCCAAACCGTTTCGGCCGTATGAGGTGGAGGCGGGAGAGTCGGAAGATACAATCACGGATATATTTGAAAAATTATACAGAGGCGGCATGCCAAGGATGATCACGGACAGATTGCTGCTGCCCGAGGATTATTTCGGAGCGTATCTGCAGACCTATCTGGAGCGGGATATAAGGGATTTGGCATCGGTGAAGGACGAAAGTAAATTTTTGAAATTCCTGTCATGTGCCGCAGCCAGGATTGGGCAGGAGGTAAATCTGGCGGATATGGGAAAGGACGTGGAGATCGATCGAAAGACAGCGGACGGATGGCTGTCGGTGCTGGTGTCCTCCGGGTTGGTATATCTGCTTCCGCCGTATTCGGGAAACACCATAAAAAGGATTATCAAACGGCCTAAGCTGTATTTTATGGATACGGGATTGGTCTGCTATCTGACATTGTGGAATAATCCCAGATCCCTGGAACTATCCGCTATGGCAGGAGCTATGTTCGAGAATTATGTGATGTCTGAAATTATAAAGGGCTATGTGAATCAGGGGATTGATGTGAGGAGCCGGCTGTGCTACTATCGAGACAATAACGGCAGGGAGATTGATCTTATGATTCTCGATAACGGGAAAGTCTATCCTGTTGAGATTAAAAAAAGCGGAGATCCGGGAAGAGGAGCATTGAGACATTTCGGAGTATTGAGTAGTCTGCCGGAGGAGGCCGGGGAGGGGGCGGTCATCTGTATGAGTCCTTCGGTCATACCGCTGGACGAAAAGAATAAGATGGTGCCCGTGAAATATATCTGATAAAGATCGGGATACCTTATTAGAAGTGATGTAACTGTAATAGTGGGTCCGTCCTGAGTTTAAAGAGCAACTCCTTGCAATTTCAACCGTTTTTATGTATACTATCCTAAGTGGGAAAAGCAGGGCGGATTTTTGCGTCCTGTTTACATCTGACAAGGAGGCACGGAAACTGGTGGCTGGTACGGCAAAAGGCAGCAGGACGGGGACAAAGAAGAAGTCGCCGTCAAAATCAAAAAAACAGACGCAGACGCGCAGGCAGGAGGCGGATACCGGATTTATGCGGGGGGAAGTGATTCTCATCGCCTCCTTTGCTCTGGCGGTCCTGTTATTTTTAAGCAATTTTCATCTATGTGGAGTGGCAGGGGATTACCTGCGGAAGGTGCAGCTGGGGATCTTTGGAATGATCGGTTTTCTTGCACCTGTTCTTTTATTTGTGGGAACGTGTTTCGGCATGTCCAACCAGGGCAATCCCATCGCGGCGCTGAAGATGGCCGCGGCCATAGGGGGGACCCTGACGCTGTGCGGGCTGGCAGAGATGGTGTTCGGCGGCGGATACAAGGAGGGGCAGAAGATCATGGACGCCTTTATCCGGTCCGCGGAGAACGGTCTGGGAGGAGGCCTCATAGGCGGAGCCCTGGCCCAGGGGCTCGGGTCCGTGCTGGGGGTGGTGGGAACCTACCTGATCCTTCTGGTGGTGTTCGTCATCTGCTGTGTGTGTGTGACGGAGAAATCCCTGGTAGCCGTGGTGAAGAGAGGCGGAGACAGGGCATATAAGTACGCCAGGGAGGATGCGGACCGCCGCCGGGTGCTCCATGAGGAGCGGAAGGAGGAGCGGCTTCGCCAGAAGGAGGAGAAAGCACGTCTGAGAGAAGAACAGCGGGTCAGGGGCGTGAACTTAAACGCCACGAAGCTTAACGGCCGTGGGGACGACGGATACGAAGACGAAGAGTACGGCGGATACGAAGCATATGACGAGTACGAAGCCTATGACGGACAGTCCGGCGGGTATGAGGAGGAGTACGGTGAGGACGGCCGGTACGGCGGTCAGGAGTATTTCGGGGATGAAGACCGGCACGGAGGCGATGGGTACGGTGACGACGGGGAGTACTATGACCACAGGGGCCGGGCCGGCAGGCGAAAGCGTCCTGACGACAGAGGCCGGGAGTACGATGACGGGGAAGAATACGACGATGAGTACGGCGGGGAATACCGCGGTGAGGACGGGGGATACGACGACGGGGAGTACGGCCGCGGCCGGGTCAGAAAGGCCGTTCCGGAGACGGCTTCCAGGGATATGCCTGCCCGGAACCGGGAGGATGTTTTCACCGGGAAGATCTCCCTGCCCGGCGATTATTCCGACCGGGAGGACGACGCGCCCTTTGACGACAGCGACGTGATGACGGCCCGCGCGGCCCTGATGGATGCATGGCAGGAGGAAGCGGACGCGGCGATCCTTGATGAGGAGTGGGATACTCTGGACGCGGCCGGTCCCTATGTTCCTGACGAGGATGAGCCGTATACCGCCGATGAGAGTATTTTCGATACGGACGTTTCCGATACCGACATACCCGACACCAGCATTCCGGAAGTTGACGCTTCGGACACCCTCACATCATGGGTGCCGGAGCTTCCCGGAGAGCCTGTGCCGGCGCTTCGCTCCGCCGGGGGAGGAGGCTCTGTGTTTGACAGGGAGCTGCCTGTAAAACAGGAGGAGAGCAGACCGGAGGAGTACAAAACCCAGGAGAGTTTTCAGATTCCCCAGGAGAGTAAGCGGGTGGTGACGGCTTCCGGCAAGATTATAGAGAACGACACGGAGGCCCTCAAAAAGAAGTTGGAGACCCGGCGCCAGGAGGCGGTGGAGGAGCACAGAAACGAGAACGATGCCCTTGGTGTGGCAGCCCGGATAAAGGAGCAGGAGGCGGTGAAGAAGGAGTACGAATTTCCGCCTGTGACACTGCTGAAGAGAGGCGCCAGACCTGCAGGGGCGTTCTCCGAGCAGGAGTATAAGGAGACTGCCATCAAGCTGCAGCAGACCTTAAAGAATTTCGGCGTTGGCGTCACGGTGACCAATATCAGCTGCGGCCCTTCCGTGACCCGGTATGAGCTGCGGCCGGAACAGGGCGTGAAGGTCAGTAAGATCGTGGGCCTGGCCGACGACATAAAGCTGAGCCTGGCTGCGGAGGACATCCGCATCGAGGCTCCCATTCCGGGGAGGTCGGCCGTGGGCATCGAGGTTCCCAATAAGGAGAACACCACGGTGTATCTGAGGGAGATTTTTGAGTCGGAGGACTTTAAACGGGCGTCCTCCAGCCTGGCCTTTGCCGTGGGCAAGGACATCGGCGGCCAGGTGGTGGTCACGGACATAGCCAAGATGCCCCACCTGCTCATAGCGGGAGCCACAGGGTCCGGTAAGTCCGTGTGCATCAACACATTGATCATGAGCCTTATATTTAAGGCCAGCCCAGACGACGTGAAGCTGATCATGGTGGACCCCAAGGTGGTGGAGCTGAGCGCCTACAACGGTATCCCCCACCTTTTGATTCCTGTGGTCACGGATCCCAAGAAGGCGTCCGGAGCTTTGAACTGGGCGGTGGCCGAGATGATGAGCCGTTACGACAAATTTGCCAAATACAATGTGAGGAATTTAAAGGGCTACAATGCCAAGGTGGAGTCCGTAAAGGACATCCAGGACGGGGACAAACCCGAGAAGATGCCCCAGATCGTCATTATCATCGACGAACTGGCGGATTTGATGATGGTGTCGCCGGGGGAGGTGGAGGACGCCATCTGCCGTCTGGCCCAGCTGGCCAGGGCGGCGGGGATCCATCTGGTGATCGCCACCCAGAGGCCGTCGGTCAACGTTATCACGGGTCTTATCAAGGCCAATGTGCCCTCCCGAATCGCTTTTGCCGTATCCTCCGGGGTGGATTCCAGAACCATTATCGACATGTACGGGGCGGAGAAGCTTCTGGGAAAGGGAGACATGCTGTTCTACCCTTCCGGCGTGCCCAAGCCTCAGCGGGTTCAGGGCGCGTTTGTGTCCGACCAGGAGGTGGCGGATGTGGTGGAGTTTCTGGTGGCCCAGGGCATGGAGACGGAGTACCAGCCTGACATCGAGAGCCGGATGGCGGCTCCCGCGGCCGCAGGGGACGGCAAAGACGCGCCGAAGAACAGCGGCCGGGACGAATATTTTGAGCAGGCGGGCAGATTCATCATAGAGAAGGAGAAAGCCTCCATCGGCATGCTCCAGAGGATGTACAAGATCGGCTTTAACCGGGCGGCCAGGATCATGGACCAGCTGACGGAGTTCGGTGTGGTCGGGGAGGAGGAGGGCACCAAACCCAGAAAGGTGCTGATGACTGCGGAGGAGTTTGAGGACCTGCTGTCGCAGGAGTAACCAGGGTAACCAGGCGCTGCCGGGACATCTCAAGGATGGCTTCCCGGGGATGCTTAAAATTAAATATAGGAGGAAGATACACATGAAGACAGATATTCAGATTGCCCAGGAAGCAGAGATGATGCCCATTAAGGATGTGGCGGCGGCTTACGGTATCAGGGAAGACGATTTGGAACTCTACGGAAAGTATAAGGCCAAACTGACGGATGAGCTGTGGGACGAAGTGAAGGACCGCCCCGACGCCAAGCTGGTTCTGGTTACTGCCATCAACCCCACGCCGGCGGGCGAGGGGAAGACCACCACCAGCGTAGGGCTGGGCGACGCTTTGTCCAGGCTGGGAAAGAAGACCCTCATCGCCCTGCGGGAACCCTCCCTTGGACCGTGCTTCGGCATCAAGGGCGGGGCTGCCGGCGGCGGGTATGCCCAGGTGGTTCCCATGGAGGATCTGAATCTCCACTTTACGGGTGATTTTCACGCCATCACCTCCGCCAACAACCTTCTGGCAGCGCTTCTGGACAACCATATCCAGCAGGGCAATGCCCTCCAGATCGACACGCGGCAGATCCTTTGGAAAAGGTGTCTGGACATGAATGACAGGGTTCTGCGCAATGTGGTGGTCGGGCTGGGCGCCAAGGCTGACGGCGTGGTGCGAGAGGATCATTTCGTCATCACGGTGGCCTCGGAGATCATGGCGATTCTGTGTTTGGCCGACGACATGGCGGATTTGAAGGAGCGGCTGGGACGGATCATCGTGGCATACAACTACGCCGGAGAGCCGGTGACCGCCGGACAGCTGAATGCGGTGGGAGCCATGGCGGCGCTTTTGAAGGATGCCATCAAGCCCAACCTGATTCAGACTCTGGAGCACACGGGCGCTGTGGTTCATGGCGGGCCCTTTGCCAACATCGCCCACGGCTGCAACAGCGTGAGAGCCACCAGGACGGCCCTGAAGCTGGCGGACATCGTGGTGACGGAGGCCGGGTTCGGCGCGGATCTGGGTGCGGAGAAGTTCCTGGACATCAAGTGCAGGAAGGCGGGGTTAAAGCCGGATGCAGTGGTGCTGGTGGCGACGGTGAGAGCGCTGAAATACAACGGCGGCGTGGCGAAGGCGGATCTGGGGACGGAGAACCTTGAGGCCCTGAAAAAGGGCATCGTGAATCTTGAGAAACATATTGAGAATATTCACAAGTACGGCGTTCCGGTGGTGGTGACCCTCAATTCCTTCACCTCAGACACGGAGGCGGAATATGCATATATTAAGGAGTTCTGTGAGGAGAAAGGCTGTGAGTTTGCCCTGTCGGAGGTGTGGGCAAAGGGCGGCTGCGGCGGCGAAGCCCTGGCGGGCAAGGTGCTGGAGACTCTGGAGAAGAAGGAGAGCCATTACAGTCCCATTTACCCTGACGACATGAGCCTGGAAGATAAGATCGGGACGGTGGCCAGGGAGATCTACGGGGCCGACGGTGTGAGCTATGCTCCGGCCGCGAAAAAGGCTCTGGCCAAGATCACGGAGATGGGATTCGGAAATCTTCCGGTCTGCATGGCGAAGACCCAGTACTCCCTGTCCGACGACCAGAACAAGCTGGGAAGGCCTACAGGGTTTGAGATCAGCGTCAGGGATGCCTACGTGTCGGCGGGGGCCGGGTTTGTGGTGGTTCTCACGGGGGCGATCATGACCATGCCCGGTCTTCCCAAGAAGCCGGCGGCGGACGGAATCGACGTTAATGAGGACGGGGCCATCACAGGACTGTTCTGATCAGGGCAAATCGGCAGGAGGTTGGCATGAAGATAGGGGAAAGCCTGAAGGAGATAAAGTGGACGCTGGCATCAGGGAACCCGGATGCCGGCGCCGGGGAAGTGGTGTATGATTCGCGGAAGGCCGTGGAGGACACGGTGTTCGTGTGCATGAGAGGGACCAGGGTGGATTCCCACGATTTTATCCCCCAGGCCCTGCATCAGGGATGCCGGGTGTTTGTGGCTGAGGAAAGCCTTCAGGAGATTGAAGAGAGGGCCGGAAAACTGCCGGAGGATGCCACGGTGTTTCAGGTGGATAATGCAAGAGAAGCCCTGGCCCATCTTTCCGCGGCCAGGTTCGGGTATCCGGCCGGGAAGATGGTGTGCATCGGGGTCACGGGAACCAAGGGAAAAACCACCACGACATACATGATCAAGGCTGTCCTGGAGGCGGCGGGAAAAAAGGTGGGACTTATCGGGACGGCGGGAGCCGTCATCGACGGCAGAACGTATCCCACCGTGAACACGACGCCGGAGTCCTATGAGCTGGAATCGTATTTTGCACGGATGGTTGAGGCGGGATGTGAGTACATGATCATGGAAGTGTCCTCCCAGGGGCTCAAGATGCACCGGGTGGACGGGATTACCTTTGACTACGGTCTCTTTACCAACATCTCCAACGACCACATCGGGCCTGACGAGCACAAGGACTTTGAGGAGTATCTGTACTACAAGTCACAGATCTTAAAGCGGTGCAGAGTGGGAATCGTTAACCGGGACGACGGCCATTTTCAGGAGATTGTCCGGGATCATGCCTGCAGGCTGTACACCTACGGCCTGGGGGCTGACGGGGACTTTCGGGCCGGGAATATCAGGTATGTGGCGGAGCCGGATTTTGTGGGGCTTGAGTTCGGGGTGACAGGCGCCTGGAATATGGATGTGCGGGTGAACATCCCCGGAAAATTCAACGTGTACAATGCCATGGCGGCTTTAAGCGTGTGCAGTTTCCTGGGACTTTCCGGGGAGAAGGTGAGACACGCGCTGGAGCATCTGTACGTCAACGGCAGGATGGAGATCGTTCACACGTCTTCACGGTGCACGGTGATCGTGGACTACGCGCACAACGCGGTCAGCATGGAAAGCCTTCTCACAACCCTGAAAGACTACAACCCCAGACGGCTGGTGTGCGTCTTCGGATGCGGCGGAAACCGCTCCAAGGACCGGCGCTACTCCATGGGGGAGATAGGCGGCAGGCTGGCGGATCTGTGCATCCTGACAGCGGACAATTCGCGGTATGAGAGGACGGAGGATATCATAAGGGACATCCGGGAGAGTCTTGTAAAGACCGGGGGAGAGTATGTGGAGATCCCGGACCGGAGAAAGGCCATAGAGTACAGCATCGTCCATGCGCAGCCCGGGGACATGATAGCCGTTATTGGGAAGGGACATGAGGACTACCAGGAGGAGAACGGGGTGCGCCGTCCGTTTCTGGACAGACAGGTCATAGAGGAGGTCATCGCCGGCATGGAGGTTTCGTGAATGTTTTGGGGCCGGACGGCGACGCCGATATGATTGGAGCAGGGCGGCGGTTTGATGAGAATTCGGACCGCTGTGGATTAGGAGAGTCGGCAGGGAATGTACGCCAACATTATTATTGATATCTCCCACGAGATGGTGGACCGGGTATTTCAGTACCGGATCCCGCCGGAACTAGAGACAGAGATTCAGGTGGGAACCCAGGTAAATATACCCTTCGGCGCAGGCAATCACCTGCGCCGGGGGTATGTGGTGGGCCTGACGGAGAAAGCGGATTTTGATATAAAAAAGATAAAGGATGTGGCCGGGGCGGCTGTTCACGGGGTGACAGCTCAGACCCGGCTGATTCAGGTTGCCTGGTGGCTGAAGGAGCGGTACGGCTCCACCATGAACCAGGCTTTAAAGACCGTGCTGCCGGTAAAGCAGAAGGTAAAACAGAAGGAGGCCAGGTATATCCGGCGGCTTCTGTCCCCGGAGGATACCAGGAAGGCGGCCAAAGAGGCAGGGGCAAAACACTACGGGGCCCGGGAAAGGCTTTTGAGGGCCCTGGCGGATACGCCGGAGATCCCCTACGAGGTGGCGGCAAACCAGATGAACCTGACCATGGCTTCCATAAAGCCTATGATCGCGAAAGGGATGATCGCCCTGGAGTCGGAGACCGTGTTTCGAAACCCGGTGGTCTGCGGCGAGCCCGCGGGTGCAAAGGTGGAGCTGAATCCGGAACAGAGGGCAGCCGTGGAGGATTTTGCCCGCCGGTATGACGCGGGGATACGGGACACATCCCTTGTCTTCGGGGTGACGGGAAGCGGCAAGACGGAAGTTTACATGGAGATGATCGCCCATGTGCTCAATAAGGGCAGGCAGGTCATCGTCCTGATTCCGGAGATCGCGCTCACTTACCAGACCGTGCTGCGGTTCTATAAGCGGTTCGGAAGCCAGGTTTCCATCATCAACTCCAGGATGTCCCCGGGGGAGCGCTACGACCAGTTTGAGAGGGCGAAAAGCGGGGAGGTGCGTATCATGATCGGTCCCCGGTCAGCCCTGTTCACGCCGTTTCCCGATCCGGGTCTGATCATCATGGACGAGGAGCACGAGACGGCATACAAGAGCGAGACGTCCCCCAGATATCACGCCAGGGAGGCGGCAGTCTACCTGGCCGGCCTGTGCCGCGCCTCGGTGGTCCTAGGGTCAGCCACCCCGTCTATGGAGGCCTACACAAAGGCCCTGGAGGGGCAGTGGAGGCTGTACCGGCTGAGGCAGAGGGCCAAAAAGGACAGCCATATGGCCGGGGTCAGCATCGTGGATCTCAGGGAGGAGCTCAGGCAGGGGAACAAGTCCGTGTTCAGCAGAAAGCTTACAGAGGCCATGGAGCAGCGGCTGGAGCAGGGCCAGCAGACCATGCTGTTTATGAACCGCAGGGGTTACGCCAGCTTTGTGTCCTGCCGTTCCTGCGGGGAGGCGGTAAAATGCCCCCACTGCGACGTGACCCTGACCCTCCATTTCGGGCAGAAGCTGGTGTGCCATTACTGCGGACGGGAAGCCAAGGCGCCGGACCGGTGCCCCCAGTGCGGCTCCCCCTACATCGCCGGGTTCGGAACCGGGACCCAGAAGATTGAGGAGATGACAAAGAAGATGTTTCCCGGGTCCCGCGTTCTGCGGATGGATATGGACACCACATCGAAGAAAGGGGGACATGAGGAGATTTTGTCCGCGTTTGCCCGGGGTGAGGCGGACATTCTCATAGGGACCCAGATGATCGTGAAGGGCCACGACTTTCCCAAGGTGACCCTGGTGGGCGTTCTGGCGGCGGACATGTCCCTGTACACGCCGGATTTCAGATGCGGGGAGAGGACGTTTCAGCTTCTGACCCAGGCGGCCGGCAGGGCTGGGCGGGATCAGTTGGCCGGGGAGGTGGTGATCCAGACTTACAGCCCGGATCACTACAGCATCGTCTGCGCGGCCGGGCAGGATTATGAATCCTTCTACAGGCAGGAGATGGTCTACCGGAACATGCTCCGTTACCCGCCGGCCTTTCAGCTCTTGGCGGTTATGGCCTCTAGCGGGTCCGAAGATCTGCTGGAACAGGCCGTGAAGGATCTGAGGCTGTGGGCGGAGAGCGGGGCAAAGGATGTGTCCGCGGCGGCCGGGGGAGACGTCCGGCAGGTGGAGATGATCGGGCCTGCCCAGGCGCCGGTCTACAAAGTTAATGATATATATAGAAAAATTT
This sequence comes from Hungatella sp., assembly GCA_022795805.1. Taxonomy (GTDB): domain Bacteria; phylum Bacillota; class Clostridia; order Lachnospirales; family Lachnospiraceae; genus UBA3402. The sequence continues at coordinate 21,772 of JAAWHK010000008.1, read as the reverse complement.
TATACTTGAAACACGAAAACTATGATATACTAATAAAATTAAAAAACCGTATGGACCTGGGAAGCCGGCAGGCGCCGTGGCATTCCCGCGTGATGATACAGTTTGATTTTGCGTAATGCAGGATGATATCAGGGGCGAAAGGCCATGCTATCATAGGAAATAAAATAAGAACAGGGGAAAGGGCAGAGTGATATGGCTGTTAGACATGTAAGGACGATTGGCGACGAGATCCTTTATAAGAAGTGTAAACCGGTGAAGGAGATGACTCCCAGGCTTCTCCAGCTTGTGGAGGACATGTTCGAGACCATGTACACCAACTACGGTGTGGGATTGGCGGCGCCCCAGGTGGGGATTTTGAAACAGATTGTGGTTATTGACGTGGACGACGAGGATGTCCCCGACGAGGAGAGGAACCAGTACGTGTTCATCAACCCGGAGATTCTGGAGAGAAGGGGCAGCTCCACGGCCTATGAGGGATGCCTCAGCGTGCCGGGAAAGTCCGGCAAGGTCACAAGGCCCGACTGGGTGAAGGTGAGGGCCTGGGACGAGGGCATGAACGAGTTCGTCATGGAGGCGGAGGGAATGCTGGCCAGAGCCATCTGCCATGAGTGCGACCACCTGGTTGGGGAGCTGTATGTGGATCTGGTGGAAGGGGAGCTTAAAGACACGTCGGAGCTTACAGAGGAGGACATGGAGTAGATGCGGATTATATTTATGGGTACGCCTGACTTTTCCGTGCCGGTGCTGGAGGCGCTCATAGAGGCGGGCCATCAGGTGATTGCCGTGGTGACGCAGCCGGATAAGCCAAAGGGCAGGGGGAAGGCGGTGCTTATGACCCCGGTCAAGGAGAAAGCTCTGGAGTACGGGCTTTCCATCTATCAGCCGGTAAAGGTGCGGACGCCGGAGTTTGTGGATACTCTGAGGCAGCTAAAGCCGGACGCCATGGTTGTGGTGGCGTTCGGACAGATACTGACGAAGGAGGTGCTTAAGATTCCTCCGAAAGGGTGTATCAACATCCACGCATCCCTGCTTCCCAGATACCGGGGCGCGGCCCCCATCCAGTGGGCCATTATTGACGGGGAACGTGAGACGGGGGTCACCACCATGATGATGGACGCGGGCATCGACACGGGAGATATGCTGGAGAAGACCGTGGTTCCCATTGAGGAGGATGAGACAGGGGACAGCCTTCACGACAAGTTAAGCCGGGCCGGGGCGCGGCTTATTGTGTCCACGCTAAAGAAGATCGAGGAGGGAACTGTGGTGGCCGCGCCCCAGCCGGAGGAGGGCGCCTGCTATGCCAGGATGCTGAAAAAGGACATGGGCGACATAGACTGGACCATGGAGGCGGAGGCCATTGAGCGGCTCATAAGGGGCCTCAACTCCTGGCCCGGAACGTACACCGCATGGAATGGGAAGACCCTTAAGATCTGGAAGGCAAAGGTGGTGGACAGGGAGTATGAGGGCGTCTGCGGGGAGGTGGTTTACAGGAGTAAAGACACCGTCTTTGTGAAGACCGGAAAGGGGTGCCTTTCCCTTCTGGAGATGCAGCCTGAGGGGAAGAAGCGGATGGCGGCAGACGCCTTTCTCAGAGGATATCCTCTAAAGGAGCACACGGTGTTTGTGCGGGCCGGGAAGTAACGTTTGTTGTTTGGGTTTTGCGTAAGTTTGAGTTTCGAGGAAAGGAGCGGTTTTGTATGTATGGAGGCTATTACGGGGGGATGGGCATGGGGTTTTTTGACCCGACTATGATCCTGCTTTTGATTGGGACGGCGCTGTCGCTTATAGCGTCTTCCAGGGTCAGCCGTACATTTTCCAAATATTCCGGAGTTCGGAGCATGACCGGAATGACCGGGGAGGAGGCTGCCAGACGGCTTCTGAATTCCCAGGGAATCTACGATGTGACGGTGAGGCCGGTGGCCGGCAGCCTGACGGATCACTATGATCCCAGAACAAAGACGGTTAATCTGTCAGAGAACGTGTTTCGCTCCGCGTCAGTGGCGTCTATCGGGGTGGCGGCTCATGAATGCGGTCATGCCATCCAGGACAATGTGGGGTACGCCCCTTTGCGGATGCGGGCTGCTTTCGTGCCTGTGGCGAATTTCGGCAGCAGGCTCTCCTGGCCGCTGATTCTTTTGGGACTGATCCTGGGCGGCAGCAATATGCTGATTCAGATCGGTATCTGGATGTTTGTGGCAGTCGTTCTGTTTCAGATGATTACACTGCCGGTGGAATTCAACGCGTCCAGACGGGCGGTTGCTCTTCTGGATGAGCTGGGAATCTTAAGCGGACAGGAGATAGGGCAGACGAAAAGCGTCCTGACAGCGGCGGCATTGACCTATGTGGCGGCAGCGGCAGCGTCCGTTTTGCAGCTTCTGCGTCTGATTATACTGTTTGGAGGAAACCGGAGACGTGACTGATACGGGCAGAGACAAGGGCATGAATGCCAGGGAGCTGGCACTGGACATTCTTCTGGAGATTGCGGAGCGGGGCGGCTTAAGCCATGTGGTTCTCTCCCAGGCTCTTTCCAAATACCAGTATCTGGAGAAGCAGGACCGGGCCTTTATCACCCGGGTGACGGAGGGGACGCTGGAATATCTGATTCAGCTTGACTTTGTCATCGGACAATTCTCCACCGTGAAAGTGGAGAAGATGAAACCCGTGATCCGCATGATTCTCAGGATGTCCGTATACCAGATTCTCTATATGGACAGAATCCCCGACAGCGCCGTGTGCAATGAGGCGGTGAAGCTGGCGGCAAAGAGGCGGTTTCAGGGGCTTAAGGGGTTTGTCAACGGGGTGCTGCGGACGATCTCCAGACAGAAGGATTCCCTGGAATTTCCCGACGACAGCGTCCGCTACTCGGTTCCCGGCTGGCTGTATGCCATGTGGATGGGGGATTATCCCGGGGAGACGGTCCGGGGGATGCTTCAGGCTTTTCTGGAGAAAAGCAGGCTGTCCGTCCGGTGCTGCCTCTACAGAGCCTCCCGGGAGCAGATCGAGGAGAGCTTAAGGTGCCAGGGGGTGAAGGTTCGGGACACCGGTTACGGACAGGGGCTTCTCTTTCTGGAAAATGTGGATTACCTGGAGGCGCTGGATGCCTTTAAAAACGGCTGGATTCAGGTGCAGGACATAAGTTCCGCCATGGCGGTGACGGCGGCAGGGGTAAAGCCCGGGGATCACTGCATCGACGTCTGCGGCGCGCCGGGGGGAAAGAGCCTTCATCTGGCGGATGTGCTTAAGGGGACGGGCCGGGTGCAGGTGCGGGACATCAGCGAATACAAGGTGGGGCTTATAGAGGAGAATATCCGGCGTCTCGGGTATTCCAACATAGAAGCCCGGGTCATGGATGCCTGCAGGGAGGATTCAGGGTCCGTGGAGACGGCGGACGTGCTTTTGGCAGACCTGCCCTGTTCCGGACTGGGGGTCATAGGGCGCAAGCCGGATATCAAACTGCGCATGACACCGGAAAATCTTGGGGCGCTGGCGCAGCTTCAGAGGGAGATCCTGTCCGTGGTGTGGCGGTATGTAAAGCCGGGAGGTACCCTGGTCTACAGCACGTGTACGGTGAACCGAGAGGAAAACCAGGAGAATGCCGCATGGTTTGCACAAAATTTCCCCTTTGAGCCGGTCAATATAGAGGGAAGGCTGGGGGAGAAGATACAGGAGGACAGCCTTAAGGAGGGGTATGTTCAGCTTCTGCCGGGGATTCACCCCTGTGACGGGTTCTTTCTGGCGGTATTCAGGAGAAAGGTATAAGGAGGAGATTACCGGGAAATATGACGGGAGAGAAGAGAGATATTAAATCCATGACTCTGGAGGAGCTGGAGGGGCAGCTGGCCGAAAAGGGCTGCAGGGCGTTTCGGGCCGGACAGATTTTCCAGTGGATCCATGAGAAGCTGGCGGGCTCTTTTGAGGAGATGACCAATCTGCCCAAGGACCTGAGGGAGCGGCTTTCGCAGGAGTACGACCTCATAACCCTGAAACAGGAGGATGTGAAAGTGTCGGGGATCGACGGGACGCGAAAGTACCTTTTTGGCCTGCCTGACGGCCATGTGATCGAGAGTGTGCTGATGAAGTATAAACACGGCAATTCCGTGTGCATTTCCTCACAGGTGGGGTGCCGCATGGGATGCCGTTTTTGTGCCTCCACCCTGGACGGGCTGGAGCGGAATCTGAGACCCGCGGAGATGCTGGACCAGATATACGGGATCCGGCGGGATACGGGGGAGCGGGTAAGTCATGTGGTGATCATGGGTTCGGGGGAGCCTCTGGACAACTATGACAGCCTTGTCCGCTTTATCCGGCTTATTTCCCATGAGAAGGGGCTGAACATCAGCCGGCGAAACATCACGGTGTCCACCTGCGGCATCGTTCCGGGGATCGAGAAACTGGCGGAGGAGGGACTGGGGGTGACTCTGGCGCTGTCGCTGCACGCCCCTGACGATCGGGTGAGAAGGACGCTTATGCCCGTGGCCAACCGGTACCCTTTGGAGGACGTGATGAGGGCCTGTGAGACGTATTTTAAAAAGACCGGCAGGCGTCTGACTTTTGAGTACAGCCTGGTGAAGGGGGTCAATGACAACCTGGCGGAGGCCCGGGCTCTGGCGCAGCTTATAAAGAACCGGCAGGGCCATGTGAACCTGATTCCGGTCAATCCCATAAAGGAGAGGGATTATGTCCAGTCGGGCCGAAAGGCCGTGGAGGAATTTAAACTTTATCTTGAAAAAAACGGGATAAATGTTACTATAAGAAGAGAGATGGGACGCGATATTAACGGAGCCTGCGGTCAGCTGCGGAGAAGTTTTATGGAGCAGAAGAGCTGATACATCACGGAAAAAGGGAGGTGGATGAAGATGGAAGCATATGCCATGACGGATGTGGGAAGGGTCAGAAGCCGGAATCAGGATTATGTGTACTGTTCGCCGGATCCTGTGGGAAGCCTGGAGAATTTGTTTCTGGTGGCTGACGGAATGGGAGGCCACAGGGCGGGAGATTATGCGTCCCGTTTTATGGCGGAGGGGCTTAACACGTATGTGTCCAAGCACAGAGGAGCCTCGGCGGTGAAGGTGCTGGGGGACGGAATCCGGCAGATAAACGGGGAACTGTACGACGTGTCCATGAACAACAGCGCGCTGTCCGGCATGGGTACCACCCTGGTGGCGGCGACTACGGAGGGGAACACCCTCTACGTGGCCAATGTGGGGGACAGCCGGCTCTATCTGCTTCGGGATAAGCATATGATTCAGGTTACCAGGGATCACTCCTATGTGGAGGAGATGGTGGCTCTGGGACAGATGGAGCGAAACAGTAGGGATTATCTGCAGCGGAAGAATATTATTACGCGGGCTGTCGGAGTGAGGAACCATGTGGAGGCGGATTTTTTCGAGGAAGAGCTGCTGGCAGGGGACCTGATTCTGATGTGCTCCGACGGATTGAGCAACATGCTTGGGGATGATGAGCTGGTATTTTTTCTGGAGGGACAGGGGTCCTTGAAGCAGAAGGCCCAGAAGCTGATCAGCCAGGCGAACGACAGGGGCGGTTATGATAATATAGCGGTAATCGTGATTGATCCGCAGATAGGCGAGGTGGGGCCATGCTGAGAACAGGTATTTATTTGCAGGGACGGTATGAGATACTGGGCCTTATCGGCTCAGGCGGAATGTCAGATGTGTACAGGGCCAGGTGCCACAAGTTAAACCGTCTGGTGGCAATCAAGGTGTTAAAGAAAGAATTCAGCAGAGAAGAGGGATTCGTGGGCAAGTTCCAGATGGAAGCCCAGGCGGCAGCCAGGCTGTCCCATCCCAATATTGTCAACGTATACGATGTTGTGGACGAGGGAAGCATCCACTACATTGTCATGGAGCTTATCGAAGGAATTACGCTGAAAAGTTACATCGGAAAAAAAGGGTTTCTGGACGTAAAGGAGGCCGTGGGCATCGCCATACAGGTGGCCCAGGGCATCGGGGCGGCCCACGACCAGAATATTATACATAGAGATATCAAACCCCAGAACATGCTCATCTCCAAAGACGGCAAGGTGAAGGTGGCGGATTTCGGAATCGCCAGGGCGGCTTCCGCCCAGACCATGACGTCCGAGGCCATGGGATCCGTGCACTACATGGCGCCGGAGCAGGCGCGGGGCGGCTACAGCGATGCCAGAAGCGATATTTACTCCCTGGGCATCACCATATTCGAGATGGTCACCGGGCGTCTTCCCTTTGAGGGAAACAATGCGGTGGCGGTCGCCATCGCCCAGCTTCAGGAACCTATCTCCAGGCCTACGTACTTCAATCCGGAGATACCCGTCAGCCTGGAGGGCGTTATACTGAAGTGTACGGAGAAGAAGCCGGAGTACCGCTACAGCCAGATGGCGGAGGTGATCGCGGATCTGAGGCGGGTTTTGGTGTACCCGGACGAGGATTTCGTGCAGTTGGCGCCGGAGGTGGATATGGACGCCGGCACCGTGATTATCCGGAAGGAAGAACTGGAGGAGATCAAGAGGGGAGCGGAGGCCGCCAGAGAGTGGGACGATGCAGATAAGCCGGAGGGCGGAAGCTGGGAAGGCGACAGGCAGTGGGGCGACCCCGACGAAATGGATATGGGGGACGGCAAAGACTGGGAGGAGCCCGGACTGGGAGAGCAGGAGAGCTGGCAGGACGACAGGCAGTGGGACGGCCAGGGGATGCGGCAGGCGTCTGCGCCCAGAGACAGGGACTATGTGCGGGAAAGAGAGCCGGAGACAGACAGAACAGGCCGGCGAAACAGGCAGTGGGACGACGGGGAGGACTGGGATCCGGACCGCCGAAGAGGCCAGAGCCGGGAGCGGGGACAAAACCAGGGCCGAAACCGGAGAAGCGCCAGGGAGGCAGGCGTGGCCACGGGATTCGAGAAGCTGCTGGCAGCCCTGGGGGTGCTGGCCGCGGTCATTATCGTGATCATTCTGGTGGTGGTGTTTTCCAGGCTGGGAGGACTCTTTAAATTCGGATCCCATGAGACGGACCCGGCTATTCAGACGGAGACCGTGGCCCCGGAGGAGTCCACCAATGACATGGAGGTGGCGGTGCCGGACGTGCTGGAGCTTCCGGTGGACATGGCGGAGGCCAAGTTAAAGGAGAGCACCCTGGTGCTGAAGGTAAGCGGATACGAGGATTCGGAGACCGTGGACAAGGGCTGCGTCATCTCCCAGCAGTACGTTCAGGGAACCATGGTGCAGAAGTACTCCTCCGTCAATGTGGTGGTCAGCAACGGAAGCGATCTGGTGACGCTGTCGGAGCTGTCTTTGGACGGCATGACAGGGGAGGCTGCCAGGCTGCTTCTGGAGCAGAACAAGCTGGTGGTCAAGGAGAGCCCGGAATACCACGACACGGTGCCGGAGGGGTCCGTGGTCCGGTTTGAGCCGCAGAAGGCGCGGCCGGGAGAGACGGTGACCCTCTATATAAGTGCAGGCCCCATCTCGGCCATGAAGACCGTGCCTAAGATAGACGGACAGTTTGAGGAGGAAGCCGTGGGCCTTTTAGTCACCGCCGGTCTGGAGCCGGGGGATGTGACGGAGGAGTTTAACGACACGGTGGAAGTGGGCTTTGTGATTAGCCAGGGCGTGGAAGCGGGGACGCTGGTGAAAGCCGGGACCGTGATTCCCTACACCGTAAGCCTGGGACCTGAGGTGAAGCGGTACGTGGCGGCTATCAATGAGAGCTACAACCTGGGAGGAAGCATAGGGCCGGGGGCCATGGTTTCCGATGTGCGGGTGCTGATCCGGTTAAAACAGGTGATAAACGGGGAGGCTGTGTACAGGACCCTGACGGAGCCGGTTATCTACAACGGAACGCAGGTGGTTCCGGTGAATTACGCCAACATCGAGGGGGAACCGGGCGTGGACAGCGGAGAGGTGGAAGTGGTTGACGCGGACTCCGGCGCCGTTCTGGCCATCTACCCCGTGAGATTTTCGGAGACGGAATGAGTGGGCAGGAATCGTGGAAGGAAGTCAGTGTGACAGGAAAGATTATCAAGGGAATAGGCGGTTTTTACTATGTTCACGCCGATGACGGCACGGTTTACGCGTGCCGGGCAAAGGGAATTTTCAGAAACAGGAAAGTAAAGCCTCTGGTGGGGGACAATGTGAGGATCACGATCCTCTCCGGGAATCCGCCGGAGGGCAATGTGGACGAGATTCTGCCCAGGACGGGGGAACTGATCCGTCCGGCGGTGGCTAATATCCACCAGGCGCTGGTGGTCTTTGCCCTGGCGGATCCGGAACCCAATCTAAATCTTCTGGATAGGTATCTGGTGCTTATGGAGAGAAACCATATTCCGGCTACGGTGCTGTTTAACAAGACGGACCTGGCGGGGGAGGATGTGAGGGACCGGTACCGGAAGATCTACGAGGCGGCCGGATATCCGGTGATGTTTGCCAGCACGGGGACGGACGTTGGGACAGGTCAGGTCAGGGACTTTCTGAGAGGGAAGACCACGGTCCTGGCCGGTCCGTCGGGGGTGGGCAAGTCCTCCCTCACCAACCTTCTGATGCCCGATGCCAACATGGAGACCGGGGAGGTGAGCCAAAAGATCCGCAGGGGAAGGCACACCACCAGGCATTCGGAGCTGTTCTGTCTGGAGCCGGGAACGTATCTCATGGATACGCCGGGGTTCAGCAGCGTGCTGGTGGATCAGATGGAGCCGGAGGAGTTAAAAGGCTGTTTTCCGGAATTTCTGCCCTTTGAGAAAGAGTGCCGGTTTCTGGGGTGCGTACACATGGGGGAGAAGACCTGCGGGGTGAAGGAGGCGGCCAAAGCGGGCGTGATCAGCCGGAGCCGCTACAAAAATTATCGGCTGTTCTATGAGGAGCTGAAAGGGAAAAGGAGATATTGACTATGAGGATACTGGCGCCGTCGCTTCTGGCAGCGGACTTTAAGAATTTGGAGCGGGATATTAAAGCGGTGGAGAAGGCAGGGGCGATGTATCTCCACCTGGATGTGATGGACGGGACCTTCGTGCCCAGCATTTCCTTCGGAATGCCGGTGATCAGGGCCCTGCGCAGCTGTACGGACATGGTGTTTGACGTCCACATGATGGTGGAGGAGCCGGCCAGGTATGCGGACGATATGAGAGAGAGCGGGGCAGACTTGATCTGCATCCACGCGGAGGCCTGCAGGCATCTGGACTCCTCCATCGCCAGGGTCCGCCAGACCGGGGCCAAGGTTGGGGTGGCCCTGAACCCGGCGACCCCTGTTTCGGCCGTTGATCTGGTGCTTCCCCTGGTGGATATGGTGCTGGTGATGACCGTGAATCCGGGATTTGGGGGACAGAAATTTATCCCCTATACCCTGGACAAGGTAAAGGATTTGAGAAGGCGCATAGATGAGCTGGGTTTGGATACGGATATCCAGGTGGACGGCGGCGTGACCCTTAACAATGCGGGGGAACTTCTGAGGGCCGGGGCCAATGTGCTGGTGGCCGGGACCGCGGTCTTTAAAGGGGATGCCGGGGAGAATGCGGGCCGGTTTCTGGAGCTTTTTGACACGGTTCAGGGGAGCGGGGGCCTATGAAAACAGGGCTGATCATAACCGGCGGGAGGATTGATCCGGCTTTTGCGGGAGATTTTCTGCGGGAAGTGAAGGCAGATTGTGTGGTGTCGGTGGACGGAGGCCTGGAGGCGACCAGGGCTCTGGGACTGACGCCACACGCCATTGTTGGGGACTTCGACACGGTGAGGAAGGAGAGGCTGGAGGAGTATCGGAAGAATCCGGAGATTCTCTGGGATGTCCACAGGCCGGAGAAGGACGAGACGGACACGGAGCTGGCTATCAACACGGCCATAAAGATGGGATGTGAAAGGCTCCTTATCCTGGGAGCCACAGGGGGGCGGCTGGACCATGAGCTGTCCAATATCCATCTTCTGAAGCTGTGCCTGGACCGCCAGGTGGAGGCTTTTCTCTACGATGCCTGGAATAAGGTGTATCTTCTGGCGGAGGGGAAAGTCTTCAGGAGAGGGGAGACTTACGGCACGTACGTGTCCTTTATCCCCCTGACCGAAAAAGTGAAGGGTATTACCCTGACCGGGTTTAAATACCCTCTGACAGACAAGGACATCGTTGTGGGGACGGAGGCGGGGCTGTGTGTCAGCAATGAAGTAGCGGAGGCGGAGGCTTCCATCCGGTTTGACAGCGGGATCCTGATCTGCGTGGAGTCCAGGGACTGAGGGAGGCGTATTACATGACGCTGATTAAGATGGGGTAAAAAGAGAACTGGACTGGTTAAAAAGATAAAAAGTGGCTATTTTTATCACTCCACCTCTATGGTATTATGGTGGAAATCCACCGGGGTGCACACCGAATCAGCGTGACGGCTGGTCAGTGGAACATAAAACCATATCACATGGGAAAGATTGAGGAGTGAAGACTATGAGCAGAAATGAGAGAACACATTCTTTGGGGGCATCGGCAGGCACCGCCGCGTCAGATGTACGCTCTTCCGAGAAGGTGCATAAGATTGTTATTACGGGTTTAATGGCGGCTTTGTGTTATGTAGCGTTTACGTATTTAAAGATTCCCATTCCCACTTTCGGGGGGGATATGGTGGCTCTCCACATCGGCAACGCGTTCTGTGTCCTGGCAGCCCTTCTTTTAGGCGGGTTCTATGGCGGTCTGGCCGGTTCCCTGGGGATGACCATTGCGGATCTCATTGATCCGGCCTATGTGACCAGCGCTCCCAAGACCTTTGTTCTGAAGATGTGCATCGGGCTCATAGCCGGCCTGGTGGCTCACCGAATCGCCCATATTACGGACAATCACGACAGCAGGTATGTGTTCAGGTGGACGCTTATCGCCTCCGTGGCAGGTCTTGGATTCAATGTAATCATGGACCCAATCGCGGGATTCTTCTACAAGAATTACATTCTGGGCGTGGAGTCCTCGGCAGCCAAGATCATGTCCACATGGGCGGCAGGCGTGACGTTTATAAACGCCGTGGCCGGGACTGCGGTGGTAGTGGTGGTGTACATGGCAGTGAGGCCGGTGCTGAAAAAGGCGGGGCTGTTTTTACGTATTTAAAACAGGATGCAAAGTCTTATGTAAGATTTCATAAGGCTTTGCATTTTTTATACTGTCCAGCGAATTGGCAAAAGCCAGCAGCGCTGCCACCTCATCATCCGGCATACTTTGGATTTTTCTCATTTCAAGGATAAAGATGGAGATGGCAAGGGAGGCGGGAGGTGAAAAGGCATATGAACTGCTCCTGCCGTTTTCTCTGTATCACAGCAGGTGGAATGTGCTGGAAAGAGAAGATTTCAGACCCCATGCCAATCGGTTGTATGGGGCGGAACTGCGCTATGGAGTCAGCATACCCGGAGATGAGATTATTACCGATGCCGGGGATAAAAAAGCGATTGATGAAGAAAAGCTTTTTTATTTAGATAGGGTAAAGCAAATACGTCAATCTAATGAAATACAACTGGTGCTGATTAATATTCCCTATTCTTACCTCCCGGAATGGCAGAGGGAAGCCAATTCATTTTATGAGTACGCAGAAGAAAACAGATTATGTTATGTAAATGATATGAATGAGAATGTGGGAATTGATTTTGACATCGACTTTTATGATCAGGGGCATTTAAATCCTGCCGGAATGCGGAAGATGACCGATGAACTGGGAAAACTTTTAAACGAACTGGGCGCGAAAGACCGAAGAAATGAGGCGCAGGCGCGGGAATGGATGGAGGAGTATAAAGAGTATATCCGATACCGGATCGAAATGCTGCAGTCCGTCACGGATGCAAACATATATCTTATGAGCCTTTATGATCCGGATCTGGTTTCTGTTATTCAGGTGAGACGTTCTGTACTGAAAGATGCACAAATAAGGAAACTGACGGAGCAGTTGGATAATGGGGAAAACAGAATCTGGAAACCCCGGTTTGCAGCGCTGGCTTTGTGTGGGCGGAGGAGATAAAGAAAAAGCAGAAAAGGGGTTTTCTTTCGCGCAGATCTGATGTATAATCACACAAAGCAGGGCAGTCCGGTAAATAAAAATATGTTCTCATTGCCGTAAAGAGCAGGAGACCGGGAGGCCCCATAGGAGGAAGATTATGTTAGACATCAGATTTGTGAGAGAGAATCCGGAAGCGGTAAAGCAGAATATCCGGAATAAATTCCAGGAAGCCAAGCTTCCCCTGGTGGACGAGGTCATTGGGCTGGACAAGGAGAGCCGCAGCGCCAAGGCGGAGGCGGACAACTTAAGAGCCAGCCGCAACAAGCTTTCCAAGCAGATCGGCCAGCTGATGGGCCAGGGCAGGAAGGAGGAGGCGGAGGCCGTGAAGGCCCAGGTGGCCCAGGGTGCTGCCCGTCTGGCTGAGCTGAAGGCACAGGAGAGTGACCTTCAGGAGAAGATCACGAAGATCATGATGACCATTCCCAATATGATTGACCCCAGCGTCCCCATCGGAAAGGACGACAGCGAGAATGTGGAGCTGGAGAAGTTCGGTGAGCCGCTGGTTCCGGATTTTGAGATTCCCTACCACACGGACATTATGAAGAGCTTCGACGGGATTGATCTGGATGCCGCGGGAAAGGTGGCCGGCAACGGATTCTACTACCTTATGGGGGATATCGCCAGGCTTCATTCCGCGGTGATCTCCTATGCCAGGGATTTCATGATTGATCGGGGCTTTACTTACTGTGTGCCGCCCTTTATGATCCGCAGCAACGTAGTCACCGGGGTTATGTCCTTTGCGGAGATGGATGCCATGATGTACAAGATCGAGGGGGAGGATTTATACCTGATCGGTACCAGCGAGCACTCCATGATCGGCAAGTTTATCGACACCATCACGCCGGAGGATCAGCTTCCCAGGACCATGACCAGCTATTCCCCGTGCTTCCGCAAGGAGAAGGGGGCACACGGTATCGAGGAGAGAGGCGTTTACCGGATTCATCAGTTTGAGAAGCAGGAGATGATCGTAGTGTGTAAGCCGGAGGAGTCTCCCATGTGGTATGAGAAGCTGTGGAAGAACACGGTGGATCTGTTCCGCTCCCTGGATATTCCGGTGCGCACGCTGGAGTGCTGTTCCGGCGATCTGGCGGATCTGAAGGTGAAGTCCTGCGACGTGGAGGCGTGGTCTCCGAGGCAGAAGAAGTACTTTGAGGTAGGCTCCTGCTCCAACCTGGGGGATGCCCAGGCGCGGCGGCTTAAGATCCGGGTGGACGGCGCTGACGGCAAATACTTTGCCCATACGCTGAACAATACGGTGGTGGCACCGCCCCGTATGCTTATCGCATTTCTGGAGAATAATCTCCAGGCAGACGGCAGCGTGAAGATCCCCGAGGTGCTGCAGCCGTATATGGGCGGGAAGACGGAGATCCGAAAGAAATAAACGATCATAATAAAGTATAATAAAAAGCCGGAGCGGACCGTCAGGTCCTGCTTCGGCTTTTTATGTCACTTTTTGATATCAATGGCTGGTGTGTCCGAGTACTCCATGGAAAACTGACTTGCCGCGTAGGCGGCTCTGGCCCTGGCCTGCCGTACCTTGCGGGCCTCCGGCGTCAGCTGGGCCTGGGTGCGGGTCATCTGCCGTGAGGCGGCATCAGGGTCCTTCTCCTCCTTAGCCCACCTGGCTTCCACATCCAGGATCGCTTTCAGGATGGTTCCCTCTTCACCGGCATCGTCCCCGGAGTCGCCGGAGAGAGTAGGTTTTTTCGGGAGCGTGACAGGTTTCAGAAGGTCGGCCTTCTCGGCGTCGGTTTTCTCACTGTCAGGTTTCTCACTGTCAGGTTTCTCACTGTCGAACCGGTACTCCTCGGCTTTCTCCTCAGCCTCTTTCTTCTCCTCGGCTTTCTCTTTCCTGGATTCCTCGTCAATGCCCAGTTCAGCTTCCCTGGCCTCCTCCATGTCCTTCTCGGCTTTCTGGCGTTCAGCCTCTGTGGGAAGTTTTTGGTAGTCCGAACTTTTGGTGAAAATGTGCATGGCATCGTCCAGGGCTGCGGCCTTGAAGTGCTCCATCTTGATCAGTTCCAGCTTCTTTCCGCTGGATATGTGCGGGTTGTTCTTGATGGCGTTGACCCGGTCAACGGCCACTGCCGCGTGGGCGGCCTTTACCCGCTCCACCTCTTCCTTTGTCTTGCAGCTGGCCAGCTCTTTCTCATAGGCTTCCCGCTCCCTCTCGATGTTCTTGGCCTTCTGGTAGGTCTCCGGGTTGTGCTTCTTCAAATACTGCATCTCCTCCTGGGTGAGGCGCTTTCCGGCGTTGAGCTTCAGCTCAATATCGGCTTCCATCTGGCTGGAGCGATCTTCCTTGGGATAGCGGATCTCATCCAGTTTTTCCTGAAAGGTGTTGTCCGCGGCCTTGGAATCGTCCGGGGCGTAATCGCCCTCGGTCTGCTTCTTCTGCCACTTCATCTTCATCTCCATACCTTTGGTGTAGGTGTTCAGGGAAGTGACCATCATAATACTCATATTAAAACCCCCTTTCCACGGGAAAATATACCTGTCGGATTCCGGTTTAAGACACTTATTATAGTATATATCGTCAAACTGTCCGAAATCTTAATCCGCGGCAGGGAAAGGGCGGCAAAAACCGTCTGTCATGTGCATGATTTCGGAAGATTACTCTTCTTACTCCGCCATCCGGGGAAGTTCCCGCGGCTCGGCCAGGAGGGAGTAGTTGGTGTGATAGATCACGAAACCCGGCGCTCCCTTTGCGGCCTTCTTCACATGTTTTTTCTGGACATAGTCGATCTCCACCTTATCGCTGCCGCGTCCTTTGGAGTAGTAAGCGGCCAGGGCTCCTGCCTCCTCGAAGACCCTGTCGGGAAGCTCTTTTCCCTCGCACTTTACGATTACATGGGAGCCGGGAATCCCCTTGGCGTGGAACCACCAGTCATTGCCGGTGGCGGCCTTGAAGGTCAGCTCCTCGTTCTGGTAATTGTTTTTGCCCACATAGATGTGAAAGCCGTCGGAGGAGATATAGTGGAAGGGTTTGCTGGTAATCCTGGGCTTCTTTCCCTTGACGTAATGGCGTCTGATGTAGCCGTACTCCGTCAGTTCCTCCTTGATCTGGACCAAGTCCTCCTCTTTTAAGGCGATATCCAGAGATGTGCCGATGGATTCCAGATGGTCGATCTCATCCCTGGTCTCCTGGATCAGGCCTGTGAGAGCCTCAAAGGTACGCTTCAGCTTGTTGTACTTGTCAAAGAACTTCTGGGAGTTCTCCCGGGCGGTGAGAGTGGGATCCAGGGGAATGGTGATCTCCTGACCGGTGTTGTAGTTGAGGCATGTGAGCTGTTTCTCCCCGCCTTCCAGTTCATAGCCGTAGGTGTTGAGAAGTTCGCCGTAGACCTTGTACTTGTCCCGCTTCTCCGTGTCTTTTAACTGCTTTAACTGCAGGTCGTACTTTTTGTAATTGCGTTCCAGGGCTGTTTGGACGATCCGCCGAAGATCCGCCGACTTCTGCCGGATCCTGGTTATGGTGTTCTTCTGTGCATAGTAGTCCTCCAGAAGGAGGCTGATGCTGTCAAAGGTCCGGGGCCGGTAGTCGCCTCCCTCAAAGCAGGTGAGGGGAAGGGATGAAAATTCCACAGGCTCCCCCCGGCGATAGACGATGTTGGGAGAAAAATTCCCGGAAGATACATCCTCCATCATCAGGGACAAGGTGCGGTGAAGGTGGGTCAGCTCCCCGTGGGACAGTTCGTTGGCGGAGCGATCTCCGTCGATGGAGGCCAGGTGGCACAGCTCGTCCCCCATAATGGGGCTGATGCCTGTAAGCTTCTGATACAGGGCCTTTCTTACGGGAACCGGCGCGGCGGCCATAAGCCCTGCAAATTCCTCCAGAGTGATATGGAGGGGATCGCCTTTCTCCACGGTGCGGGGGATGAAATAGGTTCTGCCCGGCAGCACCTCCCTGACGGAACTCATCTGGGAGGATACGTGTTTGATGCTGTCCAGAATGGTGCCGTCCTCCTTGCAGAAGATGATGTTGCTGTGTTTGCCCATCAGCTCCACGATAAGACGTTTGCGGCACAGATCTCCCATTTCGTCCAGATGCTCGATCTGAAATTCGATGATCCGTTCCAGGCCCGGCTGGCTGACGCTGAGGATGCGCCCCGTCCCGATATGCTTGCGCAGCAGCATGCAGAACCCGGGAGCCGTCAGAGGGCTGGTCTTGTTCTTCTCCGTAAAGTAGATCAGGGGAAGGCTGGCGCTGGCGGACATGAGAAGCCGCAGGGTCTCCCGGTTGTTCTTTATGGTAAATAAAAGCTCGTCTTTTTCCGGCTGGGCGATCTTGTTTATCTTGCCGCCTTCCAGTTTTTCTTTTAAGTCTTTTGTCAGGTTTGCGATTACGATTCCGTCAAATGCCATAGCAGTTACTCCTTTATGAAATGCCTGGTACAGTAAGGACTACATCTCTTCCTCCCAGTCTTTGAGCTTCTCCGCAGTCCGGTAGCTCTGTATCAGCTTCTGAAGTTTCTCCGTGGGGGACAGGCTTCTCTCTATGGAGACATCGTGGTTCAGAGCGTTGATAATGGCAGCCAGGAACTTGCTCATGTCGGCCTCCACGTACCACGGGCGGGAGAGAAGGTCCGGCGTGCGGTACGTCAGGTTGGTGGTGATCACAGAGTCAATGTATCCCTTCTCATAGAATTCGTCAAACTTCTCCAGACCGCCGGTGAACAGACCGAAGGTACAGCAGATGATCACCTTCCCGGCCTTCCGGTCTTTCAGCTCCTTGGCAGTGTCCAGCATGCTTTCCCCTGAGGAGATCATGTCGTCAATGATCAGCACGGTCTTGCCCTCCACGGAGGACCCTAAAAATTCGTGGGCCACGATGGGATTGCGTCCGTTCTCGATCCTGGAATAGTCCCGGCGCTTGTAGAACATGCCCATGTCCACGCTTAAGTTGTTGGCCAGGTAGACGGCCCGGTTCATGGCGCCCTCGTCCGGGCTGATGACCATGAAGTGTTCCTTGTCGATCTCAAGGTCCCTGTAGTGGCTGAACAGGGTCTTTACAAACTGGTAGGTGGGCATGAAATTGTCGAAGCAGTGGAGGGGGATGGCATTCTGCACTCTGGGATCGTGAGCGTCAAAGGTGACGATGGTCCTGACTCCCATGGCGATAAGCTCCTCCAGAGCCATGGCGCAGTCTAAAGATTCCCGGTGGGATTTTTTGTGCTGTCTGCTCTCATAGAGAAAGGGCATGACCACATTGACACGGTGTGCGGTGCCTGCGGTGGCCCCGATGATGCGCTTTAAATCCTGAAAGTGATCGTCAGGGGACATGTGGTTCTCGTGGCCGAACATGCCGTAGCTTAAGCTGTGGTTGGTGATGTCGGCCATGGCGAAGATATCGGCTCCGCGGACCGATTCCCCCAGGGTGGCCTTGGCTTCCCCGGAGCCGAATCGGGGACAGCGCATCTTCAGGAGGTAGGAATCCACGTCGTACCCCCGGTAATTTAAGTCTGCCTTCCGCCGTCTCAGCTCCTCCATATCATGCCTGCGGAACTTTACAATGTGGTCGTTGACCAGAGAAGCCAGCTCATTACAGCCTTCCAGCGCCGCCAGCTTTAAGGGGGCCACGGGAAGTGAATCTTTAAACACATAATTGTTTGACATAAGGGCGTTTCCTCCATATTTGTGGGGATGACGAAAATATTTAACGGTTTTGGGGAAATTATACCATTGGGGGATGAATTGCGTCAACATTTCCCGGGGAAGTACTGGAAAAAAAACAGCATGGCAACAGCGGTCTTTACAAATGAGGAGAATCTTGCTATCATTAAATTCCAAGGAAAAGAAAGGAAAAGGGACATGTACAGGGGACATATCATAAAATCGGTGGATCCCGGGTCCATCGGGGATGAGCTGGGACTTGAGCCGGGGGACCGGCTTCTGACCATAGACGGCCATGAGCTGGAGGATGTTTTTGACTATGAATATTATATAGGAAGCGAGTCCGTCGTGGCCGTGGTGGAGAAGGCGGACGGGGAGGAGTGGGAGCTGGAGATCGAGAACGACTATGAGGATTTGGGTCTTACCTTTGAGAACAGTCTCATGAGCGAGTACCGCTCCTGCAGGAACAAGTGCATCTTCTGCTTTATCGACCAGATGCCAGGCGGGATGCGGGATACCCTGTATTTTAAGGACGACGATTCCAGGCTCTCCTTCCTCCAGGGCAATTACGTGACGCTGACCAATATGTCGGACAGGGATGTGGACAGGATCATCCGCTTTAAGCTGTCTCCCATCAACATCTCGGTTCACACCACCAACCCCAATCTGCGGTGCCGGATGCTGAACAACCGGTTCGCGGGGGAGGCGCTGAAAAAGATGGACAGGCTTTATAAGGCGGGGACTCCCATGAACGGTCAGATCGTCATGTGCAGGGGAATCAACGACGGGGAGGAACTGGAGAGGACCATCCGGGATCTCAGCGGGTATATCCCCCATATGGAGAGCGTGTCCGTGGTGCCGGTGGGGCTGTCCAGATTCCGTGAGGGGCTCTACCCCCTTGAGCCGGTGACGAAGGAGGATGCCGTAAGGACCATCGGGATCGTGGAGCGGTGGCAGAGGAAGCTGTTTGAGGCTTACGGGACCCACTTCATCCACGCCAGCGACGAGTTCTATATTCTGGCGGGAGAGGAGCTTCCGGAGGCGGAGCGGTACGACGGCTATCCCCAGCTGGAGAACGGTGTGGGGATGCTGCGCCTCATGACGGAGGAGGTGGAGGCGGCTCTGGCGGACCTGCCCGGGGACGGCCGAAAGGAGGAGATCTCCATGGCCACAGGACTTCTGGCACAGGATTACATGAAAAAGTTCGCGGGCCGGATCAGGGAGAAGTATCCCAATATAACCGTGCACATCTACCCCATTGTCAACGATTTTTTCGGACCTGAGATCACGGTCAGCGGCCTCATCACGGGGCGGGACCTTATAAGGCAGCTTAAGGGCAGGGCTCTGGGCGCCAGACTTCTTCTGCCGGTGAATATGTTCCGCAGCGGGGAGGAGGTTTTTCTGGATGATGTGACGCGGCAGGAGGTAAAAATCGCTTTACAAGTTCAGGTGGATATTGTAAAATCAAGCGGATATGATTTTGTGGATGCGGTTCTGGGACTCTGTCAGGAGGAGAACGCCTGCTGTCACGGGAAGTACGAACCGGCGGATGAAAAGGAGATAACATATGAGTAAACCGATAGTTGCAATCGTAGGCCGCCCCAACGTGGGAAAGTCTACCTTGTTTAATGCCATTGCCGGAGGGACTATCGCCATTGTGAAGGACACTCCTGGGGTTACCAGGGACCGGATCTATGCGGACTGTACCTGGCTGGACATGAATTTTACGCTCATCGATACGGGAGGCATCGAGCCGGATACCAGCGACATCATTCTCTCCCAGATGCGGGAGCAGGCGCAGATTGCCATGGCCACGGCGGATGTGATTATTTTTATCGTGGATGTGCATCAGGGCCTTACGGATTCCGACTTCAGGGTGGCGGAGATGCTGAGAAAGTCGAAAAAGCCGGTGGTGCTGGCGGTTAACAAGGTGGACAGTTTTCAGAAATACGGCAATGACGTGTATGAGTTCTACAACCTGGGAATCGGGGAGCCTATGGCTGTGTCAGCCGCCTCCCGGCTGGGGCTGGGGGATCTTTTGGATACGGTGTGCAGCCATTTCAGCGCAGGTCATCTGGAAGAGGAGGAGGACGATCGGCCCAGGATCGCCATTGTGGGCAAGCCCAATGTGGGCAAATCTTCTATTATAAATAAGCTGACCGGGGAGAACCGGGTCATCGTGTCGGACATCGCGGGAACCACCAGGGACGCGGTGGACACAAAGGTGGTTCGGGGCGGGACCGAGTATGTGTTTATCGACACCGCAGGGCTTCGGAGAAAGAACAAGATTAAGGAGGAGCTGGAGCGGTACAGCATTATCCGGGCCGTCACGGCGGTGGAGCGGGCCGACGTGGTGGTTATGGTGATTGACGCGGTGGAGGGCGTGACGGAGCAGGACGCCAAGATCGCAGGCATTGCCCATGAGCGGGGCAAGGGCGTGATCATTGCCGTCAATAAGTGGGATGCCATTGAGAAAGACGACAGGACCATGAACGAGTTCACCAGAAAGATCCGCAACACCCTGTCCTACATGGCCTACGCGGAGATCCTGTTTATCTCCGCTGTGACGGGACAGAGGCTGGGAAAACTCTTTGATACCATTGACATGGTACGTCAGAATCAGAATCTGCGGGTTTCCACAGGCGTTCTCAACGAGATCATGACCGAGGCGGTGGCCCTGCAGCAGCCCCCGTCGGATAAGGGAAAGCGGCTGCGGCTCTACTACATTACCCAGGTGGCGGTGAAACCTCCCACGTTCGTGATCTTTGTCAATGATAAGAAGCTGATGCATTTTTCCTACACGCGATATCTGGAGAACCGGATAAGGGAAGCGTTTGGGTTCAGGGGGACGGCTCTCAAGTTTATTATCAGGGAGCGTTCAGGAAAGGATATGTGAGGTGCAACATGGAGAGATTGATTTGTCTGGTGATCGGATACTGTTTCGGACTGTTTCAGACGGGATATTTTTACAGCAAGGCGCACAATGTGGATATTAAGAAGGAAGGAAGCGGCAACTCCGGAAGCACCAATGTGCTGCGGGTTATGGGCGTGAAGGCGGGGCTCATTGTGTTTCTGGGGGACTGCTTCAAGACCGTGTTCGCCTGCCTGGCGGCCCGCTTTCTGTTTGGCGGCCAGCCGGACATGGTGGGGCTTTTGGTCCTCTATGCGGCGTTTGGGGCGATTCTGGGGCACAATTACCCCTTCTACATGCATTTTAACGGCGGAAAGGGCATCGCGTGCACGGCGGGGCTTCTGGTATCCATTGACTGGAGGCTTACGCTGATATGTCTCATCGTGTTTGCGGTGATTGTGGCCGTTACCAGGTACGTATCCCTGGGGTCTCTGGTGGTGGTAAGTATTTTTGTGGCGTGGATGATCGTGTTCGGCTCCATGGGAGAGTACGGGGTGAGGGCAGGGCTTCTGCCTGAGTTTTACGGAGTGGCGGGGGCGATTGCGGTTCTGGCGTTCGTGCGGCACCGGGCCAACTTAAAGAGGCTTGTTTCGGGGACAGAGAACAAGATCGGAGTCAAAAAAAAATAGACCGGTACTTATCCAGGTTATAGTAAATATAACTTTTCTGTATAGCTTTACCATGGCAAAAAGCCAAAGCACAAAAGCAAAAGTGTTGACAAGTGAAAATGTTGAAGCTATAATGTAAAAAGTTTTACATGAAATGCTGCATAATTGAGGAGGAGAATATTATGAAAAAACTGATTGCATTAGGTTTGACGGCAGCTATGGCCGCTTCCCTTGCGGCCTGCGGCGGCAATGGCGGGAGCGATGCCACCACGGCGGCAGCAGGGGATACGACCGCCGCAGCGGCGGAGGATACTACGGCGGCAGCCGATGATTCGGGCGCGGCGGCAGCGGGCGGTGCATTTAAGATCGGCGTTATCGGGCCGTTAACCGGTCCGGCGGCGGCTTACGGCATCGCGGTACAGAACGGGGCGGACCTGGCCGTGAAGGAGATCAACGCGGCAGGCGGCGCGGGCGGCATCATGCTGGAGATGAATGCTCAGGACGACGAGCATGATCCTCAGAAGTCCGTTAACGCTTACAACACACTGAAAGACTGGGGCGCACAGGCCATCGTAGGTTCCACCACATCCGATCCCTGTATCGCTGTGGCGGCGGAGACGTCCAATGACAATATGTTCCAGATCACCCCGTC
>JAAWHK010000085.1 GCA_022795805.1 Hungatella sp. | reverse complement strand
GCATGGACGCGTCCATGCTGATTTTGCTGAAATTAGAGACAATCGCTGCGGGAAGGGTAATCTTCAGAACCATCTTCGACAGAAGAAAAAAATCCTGCCCGTGAAAAAAACCGCCTCGCTTCAGCGTATACCCCATAACTATAATCGTCACGAAAGCAAATGCCTTCGTCATAACAACAGCCATTCCCGACATCTTGACACACCTGCACCTTTCTCCCAACTGCCTACCATTATCAGACAAAAAAGGGCATGTGTCAACTCCTTTTTGGCGCCTCTGCGGCAGCCGCCGCCTCATAGGCCTCATGACCTCTGGCGTACGCCCTGAGGCCGTCTTTGTACCCCTCTGTTTCTCCGCCCGTACCGGCTGCGGCCACGGCCCCCATACTGCCGCCTGCCGGCATGAGCACCGTTTCCCCGCCGTCCCCAGGGCTGTCCTGACCTCCATACCTGGGCTTTCTGTAAATCACGCCTTCCTCCCGCTCCCGATAATCCTCCTCTGTCTCCTCCTTAAGCCTTTCCGACTCATAATACTTATCGTCCCACCACTTTTTCTCCGCCCTCTCGCGCTCATGCCGATCCTTCTCCAGTTTCTTTCGCTCAGCGGCCATTCTCGCCCTCTGCTTTCTCTTCTCCTCCTGTATCCGTTTCTTCTCCTGTTCCACCTGGCTTGGCTTCCGGTTCACGGCCGGCGCCGCGTCATCCTCCGCCGCCTTGGTCTGGGCCATGCGCATCATTTGAAGCTTCCTGTCCTCATCCTCTCCCTCCGCCATCTCCATCATCTTCTCGTTTTTAACCCGCTCCGCTTCCTCCTTGGTACGGCACCTCTTAAGGCGCTCCTCATATGCCGCCCTCTCACGCTCCATGGCCATTGCCTGCTCGTAGAGTTTGGGCGCGTACCTGCGAAGAAACGCCTTCTCCTCAGCCGTGAGCCGGCCTCCGGCCATAAGTTTCTGCCGGATCCTGGCCAGTTTTCTCCGGATCGCCGCCCTGTTTTTGGACGGCGTGTCGGAAGAAACCTCCTGAAGCAGCGTTTTATTCCAGCCGCTGACCTGTTTCATACATTCACCCCGCATTTCCTGTTAAAATACACGAAAGTTCCTATACATAGTATTTCGACCTGCAGGGGAATAATATAATCAGCCGTTCTGCTTATTATCGCCCATTCAAAACCTTTTTTAGATTTGACATACGCCTGAAAATATGATAGACTGTATACGATCTATCCGGTAAGGGCCTGTACTGGTTTCGACAGGGGTCATGCAGCTGGTGAAGCTATCCGCATGCGATGCGTCAAATGGCAAACCTAAATATAAACGCTGAAGATAATTTAGCATACGCTGCTTAATTGCAGCCGTCAGCCTTAGTGCACTCACACATTAAGAACCTGGCGTCGACTATGTGAGAAACGACATGTGCAAAGCTTTGAGCATGTGGGCGTAATATGAAGCTACCAAAACCGCCAGAGTGTCAGCCCCCGGGCGGCGGAGGGAATGTCAATAGACTGACTATGATAGTAGAAGAACAGGGAATTGGCTTTTGGACACGGGTTCAAATCCCGTCAGGTCCACTATTAGAAAACTTCTGAGACAGCGGATTTACGTAACGATTCCGTATTTTCAGGAGTTTTTAATTTTTGCCTGAAAGCGCTGCCTTATTTGAACCGGATATGATATATTACTAAAACATGTGGACTTCTTGCGGAAATGATTGAGGGCGGAACGGATGCGGCGGAAGAGACGGTATAGGCTTTTCCCTCGTCTTCTGCACGCTGCCCCGCCGGCTGATCCCGGCGGGGCAGTTTTTGAGTTCACGGGCAGACGCTTCCTACGAAAACCTCTGCTTCATCTCCCGTTCCATCTCCCGCTTCTGGTCCTTCTTCGCGATGTCCTCCCGCTTGTCGTACAGCTTCTTGCCCTTGGCCAGCCCGATCTCCACCTTTACCAGGCTGCCCTTAAAGTACACCTGGAGAGGCACCAGCGTGAAACCCTTCTCCGCGATTTTGGATCCCAGCTTTTCGATCTCCGCCCTGTGCAGAAGGAGTTTTCGCGTCCGCAGCGGATCCTTATTGAACAGATTGCCCTTCTCATACGGGTTGATGTGCATACCGTAAAGGTACACCTCCCCCTTCTCGATCCGGATAAATGCCTCCTTGATGCTGCACTTGCCCATGCGTACAGACTTTACCTCCGTGCCGTACAGCTCGATTCCCGCCTCATACTTATCCTGTATAAAATAATCATGATACGCCTTCTTATTGTTGGCAACCAGCTTTACCGCCTGTTTTCCCATATCGTTCCATTCCCCTTTTTCAGTCTTTCTCCAGTACAAAGTCAATGGTCCTGGTCAGCTTGTCGCAGCCTTTCACCCGGACGCGGATCTTCTGCCCCAGCTTGTACCTGGTGCCGGTCACATCCCCCGCCAGCTCCATATGCTCCTCGTCAAAGACAAAGTATTCGCCCTTAAGCTCGCTGATGTGGATCAGTCCCTCCACCGTGTTGGGCAGCTCCACATACAGCCCCCAGTTTGTGACCCCGGAGACGGCTCCCTCAAAGACCTCCCCCACATGGCGCGACATATACTGGCATTTCTTCAGTTTGTCCGTCTCCCGCTCCGCTTCATCGGCCCGCCTCTCCATGGCGGAACACTGTTTGGCCACCTCCGGCAGGATCCTGTCGTAGTGGGAGATGCGCTTCTGGTTCAGGCCTGTCCTCAGATTCTCCTTGATGATCCGGTGGATCTGCAGGTCGGGATACCTTCGGATAGGCGAGGTAAAGTGGGTGTAATAGTTGGCCGCCAGCCCGTAATGACCCGTGCACACGGTGCCGTACCTGGCCTGCCTCATGGAGCGCAGGGTGAGACGGGCAATGAGCGCTTCCTCATCCGTCCCCTCGATCCTGTGAAGGAGCTTCTGTATCTCCTTGGGATGTACCTCTCCGTTCTGGGTACGGATGGTATAGCCGAAATTGTTGATAAACGTCCCCAGACGTTTCATCTTCTCCGGATCCGGGTAGTCATGTGTCCTGTACACGAAAGGCAGCTCCTGCCAGAAATAGTTCTCCGCAACGGTCTCGTTGGCCATGAGCATGAAATCCTCGATGATCTTCGTGGCGGCATTGCGCTCATACGGCTTTATCTCCACAGGCTCCCCCCTGTCGTCCAGCACGATCTTGCTCTCCGGGAAATCGAAGTCTATGGAGCCCCTCTGACGCCGCTTCTCCCTGAGGATATCCGACAGCTCCTTCATCAGGTCAAACATGGGCACAAACTCTCCATACTCCTTTATGGCCTCCGGATCCCGGTCCGTGACAATGGCGTTGACCTTGGTGTAGGTCATGCGCCTGTCCACCCGGATCACCGTCTCCGCCACCCGGTGTCCCAGCACATTGCCCCGGTCGTCGATCTCCATGATGCAGCTCAAAGCCAGCCTGTCCTCCCCCGCGTTGAGGGAGCAGATGCCGTTGGACAGCCTGTGGGGAAGCATGGGGATAACGCGGTCCACCAGATACACGCTGGTTCCCCGCCTTAAGGCCTCCTGATCCAGGGGCATACCCTCCTGCACGTAGTGGGTCACGTCCGCGATGTGGACGCCCAGGGTGTAGTGATCCTCACCCTCCTTGGAGATGGTGACGGCGTCGTCCAAGTCCTTGGCATCCTCCCCGTCTATGGTCACCGTGGGAAGGTGCCTCAGATCCAGCCTGTCCTTGGTCTCCCGCACATCCACCTCCCCGGGCATCAGGGCCGCCTGCCGCATGACCTCCTCCGGAAATTCCTCCGGCAGGTCGTAAGCCTTTATGATGGATATGATGTCCGTCCCGGGATCGTTGACATGGCCGATAATCTCCGTGACGACGCCCTCCGGCTTTCTGCGGGCACCGCCGTAGTCCGTGATCTTTGCCACCACCTTGTGGCCTGTCACCGCTCCCATATCCTTTCCCTGTGGGATGAAGATATCCTGGGTCAGCTTCTGGTTGTCCGGCAGCACGAACCCGTAGCTCTTGTTTTTCTGGTAATATCCGATGACGGTCTGGTTGGCCCGCTCCAGAACCTTCAGGATCACGCCCTCCGGTCTCTTACCCTTAACTCCGGTATCCGTCTCCGCCGCCTGAACCTTGTCCCCGTTCATGGCCCCGGCCGTTTTCTCCGCCGGGATGAAGATATCCTGCTCCTGCCCCTCCACGGTGACAAACCCGAACCCCCTGGCATGTCCTGTGAAAATCCCCACCCTGGCAAAATCCCTGGCCTTTCCGTACTTGCCCTTCGCAGATATGCCGATCTTCCCCTCCTCCAGAAGGATGTCCAGAACCGCCTTAAGCTCCTCCCTTCTGGCCTTGGGAATATCCAGAAAAACGGCCAGCTCCTTCAGCTTCATGGGAACATAGGTCTTCTCCTCGAAAAGACGAAGCAGCAGTTCCTTCTGTTCTCTCAATAAATCCTCTGCCATTCTGCCTCCTTTACTTCCTTTTATAATGACAAAAACACTCTTGTTGCCAAGAGTGTCTGCTTTGCTGTATCTTTACCAGATTATATTCAGCACCAGAGCCAGTCCCAAAACTGCCACTGCCGCGAACTTGGTAATTTTCTCCAGTGTGCCTTCCATGGAACGGCCCTTGTTCTTGCCCCAATAGCTGTCAGCCATACCGCTGATGGAACCAAGCCCTGACGACTTGCCTTCCTGAAGCAGCACAATAACGGTGAGAGCGATACATATAAGAACAAACACAATGGTCAAAATTATTTTCAGCATGCCTGTTTACACCTCCTATAGTCAAACACCAATAATCATAGCATACTTTCCATGGAAAGA
Organism: Hungatella sp.; assembly: GCA_022795805.1. GTDB lineage: Bacteria > Bacillota > Clostridia > Lachnospirales > Lachnospiraceae > UBA3402. Next base: position 5,053 of record JAAWHK010000085.1, on the reverse strand, counting down.
CAAGGGAAAAGTTGTTTTTTTGCGCCCTTTTACGCCCTTACATCCTCCCAGATCCTCAGAAGCTGGTTGTATTTTGCCACCCGGTCGCTTCTGCAGGGCGCCCCGGTCTTGATCTGCCCCGCGTTGACCGCCACCGCGATATCCGCTATGATGGCATCCTCCGTCTCCCCGGACCTATGGGAGATCACCGTGGCGTACCCGGCCTCCCTGGCCATGCGGATGGCTTCCAGGCTCTCCGTCAGGGTTCCGATCTGGTTCACCTTCACCAGGATGGCATTGCCCGCCCCCAGCCCGATTCCCTTCTGCAGCCTCTTTGTGTTGGTCACAAACAGATCGTCTCCCACCAGCTGAATCTTGTGACCCAGCGTTTTGGTGAGAAGCTGCCAGCCGTCCCAGTCCTCCTCCCACAGCCCGTCCTCGATGGACAGGATGGGGAAGCCTTCCGTCAGCCGCCTGTAGTATTCCACCATCTCCTGAGCGTCCCGCTCCACCTTGATGCCGCTCATCTTGCTCTCCCCCGGGAACACATACATGCCGCTGGCCTCGTCATAGAGCTCGCTGGAGGCGGCGTCTATGGCGATCCCCACCTGGCTTCCCGGCTGAAACCCGCTTAGGAGGATGGCGTCCGTCAGATAGGAAAGCACTTCCTCCGTATTTTTCAGGTTGGGGGCAAATCCCCCCTCGTCCCCGACGGATGTGGTGTAGCCGTTGGTCTTTAAAAGATTTTTAAGAGTCTGATAGATTTCCGCGCACATCTGCAGGCCCGTGCCGAAATCCTCCGCCCCCACGGGCATAATCATAAACTCCTGAAGATCCACCGTGTTGTCGGCATGGACGCCGCCGTTTAAAATATTCATCATGGGAACCGGCATTCTGGTCCCGTAGATTCCCCCCAGATACCGGTGAAGCGGAATCTCCAGGGCATTGGCTGCCGCCCTGGCCACGGCCATGGACACCCCCAGCACGGCGTTGGCTCCCAGTTTCGACTTGTTCTCCGTCCCGTCCGCTTCCCGCAGAAGCCGGTCTATCTTCTGCTGGTTCAGCGCGTTCTCAAAGGCCACGGCCGCAGACAGCTCCAGATTCACATGTTCCACCGCTTTCCTCACGCCTTTTCCATGGTATCTGGGGCCTCCGTCCCGCAGCTCCACAGCCTCGAACTTCCCTGTAGACGCCCCCGACGGAACGGCTGCCCTGCCCACTGCGCCGCCGTCCAGCGTTACCTCCACCTCCACCGTGGGATTCCCTCTGGAATCCAGGATCTCTCTTCCCTTCACTTCTGTTATCTCATACTTTTCGTACATAAAAATGGCCTCCTTACATGGCAGTGATTCTCTGTTCAATCCTTATAAGGATGGCCCGCCTGACCCGGATTTATACAGCAAAAAATCTCAGGCTCTCAGCTCGATTCCCATACCCTTGAGGCCGTGAAGGATCTTTTCCATGACCTTATTCACTTCCTTGTCCTCCAGGGTCCTGTCGGCTGCCCTGAAGGTGATGGAGTAGGCCACAGACTTGTATCCTGCCAGGATCTGGGCGCCCTCGTAGATGTCGAACAGCTCATAGCTCTCCAGAATCTTTCCGCCCCGCTCCTCGATGACATCCTCAATCTGTCCCACCATAACGGATTTGGGAACGACCATGCTGATATCCCGCGTCACGGCCGGATATTTTGCAAGGCCCGCGTACTTCCTGTCATAGGTGGTACAGGAGAGAACCTCCGGCATGTCTAAAACGGCGATATACGCCTTCTCTCCGATCTTATAATTGTCCGCCGCATCCGGGTGAATCTCCCCCAGATAGCCCACGGTCTTTCCGTCGTAGATAATATCTGCCTGACGTCCCGGGTGAAGCCAGGGCTTTTGGGACTGAGGGTCATAGTGAGGCTTCTTCCTCATTCCCGCCTTGTCGAAGAATTCCTCCGCCACGCCCTTCATGTCGAAGAAGTCCACGTCCCCGTAGGCGCCCAGGACGAACTGCATCCTCTCATCGGGAAGCTCCGAAAGGGGCAGAGACTTTGGCAGGTATATATTGGCCAGCTCATAGAGACGCACGTTCTTGTTTCTCCTGTTGTAGTTGGTGGACAGGGAGCCAAGCATTCCGTGGAGAGGCGTGGTCCGCATGATGCTGAAATCTTCCCCCAGGGGGTTGGAGATGGGGATCGCCCGGCGCAGGGGTGAATCGGCCGGTATCAGAAGCCGGTCAAATACCTTAGGACTCTCGAAGGAGTAGGTCATGCTCTCGCTGAACCCGCAAAACTCCGCGATATCCCGGGCCGTCTGCTCCACTCTCAGCTTGTAGGTAAGACCTCCCGTGGTGGCCTCGCCCGAAGGCAGCGTGGTGGGAATGTTGTCGTACCCGAAGAACCGGGCCACCTCCTCCGCAAGGTCCGCCGGCCGCTCCAGATCCTGGCGGAAGGTGGGGACCATCACTTCCCTGGAGACCGGGTCAAACGTAAGTTCCAGCCTGCCAAAGTATTCCAGCATATCCTTCTCGTCGATATCGGTTCCCAGAAGCCGGTTGATCCCTTCCGGGTCAAAGGGGATTCTCCTCTCCTTCCTCTTCTCCGGATAAATATCAATCATGCCGCCGACCACTTCACCGGCCCCCAGCTCCTCCACCAGCTGGCAGGCCCGGTCAATGGCTGCCTGGGCGTTGTTGGGGTCAAGACCCTTCTCGAACTTGCCGGAAGCGTCTGTCCTAAGGCCGATCTTCTTGGCGGAGAGACGGATGTTGGGTCCGTCAAAACAGGCCGCCTCAAACACCATGGTCTTTACGTCATCGGTTATCTTGGAGTTCTCGCCGCCCATGATTCCGGCCACGCCCACCTCCTTCTCACCATCGTTGATCATGAGAACCGTGTGGTCCAGCTGCCTCACCTGGCCGTCCAGGGTCTGGAATGTGTCCCCGTCTTTGGCGCACCTGACAATGATCTCGTGACCTGCGATCAGGTCGTAATCATAGGCGTGCATGGGCTGACCGAACTCCTCCATCACATAGTTGGTGATGTCCACCAGGTTGTTGATGGGGCGGATGCCGCTGGCCGCCAGCCGTCTCTGCATCCACTCAGGCGACGGAGCCAGCTTAATGTTCTTCACCATACGCGCACAGTAGCGGGGACACAGCTGCGCATCCTCCACGGATACTTTCAGGTAATGGTGAATGTCCTCGCCGTTGCCTGTCGGCGTGATGACCGGGGCCGTGAATGTCCTGTCAAACGTGGCCGCCGCCTCCCTGGCAATGCCCACCACACTGTAGCAGTCAACACGGTTGGAGGTTACCTCGTACTCAAACACCGTGTCCCGAAGCCCCAAAATCTCCACCGCGTCCGCACCCACCGGGGTATCCCCGGGCAGAATATAGATCCCGCTTTCGGGAGCCAGCGGGTACATGTCCCTGGATGATCCCAGCTCCTCTATGGAACACATCATGCCGCAGGACTCGATCCCTCTCAGTTTCCCTTTCCTGATCCGGATTCCGTCCTCCGGCAGAGGGCCGCCGTCGTGGCCTCCTGCCACCTTCCCCCCGTCCAGCACCACGGGGACCTTGTCTCCCTCCTTCACGTTGGGCGCGCCGGTGACGATCTGGATGATCTCGGTTCCCACATCCACCTGGCACACGATCAGCTTATCCGCATCGGGATGGCGCTCTATCTTCTCGATCCGTCCCACCACGATCTTCTCAAGGTTCTTGTCCAGGCACTGATACCCTTCCACCTTGGTGCCTGACAGGGTCATGGCGTCGGTGTACTCCTGGGGAGTCACATCCAGGTCCGGAACATACGCTTTAATCCATGATAATGCTGTATTCATAATTCCATTACTCCTTCTCTCATTTTCAGTTAGAACTGCCTCAGGAATCTCACGTCATTCTCGTAGAGCAGCCTCATATCGTCAATCTCATATTTTAAAAGGGCAATTCTCTCCAGACCTACGCCGAAAGCAAATCCCGTGTACGCTTCCGGGTCGATGCCGCACATCTCCAGCACATGGGGGTGGACCATTCCGCATCCCAGAATCTCGATCCAGCCGGTCCCCTTGCAGAAACGGCAGCCCTTTCCGCCGCACTTAAAGCAGCTTACATCCATCTCCGCGCTGGGCTCTGTAAAGGGGAAATGGTGGGGCCGGAATTTTACTTTCGTATCCTCCCCGAAAAGTTCCCTGGCAAACTCCGCCAGCGTCCCCTTGAGATCGGCGAAGGTAATATTTCTGTCGATCACCAGCCCCTCCACCTGATGGAAGGACGGAGAATGGGTGGCGTCCACCTCGTCGGAGCGGAACACCCTTCCCGGCGAGATCATACGGATGGGCAGCTTGCCTTTCTCCATGGTGCGGGCCTGAACCGGGGAGGTCTGGGTTCGAAGAACGATCTCCTTGTTAATGTAGAAGGTGTCCTGTTCGTCCTTGGCCGGATGACCCTCCGGAATGTTCAGTTTGGTGAAATTGTACTCATCGTACTCGATCTCCGGCCCCTCCACCACTTCATAACCCATGCCTGTGAAGATTCTCTCCAGCTCCTCCAGGGCTATGGTATTGGGATGGCGGTGGCCCACATTGGCCTTCCTGGCAGGCAGGGTTACGTCAATAACCTCCGCCTTCATCTGAGCCTCCCTGGCCTTCTTTGCCAGAGCCTGCTTCGTCTCCTCCAGCTTGGCCTCAATCATCTCCCTGACCTCATTGACCATCTGCCCCACCTTGGGACGGTCCTCGGGCGCCACGTTCTTCATCCCTTTCAGAACGCCGGTCAGCTCTCCCTTTTTTCCAAGGTACGCCACACGGATCTCATTTAACCTGTCCAGGGCATCGGAAGCCTCGATCTGCCTGACAGCCTCCTCTTTAATCTTCTCTAACTGCTCTTTCATTCCGGTTTGCTCCTTTTCCTTTCCTCTAAATATTGCGGCGGTACCTTGATCATGTGCTGCGATATGCCCTTTTGGCACAGAATAAAAAAAGTCCCCTCGCCAAGCGAAGGGACGGAATTCACCGCGGTACCACCCTGATTTCCGCATCAGACAATACGGACACTCTCATGCGTAACGTGCATCAAACGTCACAGC
>JAAWHK010000084.1 GCA_022795805.1 Hungatella sp. | reverse complement strand
GGTTGGTGTACACGTGGCCGTGGCGCCCGTTTCTGGACGGATACACACAGTCAAAGAAATCCACGCCCCGTTCCACGGACTCCAGAATATTGGCCGGCGTGCCCACACCCATCAGGTAGGTAGGTTTATCCTTGGGCAGATAAGGAACCGTCTCATCCAGAATCCGGTACATCTCCCCGTGGCTCTCCCCCACCGCCAGGCCGCCCAGAGCATAGCCGTCCAGGTTCATATCCGCGATGGCCTTGGCGTGGGCAATGCGGATATCCTCAAAAGTTCCGCCCTGATTGATGCCAAACAAAAGCTGCTCCCTGTTAACGGTGTCCTTAAGCCCGTTGAGACGCTCCATCTCCCGCTTGCACCGAAGAAGCCATCTGGTGGTCCGGTCCACGGAATTCTGCATATACTCCCTGGTAGCCGGATGAGGCGGGCATTCGTCAAAAGCCATGGCCATGGTGGACCCCAGGTTGGACTGAATCTGCATGCTCTCCTCAGGCCCCATGAAAATCTTCCTGCCGTCAATGTGGGAGTTAAAGTACACGCCCTCCTCCTTAATCTTCCTCATGCCGGCCAGGGAAAACACCTGAAACCCACCTGAGTCCGTCAGGATGGGCCTGTCCCAGTTCATAAACCGGTGAAGCCCCCCAAACTCTCTGATAAGCCTGTCCCCGGTGCGCACATGGAGATGGTAGGTGTTGGACAGCTCCACCTGGGTCCCGATACTCCGCAAATCGTCGGTGGAGACAGCCCCCTTGATGGCAGCCACCGTGCCCACATTCATAAACACCGGCGTCTGTATCATCCCGTGGACCGTCTTCACCTGGGCCCGCTTGGCCCGTCCGTCTGTGGCAATAATCTTGTATTCCATCATTTACTCTGCCTTAACTTCCTTCTTCTTCATAGTCAGCACATACCATAATGCCCCTGTAATACAGATGGAAGAATACCCTCCGAAGATGATGCCGGCCATAAGAGGCAGAGCAAACTCACGGATAGAGGAAACTCCCAGGATAAACAGCACAAGCACCATGATAAAGGTGGTTACTGACGTGTTGATGCTTCTGGTAAATGTCTCCGAAATGCTGCGGTTTACCAGAGCCGCCAAATCCTCCTTGTGGCTCTTAATCTGCAGATTCTCCCGGATACGGTCGAAAATAACGATGGTGGCATTGATAGAGTACCCTACAATGGTCAGCATGCAGGCAATAAACGTGGAGCCCACAGACCATTTTGCCACCGCATAGCAGGTGAGCACCACCAGCACATCGTGCACCAGAGCCAAAACCGCGCTGGCCGCAAACCGGATATCCTTAAACCGGAACCAGATATAGATGAGCATACAGACGGTGGCAATAGACACCGCAGCCACAGCGTCCTTCTTCATCTCGTCGCTGACCGCTCCGGAGATGCTTTCCGCTGTAATCTTGTCCGCGTCAACGCCGAACTGCTCCACCATGGCGTCGTTGAGCGCCTGTCTCTGCTCCACATTCAGGGTCTTGGTCTTGATAATTACTTCCGTGGTTCCGGCCACCTTCTGAGTCTGAACCTCCGGGTCCCCTGTAATCTGCTCAATCACCGGAACCACCCTGGAAGAGATGTCATCCAGGCTCATATCTTCGTTAAAGGTCACATTGGTGGAAGTTCCGCCCTTAAAGTCCATACCATAGTTTAAGGCTCCCTTTCCGGAAGACGCGTTCATTCCCATAACAACCCATCCAACCACAATGGCTGCGGCGGAAACCGCAAAGAATGCCTTTCTTTTTCCCAGGAAGTCCGTAACCTTGACGTCCTTCCTGACTCCGTAATACTTTACGTCCTGGAACCCTGCCGCATACAGCGCGTACAGCGCTCCCTTTGTCACAAACAGAGCCGTGAACATGGACAGGATAATACCGATTGCCAGGGTGGAGGCAAATCCTTTCACCGTGCCGGACCCTCTCCAGAACAGAACCACCGCCGCGATAAGGGTGGTCACATTGCCGTCGATAATGGCTGACAGAGCCTTGGAAAATCCGGTCTTAATCGCTGAGCGGACGGTTTTTCCCACACCGATTTCTTCCTTAATCCGGGTAAAGATAATGACATTGGCATCCACCGCCATACCGATGGAAAGGATTATGCCCGCAATACCCGGCAGGGTCAAGGTCACTTCAAACGCGGACAGCAGGATAAGCTCCAGCCCCACATACAGGCAAAGCGCCAGCGCTGACGCCAGTCCCGGAATCCGGTACGCGGCAATCATAAACAACACCACAATAAGGAATCCTATAGCCGCCGCCCGAAGGCTGGTGGCAATGGCCTCCTGCCCCAGCTTGGCTCCCACCACATTGGAGCGCAGTTCCTCCAGCTCCAACGACAGGGAACCGATGCGGATGGTGGCCGCCAGATTCTCCGCCTCCTCATAATCCGACATCCCTTCAATGTAACATTCACCGCCGGTAATGGCAGTATTCACCCTGGGTGCGGATTTAATTTCATTGTCATAGACAATATAGATAATTTTTCCAATGTTGGCTTCTGTCGCCTCCGCAAACTTCTGGGTTCCGTCGGGAGTCAGAGTCAGGCTGACGACGTTCTCCCTCGTGCCGTTCTTGTCCATAATACCGGCTTTGGCGCTTGCCACCTGGTCTCCCGTAAGGATTGTATTGCCTGCTTCATCCATAAAAACCAGGGAGCCGGGCTTTCCCAGATCCGTCAGAATACGGTTGGCGTCGGACTCGCCGGGAATATCAATATTGATACGGTTGCTGCCCTCCTGATACACCTCAGCCTCCGTGCTGTACCCCTGCACCCTCTGCTGAAGCTTGTACACCGTGTCAGACATGTCTTCCGCCGAAGGGTCTGCGTCCTTAGCCTGATAGGTGATGCTGACGCCGCCTTCCAGGTCCAGTCCCAGCTTGATATCATCCATGGTATCATAGCCGAAATACCCGAACAGGCCGATGCACAGCAGAATTCCCAAAAGGCCCAGGAACCCCTTTCCTTTACTGCTTTTCATAACATTTATCTCCTTTGTTTTATAATAGTTGCCCTCATTACGCTACTGGGCCAAAGCCGCCTTTATCATAATGGAACACTCGACTCTCTTCTTCTCCATCTCACATCCGATATCGTAGGCATCCGTGATAGAGCCGTGGAAATTGTAGGAGTTGGCCGCGCAGCCGCCGCTGCAGTAGAACCTGGCGAAACAGTCCCTGCATTTTTCTTTCGCATAGACATTGCACAGCTTAAACGAATCCCGGACTTCTGTGTTGGTTATGCCCTCGTCCACATTGCCCAGAAGAAAGTCCTCCTGACCCACAAACTGATGGCAGGGATACAGATCCCCCCATGGCGTCACAGCCAGGTACTCTGTCCCGGAACCGCAGCCGGACAGCCGCTTGGCCACACATGGCCCCTGGTTTAAATCAATCATAAAATGGAAGAAATTAAAGCCTCTCCCCTCCTTGTGGCGCTTCACAAACTCCACGGCCAGCTTATCATATTCCTCCAGAATCCGGGGAAGATCCTCCTCCCTGATGGCATAAGGCTCGTCCGGGGACGCCACCACCGGTTCGATGGACATCTGCTTAAATCCCAAATCCGCAAAATGCAGCACATCCTGAGAAAAATCCAGGTTGTTTCTGGTAAAGGTGCCCCTCACGTAATAATTGGTCTGATTCCGGCTGTCTGCAAACTTCTGAAACTTGGGGACGATCAGGTCATAGCTTCCGGCCCCTTTCCTGAACGGCCGCATCCTGTCATTGACTTCCTTCCTTCCGTCCAGGCTTAAAACCACATTGCCCATCTCCCGGTTGCAGAACTCCATAACCTCATCGTTCAGCAGGACTCCGTTGGTAGTCAGGGTAAAGCGGAAATGCTTATCATGGATCTTCTCCTGAGAACGGCCGTACTCCACCAGCTGCTTTACCACCTCCCAGTTCATCAGGGGCTCCCCGCCGAAGAAATCTACCTCCAGGTTTCTCCTGTTGCCTGAGTTGGCTATGAGGAAATCCAGGGCCTTCTTTCCCACCTCAAAGCTCATAAGCGCCCGCCGTCCATGGTACTCTCCCTCCTCGGCAAAACAGTACTTACAGGCCAGATTGCAGTCGTGGGCGATGTGCAGGCACAGGGCTTTTACCACGGTTTTCCGGTTTTTAAAATCAATGACGTAATCCTTATACACATCTTTTGTGAACAGCTCTTCCCTGTCAATCAGCTCCTGTATATCTGACAGCGCATCCTCAATATCCTGGGACTTATAGGCGCCGCAAAGCCGTGCTCTGACTTCTTCTTTTAAATTCATGGGGATTGGCTCCGGTTTTTCCATATCCGGCAGTTTCCCGGACAGGCACGCCACGGCATCGTACACCGTGTCGTCGGCCACATGGACTGCGCCGCTGTTAATGTCCATAATGATAGCATACCCATTATTTTTGTACTGATGAATCACGGTTGTTCTCCTTTATACTTGCTGTTTTAGTCTGACACAGAAAGTACCCCTACAATCCCTTGGACCGTAGGGGTAGCCTTAAAATGCCTGCCGTCTGAAATCCATCGGATGCCGCCAATTACCGGCTGCTGTTCTCACAGCTCTGGTTTCCCACCGTGCAGGAAGTCTTGCAAGCGGACTGGCAGGAAGTCTGGCACTCTCCGCAGCCGCCGTTCTTCATGGTATTCTTTAACGTATTATTGCTTAAAGTCTTTACCTTCTTCATGGTTTATTCCTCCATTTCTTTCATGCGTTCTGTGGTTTCTTCCCAACGCTTTTATAAACTATAGCACAACTCCCGCAATCCTGCAAGAACTTCAATCATTCTCTTCATAAAAATGGCATCCGCACCTGCCGTTTTCCTTTACTATGTACAGAGCCCTGTCCGCCATAGAGTACAGTTCCTCCGGAAAACCCTTGGGAGAAAATGCTATGCCTATGCTCAAAGATACCTCCGGAAGCCCGTCGTCAGGATGTGTCAGCCTCTTATTTATGGATTCCACCTTTTTCTGAATAACAGGTTTTAAGTCTTCTGTGCACTCAGTCATGATTACCGCAAACTCATCTCCGCCGATTCGCGCAACATAATCCTGGCCGCGAAATTCGTCCTGAATTTCCGCTGCCACTTTTCTGAGGATCTTGTCCCCCATCTCATGTCCGTAACCATCATTAACAAGTTTAAATTTATCCACATCAATAATCAGCAAAGCGATGGATTTTTGCGTTGCCTTCAGCAATTCCCGCATCTGCTCAAACGCCCCTCTGTTTATCACTCCCGTCAGGGGGTCATGCTCCGCCCTGTGGCGCAGAAGCACCTCATTGGCCGTATTAACTTCATATATATCGTTGTACGTCAGCGCCAGGTATTTAAACTCATAGGAGCCTGCAATCTGAAGCATCTTCTCCTCTTTTATGCAGTTTATGTATATCTGCAAAGGCCTTACAATCAGAACAATCACCAGCACAAAGGTAATGGTATTGAGAACAAACAAAGCACTGATGCAGATACGCTGATACGTCATAATCCGCCCCAGCTCCTGGGCGCTCCCCATCTGTTTGTCCTGCATCCCTGTCATAACGGCATCCAAAAAATGTTTCGTACTGCTCTTAATCTCCTCCTTGGCATTCTGGTATTCAAAATCAAAGACCATATTCTGCCCTTTATCCGCCATCTCCCCGGGGCTCATACTTTTATCCTCTTCCAAAAGCTCCGTCTCCCGAACCTCCTGAGGCAGCGACTCCAAAGAGTCTCCCTTTGACTGGGCAATCAGGCGCATGGCATAGATTTCACGTTCCGTCAGGCGGTTTGAACTGTCCAGCGCCTTTTTGAGAAACCCGTAGGCTTCGGCATCGGCCCCCAGTTCCTTCATCTCCTCCAACGCCTTCTCCCTGCGCCTGCCGTCATTCTTCTCCGAAAAATAGGCCTCCATATACTCAGGCTTTGCGGTAATCACATAGAGACGAACCTGTTCCGTCAAATAATCCGATCCCTCTCTCACCAGAGCCGCATCCCTTTCACATGATATGTATTCCTCAGTGACTTTAATGAGCTTTTCATATTTTACGGAAACCTGAAACGTTGCATAAATCAAAATAATGTACAGCACGGCTGCCGCCGCAATCATGGAATAATTTAATGTACGGATTTTGATGCCTTTAATCCGGCCTTTGTTCTGTTTCTTCATCGACTGGTCTCTCCCGTAGAACTCTTGTACATATTTAAACCAATACACGAATATAGTATAACCAAGAAAATGTTAAGGAGTGGCTATGGAAGCATCTACCCCCAGGGTATTACTTCGCTCCCTGCTGGTTTCCTATGTGTTATCCGGTATTTTATTAATTATTACTTCCTTTGCCCTATATAAATTCCGTCTAAAAGAAGCCCAGGTAAAAATGGCTGTCAACGTCATCTATCTTCTCTCCTGCGCCGTTGCCGGATTTCTTATGGGAAAAGGTCTGAAAAAGCAAAGGTTTTTCTGCGGACTTTCGGCAGGTCTTTCCTACTTTTTAGTCCTGCTGGCAGTGTCCTTTGTCATCAATAAGGGGCTTACATCCGATACTGCCCAGCTTCTCACCACACTGGCTTTCTGCGTGGGAAGCGGAATCATTGGAGGCGTCTCCAGCTAACGCTGTCAATCCGTCCGCCATGAGTCTCTCTTTCAAGGTTACAGTTCACTGGCAATGTCGCTTGGATAAGCGGTTCGCTTTTCCCCAGCGAACTGTAACTTTCTGTGTCCTGACACAGGTATCTTAAACCGCGGCGGCAGACTCCTTCTCATCCCCCGCTTCCCTGGGAGGAAGAATCATGCGGATCTTATCTATGCGGTTCTTATCCACGCTCTCCACAATAAACCGGATCCCGTTGTCGCTGACCTCCTCGCCCTGGTCTGGAAGGTGATCCAGAAGGCCGATAACCAGGCCTCCCACCGAATCGTAATCCTCTGACTCCAGCTCAAGTCCCAGTCGGTCATTAATATCGCCCAGTTTCATAGCTCCGGTCACGGAGTATACCCCCGGCTCTGTCTCTACCAGGCTCTCCTCCTCGTCCTCGTCAAACTCGTCCCGAAGCTCGCCCACAATTTCCTCCAGCATATCCTCCAGAGTTATAAGCCCCGCCGTAGCGCCGTACTCATCCAGCACAATAACAATATTTTTGAAGGTCCCCCGCATCTCCACCATAAGTTCCGCAGTCTTCTTGTACTCATACGTAAACAGGGGTTTCCTCATGTGATTCCGGATATGAAACCCTTCATGGTCGTCGATCAGCAGCAGATCCTTTACGTTGATAACGCCGATTACATTGTCCGTATTATTTTCATACACAGGGATACGAGTATACTTTTCTTTCCTGAAAATGTCAAGCAGTTCCTCATAAGTGGCTTCCACATCTACAAATGTCATGTCAATTCTGGGCACCATAATATCCTTTGCCAGGGAATCCCCAAAATCAAACACGTTGTTGATCATCTTTTTCTCTTCCGTCTCTATAACGCCTTCCTCATGGCTGACCTCCACAATGGTCCGCAGTTCATCCTCCGTAATCATCTCCTGCCGCTTGTTGGGGTCCACTCTCAAAAACATCAGCACCCCCAGGGACAGTTTGTTAACCACTGCGATCACCGGTGTCAAACCCCACATCAAACCATATATGATGCCCGCACTTCTCAATGCCATCGTTTCCGCAGATATGGTTGACAGAGTCTTTGGCGTAATCTCTCCAAACACCAGAATAAGCAGGGTTAAAACGCCGGTTGCCACACCTACCGCCTTATTTCCGAAAATCTTTATGGTCAGGGTAGTCAAAAGAGAGGATGCAGACAGGTTCACAATATTGTTCCCAATAAGAATCGCACTGAGCATCTTACCCTGCTGCTCGATAACTTTCGACAAAATTACGGCCTTCTCCACCCCTGATTCCGCCAGAGTTCTGACCCTTATCTTATTCACAGTAGTAAGTGCTGTTTCCGATGATGAAAAAAATGCGGATAATGCCAGTAAAATAATTAAAATAAGCAACTGTATGACGTCACTCGAATCCAAAAAAAATCACTCCTTGTATACATATTTTTAGGTCATATTGTACATGATGATAAAGCATTTGTCAATTCCCAGAACCTAAATTGGCTGTTTTTACAAAAAAGCTATGCAATTGGAGCCGTGCAGACTCCTGTCATTATGTACATGTCCCGGCTAACCCATGTGGTAATTAGCCGGGACATTCACAAAAACTCGGGTATTCACCGCTCTCTTACGGCTTCCGCAATCTCTGCCAGAAGCATCATTCCCGCCCCCAGAAAGATGAAGATATCCCCAAGGTTAAACACAACTTTTTTAAGTTTTCCCACGCGGATGCTGAAATAGTCCACCACATATCCTTTCTTCATGCGGTCGTAAAGGTTGCTTAACCCTCCGCCCAGAACCAGACTGGTGCCAAGCTTTTCTGCCAAATGCCCTCTTTTAGGGTAAACCCAGAAAAAGATTCCGGCTACACCGGACAGCACCACCACAGGCAGTCCTTTGACAAGCTCCGGCTTGTTTCTGAAAATCCCCATGGGGAATCCTGCGTTTTGATTCCTGTGGAGCATAATAACCCCTCTGCTTCCCTCCAGCTCTCTGGGAAATTCTGACGGGTCAGCCTCCTCGATGGCGGATTTGACCGCCAGATCCACCAGTGCAGCTGTTAAAATCAGCAGTAACAATCCCATAACGAAACTCCTTTCCTTTTTTTCATCAATTAGGTTTCATTGTACTATGATTATCTTTTTCCGTCCAGTAGGTTCTCATACATTTTCTGCATATAATAGAAAAAACCCTTTTCAGGATTTCGATTATGAGCGACTGCACTGCCAATGTAGCCGGCCAGGATTATGCCGACTTTATCTACCGCCACAATGCTGCCTCCCTGGATGAGCTTACCGGCATTCTGGGGACTGACTGCATCAGCTATGTCAATGAATCCTATGTTACCTACCATATTCCCCTGAGCGAAGCCCTTCCCTTAAGCATACCCAACCACTCCTATGAATCCATCCCGTCACTTTTCGGCCTTATGGATACCACCAGCATGGAAGCCTCCGGGATCATTTCGACTTTCCGCCAGCCCTCTTTAGGGTCCAATGGGGAGGGAGTTATCGTAGGGCTTATCGATACGGGGATCGATTATCAGAATCCTCTCTTTCGCAGCCTGGACGGAAATACCCGAATCCTGGGGCTATGGGACCAGACTGCTCCTGACGGCGGGTTTGAGCTGACAGGCAATCGGCCTTTCCTTTTTCCCTTCCTCTACGGAAAGGAGTACACCGCAGAGGATATCAACCGGGCTCTTGAGAGCGACTCTCCTCTCAATGCGGTTCCCGTCACGGATACCAGCGGACACGGAACCTTTCTGGCCGGAATCGCCGCCGGACGATATGAGGCGTCAATGAATTTTGTGGGAGCTGCCCCTTTAAGCTATCTTGGGGTGGTAAAATTAAAACCCGCCAAAGAATATCTTCGGCGGTATTACATGATACCTGACGATGCCGACGCCTATCAGAGCAATGACATCATGATGGGGATCACTTACTTAACACTCCTGGCCCGCCGTCACCGGATGCCCCTGGTTATCTGCCTCGGCCTCGGCACCAACCACGGAGGCCACAGCGGGGCGGCACCTGTGGGGGAGGTCTTAAACAGCCTCCGCTCTTTCATGGGGGTCGCCGCCGTGTGTTCCGCCGGCAATGAGGCCGGACTCCGTCACCACTACCTGGGACAGGTGAAGCGCCCTGCCGGCGGGTACGCGGACTATGATGAGGTGGAGCTGCGGGTGGGGGAGGGGGAGAAAGGATTCTCCATTGAGCTGTGGGCCAACTCTCCGGAAATCTACACTGTGGGCTTTGTCTCCCCCACGGGGGAAGCCATCCAGAGAATCCCTCTGACTCTGAACAACGAGACCACCGTAAATTTCTCCGTCGAACCCACAACCATCTCCGTCTCCTATGCCACCACACTGGGATTTCAAAGCAGCTACCTGGCTTCCCTGCGGTTTATCTCCCCGATTCCGGGCATCTGGCTCCCACAGGCATCTATCCTTTTACTGATTTCAAGGCAGAACGTACCCGTTCTTATGAATTGGGATTGAGTGTACGTTTATGGAATAAACTGAGT
>JAAWHK010000083.1 GCA_022795805.1 Hungatella sp. | reverse complement strand
TTTGAAAAAATCGGTCATGAGCGCTCCGGGGAAACGGGTATTGGTATAGAGTATGAAAAAGTTTGACAGGGTAGAACGGAAGCGGCAGGAATCCTGCCTCTTTTCAAATGGTTATTATGCCCTGTTTGCGGAAGCTTCACCGTTATTTCCGCAAAGCAGCACTCTCGGAAAAATATTCTGCGCCAAACATTAAGGTATTTAGCGCAGATTATACGGGTGCCTGCTGATAATGGAATAGTCATCTGTATATTCCCCTGACTGCCATCCGTTGTCCAACGCCCTGCCAAAGGGACTTCGGGCGGCGGGAAATGGAAGGAGTTCCGGGTTATCTGACAGAGGAGGGAGGGGAAGAAAGGTGAAACGGGCCGGGAATGGTTTACAGTCTCAGCCCTTTGATATCCTTGATACGTGAAAGAATCATGCTGCAGTCGCAGCTGACGACGCCTGGCAGGGAATCGATAACCTGGCTAATCAGATGCTCCAGTTCCTCATTGGAGGAGGCCACGGCATGGACGTGGAGTTTGTTTTTTCCGGTCACCCGGTAAATCTGGGTGATGACCTGGTTTTGTTCCAGGAGTTCTGTGACCCTGCCAAGGGTTTCGGGCAGGGTTTCAATCTCAAAATAGCAGGACATGGCGCCGCTTATCTTCTGGGGATTGATGATGGTGGTGTATTCTTCGATGATGCCCCGCTGTTCCAGCGCCTGGATGCGGGCTTTCACAGCCACCCGGGATATGCCTACTTTCTGCCCGATATCCGAATAGGAGATGCGGGCGTTTTCAATTAACAGACCGATGATTTTCTGATCCAGGGCGTCTAAGCCGTCAAGAAACATGGTGTGTCTCCTTATTTTTATTTTGCCGCTGCCGCCGTGTTCCGGCGCAGGTGCGCGGCGGCGTGGGTGTTTTTTATTATAGCATGGGCCTTTGGGGTTGTCTACCTGGCCGCATGATTTTTTGACCAAAAATCAACCGTAATGCAAAAGATAGATTGACTTTCGAAATGTTGCATTTTATAATACTTACAAAACGAAAATAATAACTTTCATTTCGAAGGAGTACATGTCGTGAACAGAGATTTGACCAGGGGACCGGTTATGAGGTCCATGCTGCTTTTCGCGGTGCCTATGATACTTGGAAATCTTCTGCAGCAGTGTTATAATATAGCAGACACCCTGATTGTGGGGAAGTTTCTTGGGAAAAACGCGCTGGCGGCCGTGGGCTCTTCTTTTACACTGATGACCTTTCTCACGTCCATCCTTCTGGGGCTGTGCATGGGAAGCGGGGCTTTGTTTTCCATCCGGTTTGGGCAGAGGGATGAGGAGGGGCTGACGGAGAGCATACGGACTTCTTTTCTCCTTATCGGGGCGGGGGCGGTTTTGCTCAATGTCCTGGCGTTTGCCTGCCTGGACTTTATCCGGGTGTTTTTGCGGGTGCCCGGGGAGGTCTGGGGGGATATGCGGGCGTATCTGCAGATTATTTTCGGCGGGATTATGGCCACGTTTCTGTATAATTATGTTGCGTCCTATCTGCGGGCGGTGGGCAATTCGGTGGTGCCGCTTGTGTTTCTGGCCGTGTCCGCGGCCCTGAATATTATCCTGGATTTGTGGTTTGTGCTGGGGTTAAGGCGGGGGGTGGCAGGCGCGGCGGAGGCTACGGTCATAGCCCAATATGTTTCAGGGGCGGGCATCGGCGTCTATGGGGTGATACGGTGTCCAAGGCTTCGGGCGGTTTACGGGAGAAAACCGGTGCGGTGGAGCTGCGTGAAGGAGATTGGCGGATTTTCCGTCCTCACCTGTGTCCAGCAGTCGGTGATGAATCTGGGGATTCTCATGGTTCAGGGGCTGGTGAACAGCTTTGGGCCCACGGTGATGGCGGCGTTTGCGGCCGCGGTGAAGATTGACGCGTTCGCCTACATGCCGGTGCAGGATTTTGGAAATGCGTTCTCCACGTTTATTGCCCAGAATTACGGGGCCAGGAAGGCGGACCGGATTCGGGCGGGGCTTAAAGGGGCCATTGGGGCGTCCATGGGCTTCTGCGTGGTGGTGTCCGGGCTGGTGTGGGTGTTTGCCGGGCCGCTGATGGCGATGTTTATTGAGGCGGGGGAGACGGAAACGATTCTGGAGGGCGTCCGGTATCTGCGGATTGAGGGGGCTTTTTACTGCGGGATTGGGTGTCTGTTTCTTTTGTACGGGCTGTACCGGGCGCTGGGAAGGCCGGGGATGAGCGTGGTTTTGACGGTGATTTCCCTGGGGACCAGAGTGGCGCTGGCTTATGCGCTGTCTGCGATTCCGGCTTTTGGAGTGTGCGGTATCTGGTGGTCTGTGCCTATCGGATGGTTTCTGGCGGATGTGACGGGAATTTTGTATTATGCGGCTAAGAGGAATCGGCTGCTTTTCTGGGAAGAGGAGGGTTTGGAATCATGAAGATTGTGCTGCTGGAGGGATTGGGGGTTTCCGATGAGGTTATGGAGAGGCATGCCCGCAGGCTGGAGGCTATGGGCCATACGTTTACTGCCTTTGAGAAGAATACGGACCCTGACGTTCAGGCGGACAGGTGCCGGGACGCGGATGTGGTGATGCTGGCCAATATGCCGCTTGCCTTGTCGGTTCTGGAGGCGGCCGGGTCCCTGAAATTGATTGACGTGGCATTTACGGGGGTTGACCATATTCCGGTGGCGGAGGCGAAACGGCGGGGGATTGGTGTGAGCAATGCTTCGGGCTATGCCACCCAGGCCGTGGCGGAGCTGTGCATCGGCTTTATGATTCAGCTTCTGCGGAATGTGGACGAGACCCAAAGGCGGTGCCGGAACGGCGGGACAAAGGATGGCCTCATAGGAAATCTCCTCCATGGGAAGACCGTGGGAATCGTGGGCGCGGGGGCTATCGGGAAGCGGGTGGCAGAACTTTGCAGGGCTTTCGGGTGCGGCGTGATTGCCTTCAGCAGGAGCGCGGTGTCCCACAGCGCCATTGACCGGCAGGTGTCTTTGGAGGAGCTTTTGAGGGAGGCGGATATCGTGTCTCTTCACTGTCCCCTGACGGAGGATACCAGGGGCATGATTGGGGAGGCCCAGCTGGGGCTTATGAAGAGGAGCGCGGTTCTCATCAATACGGCCAGAGGGGCGGTAGTGGACACGAAGGCCCTGGCCCGCGCCCTGAATGAGGGCCTTATTGCGGGGGCTGCCTGCGATGTCTTTGAGACGGAGCCGCCTATTGCGGCGGACCATCCGCTGCTTCATTGCCCCAACACCATCGTGACGCCCCACATTGCATTTGCCTCCGCAGAGTCCATGGAGCAGAGGGCGGAGATTGTGTTTGAGAATCTGTATTCCTGGCTGGACGGGAAGCAGGTCAACGTGGTTTAGGAGGATTTATGGAGTATTCGGTGAGAATCAACGGGCTCATGGTGGATGCGGTTTACCGGGAGGAGGATGTCCGGGATATTTTTCTGCCTCTGCTTCGGAGGCTTCGGAGCCTGCAGCGGGAAAAGGGACGCCGCATCCTTGTGATGATGGCGGCGCCTCCCGGGGCGGGGAAGAGTACCCTGGCCAGTTTTCTGGAGTCTCTGTCCCGGTCTGTGCCGGGGATGACGCCCATTACGGTTATCGGGATGGACGGATTTCACCGGAGGCAGGAGTATCTTATGAGCCACCGGGCGGTGCGGGACGGCAGGGAAGTGGAGATGGTTAAGATTAAGGGGGCTCCGGTTACCTTTGACCTGGAGCTTCTGCGGGAGCGGATTGGAAGGGTGGCCGCGGGGGAGGAGTGCCCGTGGCCGGAGTATGACCGGTTAATCCACAATCCCGTGGAGGGGAAGATTTGCGTGAAGGGCCGGATTGTGCTGCTTGAGGGGAATTATCTGCTGCTGGATGAGGACGGGTGGCGGGAGCTTGGGCAGTATGCGGATTATACGATTCGAATTACGGCGGATCTGGACATGCTGCGGGAGCGGCTTATCGCCCGGAAGGCGGCCAGCGGGACCGAGTATGAGGAGGCCGTGAGGTTTGTGGACAGCAGCGACCTTTACAATGCCAGATTGTGCCTTGGACGCTGTGTGGAGGCGGATTTGACTCTTCGAGGGCTGCGGGGAGGCGGGTATGAGGTTGTGGAGTGAGGAATTTATGTTGGAAAGGAAAGAGTTACTATGAAAAAATTAGGATTCGGGCTTATGAGGCTGCCGCTGCTTGACAAGGCAGACCCGGCCAGCGTGGATGTGGAGCAGGTCAAAAAGATGGTGGACTATTTTATTGAGAGAGGTTTTACATATTTTGACACGGCATGGATGTACTGCGGGTTTCACAGTGAGAATGCGGCGAAGGAGGCGCTGGTGGACCGGTATCCAAGGGATAAATTTACGCTGGCCACAAAGCTTCATTCCGGATTTGTCAACTGCCTGGAAGACCGTGACAAGGTGTTTAACGAGCAGCGGGCCAAGACGGGAGCGGAGTATTTTGACTACTATCTTCTCCACGGAATATCGGAGGGCAGCTACGGCAAGTATGAGGAGTTGGACTGTTTTAACTGGCTGAGGGAGAAAAAGGAGCAGGGGCTTGTGAAGCATATGGGATTTTCATTCCATGACAACGGGGAGCTTCTGGACCGGATTCTCACGGAGCATCCGGAGATGGAGTTCGTGCAGCTGCAGATTAATTACCTTGACTGGGAAAGCCCCTGGATTCAGTCCCGCAAATGCTATGAGACGGCGAAAAAGCACGGGGTTCCGGTGATTGTCATGGAGCCGGTGAAGGGCGGCACGCTGGCGGCGCTTCCCCGGCAGGCGGAGGAGCTCTTTAAGGAATACGCGCCGGATATGTCCGTGTCTTCCTGGGCGGTGCGGTTTGCGGCCTCCCTGGACAATGTGATGATGGTGCTGTCCGGCATGAGCAGCATGGAGCAGATAGAGGATAATGTGGGGTACATGGAGGACTTTTCGCCTTTTAATGAGGAGGAGGCAGACCTTGTGAGGAAGGCTGCGGACATAATCAACGAGGCTACGGCAGTGCCCTGTACCGGGTGTTCCTACTGTACGGACGGGTGCCCGGCCAAGATTGCCATACCCCAGTATTTTTCTCTGTACAACGAGGATATGCGGGAGGCTGCGGACAAGGGATGGACGGCCAATGTGACCAATTACAGGCAGCTGACGGCTAAGTTCGGCAGGGCCGGGGACTGTATGGCATGCGGTCAGTGTGAGAGTATGTGTCCTCAGCATCTGCCGATTATTGAGCATTTGAAAGCGGTTTCGGAGCATTATGACAAGTGAGAGGGGGAGTTCCCCTCTTTCTTTTTTGCAGGAGCATGTATTCTGTGAATCTAAGTGTAAACCATAAGCCCGGCGATGCCGCCGATCTGGAGTCCCACAAAGGAGGATGTACTGACCGCCAGGGGCCCGGGTGTCATCTGGGATATGGTAATAATATTCGTAAACATCTTTTCGCTTATTCAGCCGATGTTGAGAAACGTAAGAAATTTATTCATGTTAGTAGGAGGAACTATGGTTCTGCGATATTTAGAGATTTTGGAGGCCGTCGCTGAGGAGGGAACCTTTACAGGAGCCGCAAGGAGGCTGTATATTACACAGTCCGCCGTGTCCCATGCGGCCGCGGAGCTTGAAAAGCAGGCGGGGACGGCTTTGTTTGAGCGCCTGCCCAAAGGGGTTTCGCTCACTGGCTGCGGCGCCGCCCTTCTGGAGGAATCCCGGTCGATTCTGACGGCGTGCAGGAATCTGGACAGGAGAATCGGGCATCTGGAGGAATGCAGGCCTGTTAATATTGTGTCCGGCATTACCATCGCTTCATTTTTGCTGCCGGGGATTCTGAGGGAATTAAAGGAGGCGTCTCCTGAGATCAGGGTCTCTGTCCAGGTGACAAGCGCAAATGCTGCCATCGACAGGCTGCGGCGGGGGTATGCGGACGTGGCATTCTGGGAAGGAACTGCGCCTAAAGGCGATTTTCATTCCATCTTGCTGGGCACTTACAGACTGTGCGCCGCCTGCGCGCCGGATTTCCATGTGTCCGGGGAGACGATTACCCCGGACCGTCTGTGCGGCTGTCCTCTGCTGCTTCGCGAGCAGGGAAGCGCCATCCGGGATACGCTTGACAACATGCTGGGGCTGATGAATCTGAAGGCGGAGCCGGTGTGGGAAAGCGTCAACTCCCTTGCACTTGTGAAGGCAGCGGAGGCCGGGCTGGGTATCACGGTTCTGCCGGAGAAGCTTTTGCGGGTCTCGTTCGCTATGAAGAAGCTGCGTCCTGTAGGCCTGGACGGAATGAAGATGGAAAATCAGATGGCGGCGCTGTACGGAAGGGATAAGTACATCACGAAACCCGTTGGGATACTGCTGGACAGGCTTAAGAGCAGACAAAACGGGACTTTTGGAGAGGGGGAAACTTAAATGAAAGTACTTGTATTCGGTTCCCTGAATATTGACTATGTGTATAAGGTGGACCATTTCGTTTTGCCGGGGGAGACCATCTCCTCCAGGAGCCTAAAACTGTTCTGCGGGGGCAAGGGGCTGAATCAGTCCATTGCCCTGGCCAAGAGCGGTGCGGACACGTTTCACGCCGGGGCTGTGGGGCTTTGTGATTCGGACATGCTTCTTCAGGGGCTTAAGGAGGCCCATGTAAACACGGATCTCATTGTAAAGAAGGACACACCCAGCGGCCACGCCGTCATCCAGACGACACCCAGGGGGGAGAACAGCATTATCCTGTTCAGGGGCGCCAATGGAATGGTGACAGGGGAGGATGTGGACAAGGCTCTGGCTTATTTTGAACGGGGGGATATTCTGCTGCTGCAGAATGAAATCAGCCAGCTTCCCTATCTCATGGAACAGGCCCGCAGTAAGGGCATGAAGATTGTGCTGAATCCGTCCCCGGCGGATGAGGAGATTTTCAGGCTGCCCCTGGCCTTTGCGGACTATCTGATCCTCAATGAAGTGGAAGGGGAAGCCATTGCCGGGGCTTTTTGCGGGGAAGACAGGACGGAACGCCAAGACGGGGGGATGGGTGAAAATGAGATGATAAGTATTCTCATGAAGATATTTCCGGATACCCGCATCGTGCTTACACTGGGAGAAAAGGGCGCTGTCTACGGATACCGGGACAGGATCTGCCGTCAGCCCGTTTTCCCGGTGGATGTGAAAGATACAACGGCAGCAGGGGACACGTTTACGGGATATTTTGTCGGGAGTGTGATCAAGGGGAAGAGTGTTGAGGAAGCTTTGAGATTTGCGTCCATGGCTGCGGCGATTGCGGTGGGCAGAGAGGGAGCCGGTTCGTCGATTCCCACATTGGAGGAGGTGGAGGCGTATGAAAGACAGCGGAAGTGAGATGAGGGCCGAGGGGGCTTTCAGGGAGTTCAGGGACCTTTTTGAAAATCCGAAGCAGGCGAAACAGGCAGATGCGTGGAGGCGTTTTTTTCTGTCAGAGACATTTCTTGGGGAGCAGTTTTCAGAAGATTTCGGGAGACGGATGTTTTCCTATCTGATTGGCCCCGGAAGCAGGGTGTATGCGCCCGAACAGTTTCCCGCCGCCTTTTTGCAGGAACTGGCCATCGCGTACGCCATTGGCCCTGATTTTTGCGGGGAAACCCGAACGGGGATTCTTCTTGGGAGGGAGTATGCAAACCGGGTGTTTGATATCCCGGCAGAGGGGTGCGATTTAAGGCGGAAGTCGCTTTCCAGGTTAAGGCAGCCGGCCAACCGGACGCGGTTCAACGCATGCTCCGACTATATTGCCGTCAGGGAGATGGGAGTGCGTGGGGAGCTGACAGAGGAGAACCGGGAGGCATGGGAGCGTATCCTGAAAATGTGTCAGGTCCATTATCTTTATGAACGCAACGGAAAGCAGATGGGGTGGGGGGATTATGAGAGCCGCAGTGAGTGTGTGGTGAAACTGTATGTGCAATGGATGAAGGATGAAAGCGTGCCTCAGTGCGTGCTGACCTATCTCTACAAAAATCTGGCTTTTCGGGAACTGGACCGCAGCAGTACCAGGGGATTGTACGGCGGGTTAAAAGAGCAGGTGGTCAGACAGCTTCCGGATGTGGAGGAGATACTGTTCGGGGAAGGGGGAAAGGAACAGGCCATCACAAAGCTTTATCGGGCCGCTGCCAGGATTATCAATGATCATCAGACCAACTATGACCATCACATTTACGGGGAAACAAAGGAGATCAGGCAGAGGATTGCGGAGCTTTTTAAGGAGCCTCAATGGCAGGAACTTAAGGGGGATCAGACATTTTTTGACAGGCTTTTCTTTGTGGCGTCGAGGCTGGTGATGCCCCGTTCCATGGCGGAAAGGCTTCTTTGCTATCTGGAGGACGGGGGATTTTCGGAGCCTAAAAGGACGGAACTGGCGGAGAGGATTTTAAGGACTCTGGGGATTGAGGGGCTGTGCAAAGAGATATATTACGGATATGATGTGGAAGTTTCCCACTGGGATGTGGATACGGTGAAGGAAAGTGTGGATTTCTGGCAGTATTTTTTCCTCAGGGGATTTGGTTACCGCCATGGGAGGGTGCGGGGACAGTGGGAGGAGGATTACATCTATGTGAAGGATGGTGAGTGTTACCTTCCTGCCTATGTGGATTACATATTTTCTCCCTCCAGAGCGTGGCAGAGGGCTTTTACAGGGTGGGACGAGGAGACGGAATCCATCGCCCTGCCGGTAAGCGCCAAGTGCCCCATGCCTGGTGGAAGGGAGCTGCGGGTGGAGTTTCATTACCACTACTGCCTGTATTTTGCGGACGGGGAACAGGTAGTCAGGCCTGTGCTGGATTTTTCGGATCTGCGGGATTATGAGGGGAATCTTACAGACACGACGCAGTTTTTCTTTCTCCTGGCGGTGACTTCCATCGCAGAGAGGGACAGGCAGGAGGCGGCAGAGCTTATTGCAAAATGGCTTGGGCAAATTCCGGCGCAGCCGGTGCACCCTCTGATCCGTCCCGTGATAGCGGCGCTTCTGGCCGCTGACAATGACTTTCTGCCTGAGTATGCGAGGGCCGTGTATTATGAGGAACAGGAGCGGTTCTGTTTTCGGGCGGTTGTGGGGGATGGGAAGACAGAGGTGTTCCGGCAGGTGGATTACGGATGGCAGGACCTTATATTCCGGCAGCCGGAATTTGGCTGGCAGGCGAAGGAGCTGCCGGATAGGCTTAAGCAGATGGTTCGGGAGGAGACGGTCCGGGAGCTTCTTTCGTGTCTGCGCCAGCCCAAAACGGTGCGCAGCGGTGTGGTGTCGGTTAAAGGCATGGACAGGCTGGAGAAAATGGAGGCGGTTTTGGACGCCATGGGCTGGTCTGAGAAGGAGGAGAGCTATTGTGTGCTTCGCTACGGGGACAAAAGGCACAGGCGCCATGACCGGGTATTTTACGGGGCCAAAGTGCCTTTTGGATTTGCCATAGAGGACCAGTCTGCTGACCACAGGCGGTGGATGAATTATCTTATGTCGGTATCCGCCTCCAAGATTAAAGAGGGAAAACGGATGATCGGCCGGTTCGGGTGGGGATTTAAGTACTCCAACCAGTCGGATTTTCGGCCTGTCTGTGTGTACCAGGGGGAGAGCGGAAGCTTCTATGCTTACGGAACCATCAAGATGCACCGGGCGGACAGCGTGGCCGGGGTTCTGGCAGAGCTGCTGGAGGAGGAGTTTGAAGGGGTTACGGAGGTTGAGACGTATGAGGGATGCCTTACGGTGTCCCGGTTTGACCACAGGCTGGAGTACTGCTACAAAGAGGAAGAACAGATAAGCTCCCTTCACAGCGCGGAGGAGACCGTGGCGGACTGGTTTACAATCTTCGGAAGATTCGGCATGTGGATGGAATTTGCCCGGTGGATGGACGCCGCTTTGGGGGAGGAGATGCCGGAGTGGGTGAACACGGTGGTGCTTGGCCTCGATAAGGACAGAGGGGGAGCGGTGTGCTTTCGGGGGATTCACAGGGAAGAGGAATGCCGGGAGGATGATCAGTGGGATGATGCCTGGCCGGAGGAGGATGAGGGAGATGTGAAAAGCGGCAGCGGGATATGGGAGAATGAGTGGGAAGAGACGGTGGACTACGGGGATTACTGTCCCGATATGCCCCTGTTTATCTGGGCAGGCGGGCCGGAATCTCTGGAAGAGGCGGCTGTGTGGTATGCGCAGAACCGGGAGGACAACTGGCGCCTGACGGGCAGAGAAATTCAGATCGTGGTTTTGGAGTAGGCGGATGAAAAAAGCCCCTCGCTGTTCCATTTACAGCGAGGGGCTTTTGCTCCCAAAGCTTCCTACCCTTTCACAAACTGCTTATCAAACTCCGGGTTGAAATAGTAGAAATT